>NZ_JBIWEY010000020.1:0-81979 GCF_044762775.1 Lysinibacillus sp. NPDC096418
CGAACACCCTTGCGTTAAGCTAACTATTACTTCTGCCTTCACAGTTCGGGACTTGCACCCTATAGACTACACCCATGCTAGGCGCACATAAAAACCACCCTTTTTCATAAAAAGGGTGGTTTTACTCTGTTTGACTTTCTTTAATAGTCAGAGATTGCTCAGTCTTATCATTGTCGGAGTTACTTGTTTTTATGGTTGATTCTTTGCCTGGAATTTTTCGGATTTTTGCAACAATTAATAATAGAAGTGGTAGGAAGACAGCAAATATTGAGGAATAAGGTATCCAAATTTCCTTAATAAATATTTCTGAATGGACTATGTTTGGATGAACAATTTGAGAAAGTGCGACTGCAATCATCCCTAGTGGTAAAATCAGTGGCCTGTGATCTTTTATATTGAGTACTTGCCCTAAACCCTTTACTGATGCGTAAAAATAGATGAACGCTCTAATATATATTGTTATAATCCACATAGAGGCCATAATAATCTCAATACGCTGTAGAAAATTTCCTATTGAAATACTTTGAGCCAGTGTATAGCTTGGAAAAGTCCTTAAAGTTGTGTTCGTTGCTCCCAAGACTAAAATAGACAAAGCAATCAATATTATTAATATCAAACCTCCTACCAAAGTACCTATGTAAAATCCTTTTTGAGCTGCTTTTTTTACATTGACGGCAGAGGGAAAAATCATCAATAAAACAACTAACGGGAATGCGGAAGTACTAACGAAAAGTAAAATTCCATAAATAAATGAACCTGTAGTTGCTTCAAAGAGCGGTTGTATATTTTGAATCTTAATATCTGGAGAAATGAAAATAACAAATATAATAAAAAAGAACAAAAAAATAGAAAAAAGTATTTCTGCAGATCGTGCAAAGACTTCTAACCCTAAATAAGTTGCAAACATTATAATAAGCATAAACAATAGCACAAATGCAACTGTAGGAGTCTCAGGCATGACTTCAGTTTGCATAAAATTCCCAATGTAATATAGTAATTCTCCTGAAGATAGAAAAGTAAATAGTGTAAACGCGATAGATACAGCTTTTCCAATAAATTTCCCTAATATTTTTTCATTTGCTTCCACCAGAGATAAATCTGGCGTCGAATTGCCTACTGATATATATAACTTTACTAGTAAAAAGCTTAAGGCAACACTTATGATAGCTACAATCCAAGCATCCTGTTTAGTCACTTGTGCGATGCTTGATGGGATGATTAATATCGTTGAACCTATTGAACAGAGCAATGTAATTATTGTAAATTGACGAGCACTAATAACTTGTTTTTCCATAACTTATCCTCTTTTACTTTCAACTAAATTTCCTTCAATTTTATAGAAGAAGTCTTAAAACTTTAATAATGTTTTTAATAAATCTGCAATAGGCTTAAAAAGAGCGGTTATCCAGTCTAATGGATTAGGAATATTCGCATTTAAACCCTTCGCAATACTTAAGGTTGTTCCAAGAAATAGTAGGATAGAAAATGTCCAAATTGTTTTAGTATCATTTTTTTTTATTAATTTTGGTATTTCGAAGTAAATAATAAGGGCTGAAATAGCTAATATTCCTAATGTTATAAACATTTAAAATTACTCCTCTGATTTATTCGATATTGAATCGTTCGTAGTACCTACTCCAAGTGTACGAACTTTGACTTCAACCTTAACCTCTAACTCTGGAAATAATGTTGTCCATTCATCTTTTATTTTCTTCCATTCTTTAGGGTTTTCACGATGGAGGACTTCACTAAATCCTAAGTTATCCACTTTATATGTTTGTTGTATCGTATGAAGTGCCTGCTCTGCTTTATCCTTAATTAATTGGCTTGTTTTTTCATTAATCATTTGAATTGTTTCTTTCTCAGCTAAATTAATATTACAATCAACTTCTGCAACATTTTGCTCGACATCAATATGGATATTAATTTTTGGTATACCGTTTTCTATTTTGCCTTTCACTTTTGCTTTTGATTTTAATATTTCTGTTGATAGCTCTCCTTCTTTAGGGCAAGAAATCACTTCAATTGTATTCTTAATGTTATTATTCAAATAATTATAACTTTTACTTTCATCTTCAGTTAAAACGCCTATTAATTTATCCTGTTTAAAAACTGCCAGCCCTGTATATTTCAATATGACCGGTGTTTGGATTCTCTCTACATTTGTCTGATCGATGCCTAATTTTTGATTTCCGATTACGTCAATTACTGACAAAACAGGACTTTGTTCTTTACTTCTAAGCTTATTTAATAATTCATCAATGTTGACAGATAAAGTGGACCCCCATGATTTTTCAGAATTCTGAATAGAGCTTGCTATTTTTTGGGCAGGTACTTTTTCTATTGGCGTTAAAACATTCAATACTTCCTTGGCAGTAGTCTGATTGGCTACTATGACATTAAAGTCATTTCTAATTTCATGATCTCTTGCTAAAAAATCTATTGTTGACTCTATTCCCTCGGAAGCTACTTTTTCTCCAAAGACAACCACTTGAAGATGAGAAAAATAGGCCTTCCTTGGAGATAGTGTTGTTGTTCTCCTAATTGCTTCAAATATGGTTTTCCCCTGAGCATGATAGGTAACAACTGGGGCTCGGACACCAGTCGCTCGCTTTGAAGAAATTTCTCCAGGGTCCACTACTTGCACAGATACCTCATATCCATCGTCCACTTTATCCACGCCAAATGCCACAACAATAGCAAGCTCATTTAATTCACGTTTACTCCAACATCCACTCAAGACAAGAGTAAGCAAAGTTAGTAGCATAAATGTTAATACCTTCTTCATATTGGATACCTCATTTTTGTACATGTATGGTTAATTATTATTTTTATTATTTAACGGCTTTTTTCCCCTAATATTGTTTATCTGACTAACTAAGCGTGGTCGCTTTAATAATAATCCACGTGGAAACAGTATTAATGCATCCTTTTGATCATCAGGAACTAATGGTGCAAAAGGACTCATATAAGGAACACCAAAAGAGCGTAAACTGCATAAATGAAGGATTAAAGCCATTACTCCGATCATCACTCCAAATAAACCAAAACCACCTGCTAATAGCATTAAAGGAAAACGCAGGACACGGACTGTGTTAGACAAGCCATAAGCGGGGAAGAGAAAACTACAAATAGCCGTTAATGATACGATGATTACCATTACTGCCGAAACAATACCAGCCTCTACCGCCGCTTGCCCAATAACCAATGTTCCAACAATTGAAATTGCTGGGCCAATTGTTCTCGGCATACGGAGTCCTGCTTCTCTTAAAATTTCAAATGCAATTTCCATAATTATTGCTTCAACAACAGCAGGGAAGGGGACACCTTCTCGCTGTGAGGCGATACTAATCAACATAGCCGTAGGTAACATTTCTTGGTGAAAAGTAGTGATTGCCACATATAGAGAAGGGACAATCAGAGAAATGATTATACCGAAATATCTCAATAGACGTATAAGTGAACTAATTATGAAATTTTGATAATAGTCCTCTGAAGATTGTAAAAAAGATGTGAACAAAGCAGGGACAATAAGAACAAAGGGTGTACCATCCACGAGAATAGCAATTTTTCCTTCTAACAATTCAGCTGCAATGACATCCGGTCGTTCTGAATTGTAAATTGTTGGGAATATCGAATATTTACTATCTTGTATCAACGCTTCAATATAACTACTTTCTAGAATGCCATCTATGTCAATACTGTCTAAACGTTCGAGAACCTCTTTTACAATTTTTTCGTTCGCAATGCCATTAATGTACATAACGGCAATATCTGTTTGCGTTACTTTCCCAATAACCCTCGATTTTATCCAAAGGTTAGGATTTTTAATCTTACGACGTATCATGGCTGTGTTTGTACGAAGTGTTTCTGTAAAAGCTTCTTTAGGACCCCTTACGACTGATTCCGTAGTAGGTTCAGTAATTGCTCGATCCTTAGATTTTTTAGTACTTGTCGAAATTCCTTTTGGTTCACCGTCTAATAAAATGACGGTTTCTCCATTCATGATTGAACTAAACAATGTCGAAAAATCTTCAATATCTTTCACATCACCGACTGTCAAACCAGTATCTTTTAAATATTGGTTGAGTGCTTCTGATTTAACTTCAATCGTCTTATCTAAATCCAACATAAGAGATTCCATTATAAAATCCGATATTGCTGTTTGATCGGCTAAACCATCTGTGTAAACGATTGCCATGGGATGATTCTCTGATTTCCCAATAAAAAACTCCCGTATGACAATATCGTTACTATTACCAACTGCTTCTTTAATGATTTGAATATTTTTTGAAAGAGATTGATTAAGTAAATCCTTCGAAGAGCTTGATGTTGATTGAGAGGTATCGTTATTATTTTTTGAACTACTCACTTAAAAATCCTCCTCCATCTATTCATTGAGCTAATAAGAGGATATACAACTTTTTATCGAGATAAACAAAAAATCGCTAGTAAAACAAAAAGAGATTGTCTCAAAAGCCTGAGACAATCTCTAAATTGCTATTTTGTATAAGCGTAATTTAATTCATCAATGTTACTATCTACATCAATATGTAAATTATGCTCATTAAAAAACCATAAATCTTTTTCGTCAATGTAGTACGTAATGCCATCGACAACCGTTTGAGCACCAATGTCGATTGGCTCCTCGCGTGTCATACCGAGGGAAAAACCTTCGTGGAAAGGACTTAAGCCACCATATCGTGCATAAAAACGAATGTTATCACCTTTTTCAACTTCCATTTCATGCTTAAACCATTCAAGCGCTGCATCAGTTAGTGTAATCTTCATGTTATGATCCTTCCTCACTTTAAATCCATTTCACTTTTGGTTCAGTACCATTTTTAATACGAGCGATGTTTGCGCGATGGCGATAGACAATAAAGCTGAATAGACACGCCACTAAGATTAATAATGCAAAATCACCTGTAACAAAATAATAAACGATTGAATAAATAAGTGCCAGCCCAGAGGCAATGATCGATGTTAAACTAACAATTTTCGTGATTTTTAATGTGATGAAGAACGTAAAGAATAATACGATAAAAAATGGCCAAGAATAGCCAAGTACCACACCGGCAGATGTAGCAACTGCTTTACCACCACGGAAACTCGCAAACACAGGAAACATATGACCGAATACTGCTAAAACGCCAAGAATCATTGGATGAACCGTAGCTTCAGTAAAAAAAGGTAACGACGCCAATAAAACAGCCGCTGTTCCTTTTAAGACATCCATAATTGTTACAATCAGACCTGCTTTTTTTCCTAAAATACGAAAAGTATTCGTAGCGCCTAAGTTACCGCTACCGTGCTCTCGTATATCCATTTTGTAAAAGATTTTTCCAATCCATAACCCAGATGGTATAGAGCCGATTAGATAAGCACATAAAATAATAAAACCATTTATCATTGATAAGCTCCTTTCATTTCACATAAAAATTATCACTTGGTACTAATACTTTGTGATGATTATTTTACACTTTTTCTTTACAATTCACAATGTTATGAAGGAAAATACCTAATCAATCGGGAATTCTTTATCATAAGAGAAAAGCTTTCTTTAAAATATAGGTAAAAAGGGGATTTTGTCAATCTTACTTTCCTTTGGTAGAATAGAAGTCTATCTTTTATTTCTAAGTCAAGGAATAATAATATAAATTTATTTGGGCCTAGTACTGGCTATTGACAACGAATGCTATTATTATTAGGATGAGAACGTTATCAGAACATGCGTTTGTTTTTTGGAGGGGAATCTTTTGGCGAATAAACAGTCACCTAGCGTCTATAATGATGACGCAATTCAAGTTTTAGAAGGATTAGAAGCGGTGCGAAAGCGACCCGGCATGTATATTGGTTCCACAGATGGTCGAGGACTTCATCACCTTGTGTATGAAATTGTAGATAATGCGGTGGATGAAGCACTTGCTGGCTTTGGTTCTCATATCATTGTCACAATACATCAAGACCAAAGTTTAAGCGTTCGAGATTTCGGACGAGGTATGCCAACTGGTATGCACAAAATGGGCAAGCCGACGCCAGAAATAATTTTCACAGTGTTACATGCAGGTGGAAAATTTGGACAAGGCGGTTATAAAACGAGTGGTGGTTTGCACGGTGTAGGTTCATCTGTTGTGAACGCCTTGTCGACATTTTTAGAAGTAACGATTCATCGTGATGGAAAAAAATATAAACAACGTTTTGAAAATGGCGGAAACCCAGCAACAACACTTGAAGTAATCGGTAATACAAAACAAACAGGGACGCTTGTACATTTCTTACCAGATGATACGATCTTCTCTGTGACTAAATTCAACTATGATACGCTTGCAGAACGTTTACGTGAATCTGCATTTTTACTAAAAGGCTTAAGAATTGAATTAATCGATGAACGCGGGGAAGGCAAAGAGGATGTTTTCTTTTATGAAAACGGAATAGAAGCTTTCGTTGCGTATTTGAACGAGGAAAAAGACATACTCCATCCGGTTAAATATGTTGAGGGAACACAGGATGAAATCGAAGTCGAATTTGCTTTCCAGTATAATGATGGTTATTCAGAGACTATTTTATCGTTCGTCAATAACGTACGTACACGAGATGGCGGTACGCATGAAACGGGTGCTAAAACGGCATTAACTCGTGTATTTAATGAATATGCTCGTAAAATTGGCTTATTAAAAGAAAAAGACAAAAATCTTGAAGGTTCGGACATTCGCGAGGGCTTATCAGCAGTTATTTCAGTTCGTATTCCTGAGCATTTACTGCAATTCGAAGGACAAACGAAAAGTAAGCTAGGTACTAGTGAAGCACGTTCAGCAGTCGATTCTGTTGTATCTGAGCAAATTTTATATGTGCTTGAGGAGAATGCTGAGCTATCTGCGTCCCTTGTTCGTAAGGCAATTCGAGCGCAGCAAGTACGTGAAGCGGCTCGTAAAGCACGTGAAGATGCTCGTAACGGTAAGAAAAACAAAAAGGCAAGTACACTCCTGTCAGGTAAGTTAACGCCTGCACAGTCCCGTAATGCAGCTAGAAATGAATTATACTTAGTCGAAGGTGATTCCGCAGGAGGTTCAGCTAAGCAAGGTCGTGACCGTACGTTCCAAGCAATCTTGCCTCTACGCGGAAAAGTAATTAATACTGAAAAGGCGAAGCTTCAGGACATTATGAAAAATGAGGAAATCTCAACAATTATTCACGCAATTGGTGCTGGTGTTGGGACTGATTTTTCTGTAGAAGATTCCGCCTATGATAAAGTTGTCATCATGACCGATGCCGATACAGACGGTGCACATATTCAAGTCTTGCTATTAACATTCTTTTATCGTTATATGCGTCCACTAATTGAGGCAGGAAAAGTCTTCATTGCGCTACCACCGCTATACAAAGTATCTAAGGGTACAGGTAAAAAAGAAGTCATTGAATACGCTTGGACAGAAAATGATTTACAGTCCGCTATTAAAAAAATAGGGAAGGGCTATATACTTCAGCGTTATAAAGGACTTGGTGAGATGAACGCTGATCAATTATGGGATACAACAATGAATCCTGAAACACGTACATTGATTCGTGTAACAATTGAGGACGGTGCTCGTGCTGAACGACGTGTTACAACGTTAATGGGTGACAAAGTAGAGCCACGCCGCAAATGGATCGAAGCAAATGTAAACTTCGGTATGGAGGATGATTCAAATATTCTAGATAATGAATTCATCCAACAAGAGGAGGACCAAGCATGACTAGTACGGAAAAGTATCAAGACTTACCTTTAGAAGAAGTAATGGGTGACCGTTTTGGTCGCTATAGTAAATATATTATTCAAGACCGCGCGTTGCCTGATGCACGTGACGGTCTTAAGCCAGTACAACGCCGCATATTATTTGCGATGTTTACAGAAGGGAATACAAACGAAAAACCTTTCCGTAAATCTGCAAAAACAGTCGGTAACGTAATCGGTAACTACCATCCGCATGGTGATAGTTCAGTATATGAAGCAATGGTGCGTATGAGTCAAGATTGGAAAGCTCGTCATATGCTCATAGAAATGCATGGTAATAACGGTTCGGTCGATGGTGATCCACCGGCAGCAATGCGTTATACAGAAGCGCGACTTTCAGCAATCGCTTCTGAAATGCTTCGTGATATCGGAAAAAATACAGTTGAATTTGTGCCAAATTTTGATGATCAAGATATGGAGCCAACTGTTTTACCATCACGCTTCCCGAATCTCCTTGTGAATGGTTCTACCGGGATCTCAGCAGGGTATGCGACAGATATTCCTCCTCATGCACTAGATGAAGTTCTTGACGCTGTCTTAATGCGCTTAGAGAACCCATCAGCGACTGTTGATGAGCTAATGACGGTTATAAAAGGTCCTGATTTCCCTACAGGCGGGATTATTCAAGGGGTAGACGGCATTAAGAAAGCGTATGAAACAGGTCGTGGTAAAATTATCGTACGTGCACTAGCAAACATTGAACCGCTAAAAGGCGGTAAAGAGCAAATTGTCATTACAGAGTTGCCATATGATGTCAATAAAGCGAATCTCGTGAAAAAGATTGACGAACAGCGTGTCGACAAACGTCTTGACGGCATTGCTGAAATTCGCGATGAATCAGACCGCACAGGCTTACGTGTTGTTATTGAGCTAAAAAAGGATATTCCAGGTCAAGGTATTTTAAACTACTTATATAAAACAACGGATTTACAAGTTGCTTATAACTTTAATATGATTGCAATTCACAATCGTCGACCGACAATGATGACTTTACCATTGCTTTTAGATGCTTATATCGCACACCAAAAGGAAATTGTCACAAATCGTTCTATTTATGATTTACAAAAGGCGAAAGACCGTTCACATATTGTCGATGGTCTTATCAAAGCATTGTCAATTTTAGATGAAGTTATCGCAACAATCCGTTCTTCCAATGATAAACGCGATGCGAAAACCAATTTACAAGTGAAATTTGATTTTACAGAAGTTCAGTCTGAAGCAATTGTTAGCTTGCAGTTATACCGTTTAACAAATACCGATATTACAGAGCTTCGACATGAACAAGATGAACTAAATGCACTCATTACGAAACTTGAAAGCATTTTAAATAGTGAAGCAAAGCTAATTCGTGTCATTAAACAAGAGCTACTAGACATTAAAAAACGCTTTATGCAACCTCGTCGTTCTAAAATCGAACGCGAAATTGAAGAAATCAAAATTACATTAGATGTGCTTGTACCGAGTGAAGAAGTGGTCGTGACAGTGACAAAAGACGGTTACATTAAACGAACGTCTACACGCTCACATGCTGCTTCAAACGGGAAAGATATAGCGATGAAAGAATCGGATTACTTATTGTATGAGGATCACTTAAATACGCAGCACCATTTACTGCTCTTTACGAGCCGAGGAAATTATATTTATCAGCCAGTGCATGAACTGCCTGATATTCGCTGGAAAGATCTAGGTCAACATATTTCAAGTATTGTACCAACGGGAGAAGATGAGTCAATAATAAATGTATATGGCTTCGAAACATTCGATCAACCAAATAAATACATTCTAACAGCAACAAAAGATGGTCAAATTAAACGTTCGCCATTATCAGACTATGCTGTGACACGTTATTCTAAGCCTATTAAAACGATGAATGTTAAAGCCGGTGATGAAATGATTATCGCAGATTTCGTTACGGATGAAGCAGAATTGTTATTAACGACAGATACGGCCTATGCAATTCGTTTCCCAATTGAAGAGTTACCAGTCACTGGTGTCAAAACAGGCGGGGTAAAAGGTATTACGTTAAAAGACGGGGAAGCATTAGTTGGCGTCAATATTCTAAATCCAAACGAAGCAGAATATGTGGTCATCGTAACGCAACGTGGTGCTGTTAAGAAAATGAATGTAGCTGAGGTAGATGCTACAAATCGTGCAAAACGAGGTTTAAAAGTACTTACTGAATTGAAGGCAAATCCACATCGTATTGTAGCTGTTGTAAAAGCAGTTGATGATGAGCAATTGATTGTGGAGACGGAGAAGGGCGTACAAGAGGTTTTAGACGTTAAAACACTAACTCGTGCCGACCGCCATTCAAACGGCTCATTCAAAGTCGACGTAGCCTCTGATGGTGCAATTTCACATGTATTAAAAGAAAAAAAAGAATCATAAACAATTAAGCCCATGTTCCTTTCGAGGACGGGGCTTTTTTTATTAAAAGGTTTTGTAGCATATTTGATAGAGGTCGAGTCTAGATTAAAGTATTTTCGCAGATATTAAAAGTAGCTAGTTTTTTTAATAAGGTCTGTAATTACCATTCCTTAACTAAAATCAGTGTTTTTTATCATTATGGTGGTTTGATGGTAACGGACCTACAGGTGAATTACTCATATGAAGCTTTGTATCTCGTAAACTAGATAAATTCACAGAGATTATACTTTCTTCTTCCATCAATCTAGATAAACAAAATATTTTAAAGCATAAGAAGAACTCGCATCTTCATACTAAAGGAGAGGGCATTCTATATACAAAGCTTGCTTGAACTACTTCGTGATGGTTCAAAACATGTAATCTAGGATTTTGAGTCAAGGCTTGCTAAATTACAAAAAATAAATAAATACATCCCTCAGTTAGACTGGGCAGATCATGCCTAGAAGCGGTTATTTGGGTATTTACTTGAAGTATCTGTTTTTGCAGTTACATACCATCATTTAACTAGCATAGACCTAACAGAAGCTATTTCACTCTCTCTTTGTATGGTTGACTCCTATATGAGTACATTTGAGTCAATATGTTATAACTTAATGACAGTTATTTTAATGAGGGAACTTAGCACGTCTTCAAACAAATAAAACTTGGCATTTAGAATACTGAGGATTCTAAATGCTTGGTTGATAAACGAAAAAACACAACCACTATTTTAATCTTCAAAGTGGTTGTGTTTTTTGTATTTAGTGAAATTATGTTCAATACTCTCTTTTTTAGTTTTTGTAACACGTTCATGTGTACTGAATGGGGAGGATTGACGTTCTTTTTCGACATCCTTACCATTCATTCGCTTAAGATGAAGCCGTTTCTTTTTTGCATTTGATTGTGTCATAAGCCTACCTCCAACTCCTATTTCCAATATATTACCGAATAGAGGAGTAAAAGTAAAACCTCGTAAGGAAAATACCTACGAGGTTTTGGTCATAATAATTAGTGAGAAACGTCTTGTACTGAAATACCAGTGTTTGCTTTAACATCTACTTCACGGTATTTCGCTTCGTCGTTTTCTTTAGAAAGTAATGTACCAATGACACCACCTAAGAAGCCAAGTGGTACAGAGATAAGTGCTGGGTTAGTTAACATAATTAACGGGTCACCAACGAAGATTGCTTTTCCTTCAACTGGATTCCAAACGTTTGGAGATACAGCTACAAGGATTAATGCTGAGATTAAGCCCGTTAACATTGCTGTTACCGCACCAGCTGTGTTGAAGCGTTTCCAGTAAATTGTGTAGATGATTACTGGTAAGTTAGCAGAACCTGCGATACAGAATGCTAGTGATACTAAAAATGCAACGTTTAATGTTTGTGCACCTAATGCAAGTAAGATAGAAACAACAGAAATTGTGATCGAACCGATTCGAGCTGCAAGTACTTGCTCTTTTTCTGATACTTTACCTTTTTTAATAATTTGACCGTAAATATCATGTGATAGGGCAGATGCACCCGATAGTACAAGCCCGGCAACTACCGCCAAAATTGTTGCGAAGGCTACTGCACAAACGAATGAGAATAAGATTTCGCCACCAAGCGCTTGTGCAAGAAGTGGGGCAGCCATATTACCAGCAGCGTTCTCTGCAATAATTTTTTCAGAACCTACGAATGCAGCAGCACCGAAGCCTAAGAAAATTGTAAGAACGTAGAAGATACCTACAATCCAAGTTGCCCAAATTACTGAAGAACGAGCAGTTTTCGCATCTTTTACTGTGAAGAAACGCATTAGGATATGTGGAAGACCCGCAGTACCTAATACTAATGCAATTAACATTGAGATTGTATCAATGCCGTTAGTATACTTAAGACCTGGATTTAAGTATGCTGCACCATGCTCAGTTTCTGTTGCCATTTGTGTGAACATCGTTGAAATACTGAAACCGAACTCTTTTAACACTAAGAATGAGATAATAACAGTACCTAACATTAGAAGTGCAGCTTTGATGATTTGTACCCAAGATGTTGCTGTCATACCACCGAATAATACGTATGTTGTCATCATAACACCTACAAGTAGTACTGCAGCCCAGTATTCAATACCTAAAAGTAATTTAATAAGTGCACCTGCACCAACTAACTGTGCAATCATATAGAACAGTACAATTGTAATTGTACTTAAGGCAGCTGTACCACGAACTTTTGGACTGTTGAAACGTGCTGTGATCATGTCAGCTAATGTGAATTTACCAAGGTTACGTAGTGGCTCTGCTACTATGTATAGCACCACTAAATAAGCTACTAAGTATCCGATAGAGAAGAAGAAGCCATCGAAACCGAATAATGCAACGGCACCAGCAATCCCTAAAAATGATGCTGCTGATAAATAGTCACCAGCAATAGCTAGTCCATTTTGCCAGCCAGTTAAACCACCACCTGCAGTGTAGAAATCACTTGCAGAAGAAGTACGTTTAGATGCCCACCATGTTACTACTAATGTAAGACCTACAATTGCTACGAAGAAAGATAATGCAATAATGCTCATCGGCGGCCACCTCCGTTTTCATATTCAGCGATAATCGCTTTTGCTTCTCTGTCAAAGCTATTTGCTTTCGCTACGTATAAATGCGCTAATCCCCAAGTCATAATGAATAATCCTGCTGAGTAAATCCACACCCAAGTCATTTCCCCAAATGCCTTTTGGTGTAATATTGTTGTGTACGAAGTAAGAATTGGAAGTAACATGTAAGCCGCTAAGAAAAATACTGTTATCGACCAAAGAAACGCTGACTTTTTTCGTACAAGTGCTTTAAACGATTCTTGTTTTGCAATTGCATCGTAATCAATCACGATGTTTTTGCTAGTTTGATTGTTCGCCATAAACATTCCCCATTTTGTGTTTATTTTTACTGCTTCAATACTTGATTTTGCTACTTTAGTGAATTCACATCTTAATTTTATGAGACGGTTCACTAAATTGCAATACATTTTAGAAAAATTATGTAAAAAAAATTTTTAAAAAAATAGACTTTAAACAGAAAATACACAACAAAGCCTAGAAAATAAAGGGTTTTGGAATATTCAGATAAATAAACGAGGCATAGAGAATACTAGGTTCTTGACAAAAAACAAGAAGCTATTTTTGAGAGAAAAGATGTTTTTTTTAGAAAATTTGTGTAAATTATTTTATCTGAAAAAGACAATTTTTGAAGATTTTTTATTTGGAATAGTATTGCTGGATAAATAAATTACCTTGATTTTTGTGTAAATAAATAGAAAAAAACTCGACCTAGGTCGAGTTTTTTTACAAAATCAATGAGAAATATCTGAAACGGATACGCCTGTATTTGCTTTCACGCGAATTTCCTTGTAAATACGATCGGCTTCTTCTTGAGAAACTTTGTTCGTTGATAGTACAGAACCTAAATAACCAGCTATAAAGCCAAGGGGAATTGTAATAATTGCTGGTACCGAAAGTGGCACAAGTGGGTTACCAACGAAAATAGCAGCGCCTTCAACTGGACTCCAAATATTTGGCCCCATTGCCCCTAAAACTAAGCATGATACTAAACCTGTTACCATTGCTGTTACGGCACCAGTAGAGTTGAACTTTTTCCAGTAAATTGTGTAAAGAATAACTGGAAGGTTTGCAGAAGCCCCAATACAGAAGGCAAATGATACTAAGAATGAAACGTTTAGACTTTGTGCAAATAACGCAAGGATGATAGAAACAATTGCAATTGAGATAGATCCAGTACGAGCGGCTAAAACTTGTTGTTTCTCTGTTAATTTACCATCTTTAATAATTTCACCATAAATATCGTGAGAAATCGCAGAAGCCCCTGTTAATACTAAACCAGATACTACAGCTAAAATTGTTGCGAAAGCTACGGCACCGATAAATGCCATCAATACATCGCCACCAAGGTAATTAGCAAGAAGTGGGGCAGCTGTATTACCGGCTTTACTTTCAGCAAGAATATTGTCTAAACCTACAAAATGCATAGCACCAAAACCTAAGAAAATAGTTAATGAGAAGAAAATAGCCGTAATCCAAGTTGTCCAAGAAATAGATGAACGTGCAGTTTTCGCATCTTTAACTGTAAAGAAACGCATTAAAATATGAGGTAAACCAGACGTACCTAATACAAGCGCCATCATCATCGATACAGAGTCAATAGAACTTGTATATTTTAAACCTGGTACTAAAAACTCTTCGCCATGATCTGTCGCGATTGTATCAAACATCTTTACTAAAGAGAAATCGAATTTAATAAGAACTAGTGTTGCAAGTAAGCCGGTGCCAAATAAAAGTAGTGCAGCTTTAATAATTTGAACCCAAGAAGTTGCTGTCATACCACCAAATAATACATAAACAGTCATCATTACACCTACGATTAAAACAGCAATCCAGTACTCAATACCAAATAGTAACTTAATAAGTGCACCTGCACCTACAAGTTGTGCAATCATATAAAGAATAACAATAATAATTGTACCCGCTGCAGCAACGCCACGAATACGTTTTTCATTGAAACGAGCAGTTAACATATCTGCTAATGTAAAACGGCCTAAATTACGCATAGGTTCTGCAATTATATATAGAAGAACTAAGTTTGCTACAACATAACCAACCGAGAAGAAGAAACCATCAAAACCAGTTAATGCAATTGCACCGGACACCCCAAGGAACGCAGCTGCGGATAAATAGTCACCAGCAATCGCAAATCCATTTTGCCAGCCCTTAAGTCCACCGCCTGCAGTATAGAAGTCACTTGCAGAAGAGGTACGTTTCGCTGCAATATATGTGACTATTAATGTTAAACCTACGATTCCTAAGAAGAAACCTACTGTTACTAAATTCATTTATTTTCCGCCTTTCGCATGATACTCCGCAATAACTGCAGCTGCAGCCTTATCAAATGAAGCTGCTTTTTTTATATAGATTGTACAAAGAACAATTGTCATGATGAATAATCCTGCTGAATATACCCAAACCCCTGTGATGCTTCCAATAATTTTTTGTTGTAGTACAGGCTGGAAAGCAAGGATTGGAAGTAAGATGTAAAGAAATAAAAACCCTGCAGTGATCGAGAAAAGGAAAGTATTTTTCTTTTTCACGAATTTGTTGAACGATTCCATAGCTTCAATTGCATTATAGTCAATCGAATGTATGTTTTTGTCTCCACTAATGTTAGCCAATATTATTCCCCCTAAAGTTATATATTTCTGTTTTAAACGGTATATTTCTTTGTTATTCACCGCTATATTCACTTATTTTATGAGGTATAATCCTATAATGCAATACTAAATTTAGAGTTTTTAAAATTTTTTGTCTAATTATGCGGTTGGAAATAACATAGAAATAATAAGGGTTTAACAGAAATATTCCGTTTTAAAGAGAATCTTAATTTTCTTTAGAATAATATTTCGATACTAGTAATGTTAGAATATTTGCGAATTGTTTAGAAAATATAAACTTTAAAGAGAAGATTGATTAAATCACTATTTTGAAATTGGAATAAATGAAAAAGAATAAAGCAAGAATGTATTGTTATATAACAAAAAAATGACTGCTTGGGAAATAACGAAATAAAGGAAAAAAAGGTGAAAAAAAAATTCTAAAACCGTTGATATATATGGGAATTAAAGGATTTAATAAACCCAGCAATATACAATTAAACTATTTTTCGACACAATGTAAATTACATAATCTTGTTTTTAACTACTATTCTATATACAATTAAAAGCGACGAATAATTAAAGGGAAGTGCTCCAATTTATGAAAAAGAAAAATTTGTTGCTAATTATGCTAATTACTGTGGGCAGTTTATTAGCATCCTGTGGAACTTATAAATTCCAAGCAGAGCATGATATTCAAGTAGAGGATTTTACACAAACAAATCAGAATAATGAAGAAGTGACATTAAATACGTTCAAGGGAAAGCCCTGGCTAGCAATGTTTATTTTCACAAATTGTAATTCAATATGTCCGCCAATGACTTATAATATGGCCGAAGTACAAAAGGCACTAATAGACGAGAAAATTGAAGACTATAATATTGTAGCCTTCAGCATTGATCCAGAGGTCGATACACCTGAGGTATTAACTGAGTATTTACATACATATTCAGTAGCTGACGCGAGTAAATGGCAGCTTTTAACGGGCTATAAGCAACAATATATTGAACAATTTGCTAGAAGATCATTCAATTCGCACGTAAGGAATGATCCTAAGACAGATCAAGTTATGCATATGTCGAGTTATTATTTAGTGGATGCGGATGGCGTTGTTGTAAAAGACTATAACGGTACAACAGATGTACCAGTAGATACAATAGTTGCAGATATGAAAGCCTTAACAAAATAAACAAAAACGAACCTATAGATTACTATTTTATTTTCTAGGTTCGTGTTTGATTGTAAAGGGACATCAAAGTCTAAACTACCATTATCCAATAATATCAACATTCTTAAATATATAATTGAGATAGATGCTATTAATGGAGATGTCTAGAAGTCCCTTTTAGCAAAAATCACTTCAATTTTAAAATGCCAAAACGCTGTTAAATCAGCGTTTTGGCATTTTTTTTATTTTGAGTTAAAATCCTCGGACAGCCCATTACAGAGTGAGTGTTTAACGGATTCTTTTATACATCTAGGATATTTCTATAGTTTACTTAAAAGTGAAAGGATATATTTATTCACTCTGTTTATGTTCAATCATTCATAAATATATCTTCTAAGGAAGGACGATTTGTCTGAATATCGAATACATCAGTCTCAAAATTGCATAGAGAATGTACGATTCTGGCAATATCAGATTCATTTTGTATTTCAGCAGTAAGTCGATATTTATCCCAGTATTTAACTGTAGTCCAAGTTTCTATTTCTTCTCGTGCATTACGATACAAAGTATCACTTTTAGGAAATAACTTTATGGTTGTTTCAATACTAGTCTGAAATTGTTGCTGTAACTGTTCAATTGTACCTAGACCTGAAATGATTCCTTTTTTCATAATAGCAACGCGACTACATAGTTTTTCAACCTCATATAAATTATGGGACGTCATAAAAATAGTCTTTTTTTGACTTGCTAATGTACGAATAAATTTTTGCATCTCTAGAGCAGATTCTGGATCCATTCCAGAAGTAGGCTCATCAAGGAAAATAAGTTCTGGATTTCCTATTACAGCTTGTGCTACTCCTAGCTTTTTTTTCATCCCGAAAGAGAATTTTTTTGTTTTGACATGTATAGCGTCCTTTAACCCAACCTGCTCTAATAGATCCATACATTGTTGTCTTGTAACCTTATGCTTTTGTACGCTTGCAAAAAATTGAAGATGTTCAAGAGCTGTATCGTTAGTGTAAAATTCTGTGTAGTCTGGAAGAACACCTACTTTGTGTTTGACACGATCGAGCTGATTATTTGAAACACCTAATATTCGAAATTGCCCACTAGTTGGAAGAACAATCCCTGTAAGCATATTGATGAATGTTGTTTTTCCTGCGCCATTTCTTCCAAGAAAGCCAAAGATTTCTCCTTCTTGTACTTGTAGATTAATCCCACGGACTACTAAATGCTTGTGATAGGATTTTTTTAAATCAATTGTTTCAATAACAGCCATTATAAATCCCTCCTATGAAGACTAAGTATCGAAACCCCAACCATAATGGCTGCAAATAGAAGAACTGTAATCCATCCACTTTTTCCACCTTCAAGCATGTAATGGTATGGAGTTGTATATTTAAAAACTTTTAACCATAATTTCTCCGAGAAAAGGCTCCATAAGCCAAAGGTAGGAATAGAAATACTCAACAATAATCCTACAAACATTGACATCGATCTTTTAGGAATGAGGCATGACATTAACACACAAAGAGCCACAATATACGCTAGCATAACAAATAAGCTAACAAATGTTTTGATATAGAACTGGTGAGAAAAGAATGCGATGATACTAAATGATATTAGCAAACAAACAAACCAGTATGAAAAGATTCCTAATAATTTTCCTATAATAATGGATGATCGAGATGTTTTTGTGACGAGGAATCGAATTGTCCTGCTTTCTGTTTCTCGATTAATTGTGTCATGAAATAAAGAAAAGATAAATAAAAAGCCCATAACATAAATTAGGAACACCAGCCCACTAACGTATCCAGCTTCTGCAAATTTAATGCCGGTAATAAGGCTGCTCTTTGAGACAAAATCTGATAAGTAATATGAAACAGCAATAAAAATTCCAATCGTAATGAATGAAAAGACACTGCTGAACGATTGAATAAATTCTTTTTTCCAAATCGCAATCATTGTAGTTCCTCCTATAGTAGAAAATATCTTTCACGCTTTTCCTAGAGTATACAAGTTAGATTTAACGAAAGCCGAAACGGTAAATTACATTTCAATAAACTTTTAACATCGCAGTTTAAGTTCTGTTTATTTTCAATGGAATAGTGACAAATGCATATGTGTTTATCCATTCATACAATGTATTTAAATGATACAATTAAGACCATGCTTATCGAGAAAGGATAGATTCAAATATGAATTTGCAGGATGTTTTGATTTTACTTGTTGACGATGAACCGGCAATTCGGGACATGTTACAGTTGATTTTAAATAAGGAAGGTTTTAGACAAATTGATAGTGCAAGTACTGCTCAAGAGGCGTTAAATGCGTGCGAAAGGAAGAAATATGACATAATTCTTCTAGATGTAATGCTACCAGATAAAAGTGGATTTGATATTTGTCCATTCCTACGAGTGACAACGGATGCCCCGATATTATTTATAACAGCCAAAAACTCAGATTTAGAGAAATTAACAGGCTTCGCTATGGGCGGGGACGATTATATTACTAAACCCTTTAATCCATTAGAAGTAGTAGCAAGAATGAAGGCGCAACTACGCCGTGTTAAATTACATGATGATGAAAGAACAACGAATATATCTACGAATTCGTATATTTATGATTTTGGTCGCTTTCAAATTAATGAGCGTGCAGGGGAATTAATGGTTGACGGCAATGTAATGCCCTGTCCAGCACAGGTATTTCAATTACTATTATTTTTTTGTAAGCACCCAAATCAAATATTTACAAAAAGTCAATTATATGAGGCTGTATGGGGGGAAAATAGCTTTGGTGATGATAATACTGTCTCGGTCCACATTGGACGCATCAGGGAGCGAATTGAGAAAGATATGAAAGCTCCGCAGTATCTATTAACTATAAGGGGACTTGGCTATAAATTAATCCAAAAAGAGGGTATGTAATGAATCGAATTAGTCGTCGGCTCACCTTTACTTTTATCTCGCAAATTGTTTTTGTGTTGGTAGCCCTGGCAATAGGCACAATCATTTTTTTAGTGTATGTTGGTATGCAATTAGAAAGTGAACCCGAAACACAGCAATTATCGAGTAGCAGCAATAGTGCTTTAAGGCAAACTTTTTTGATAGAGAATGATAATGTAATATTAGAATCTAAAAGCGTCTCTGTTATAGAAAAACGTGAAGAGTGGTTACAAATATTGGACTCTCAAGGTAGAATGTTGGCTTCTTCAAACCTTCCATCGGATGTCCCAATGCGCTATACACCTGGTGAACTAATGGCTTTCTGGCAGAAGAGTTCACCTTTTCCATATGACCTCACTATTAGTCAAGAGACGAAAAGTGGACAAACTTATTTTGTTGTAATTGGTCAAAAGCGTCCTGCGAGACAGCTAGCAGAAAAGTTATCAGTAGAATGGGACGGTCATCACTTATCTCAGCTTGGAGAACAGCTATTACAAGAAAGTAATGGGGCATTACAAATTTTTTCAGCAAGTGGGGAAGTAGTGCGGAATTTTGGAGAAGTCAGTGAACCAATAGAGAAGCTCAATCTTGAAAACGTACTAGGAAATGAGGCGGATAACCTCAGAAATAACGGTAGCCAATACGTTTATTATGATCCAGAGAAACAGCAAACATGGGTTGTTGATCTTACATTGGCGCCTGTAAAAATGGCAGAGGTAGGAGATAATACCTCATTCTATATAGAGAAAGCACTACTAATATATGGAGTAGCTCTTATCATATTTATAGTAGCCATAGCATTTTGGTATGGCAAACAATTTGGACAACCATTTCTTTATATTATTAACTTTATTCAAAGGTTGGCGGATGGTAACTATAATGAACAAACTAAGATGAAATATTATACATTAAATCGTCGAGGGAAGATGAAACGTTCCTATCAATTACTCCGAGAAGTAATTGATTCTCTGTATGGTTTAAAGCAGAAATTAGAACAGAATGAAATGCTTCGTAAACAAATTGAGCAAACCAGTGAAGAATGGATAGTTGGTGTCTCCCATGATCTGAAAACACCATTATCTTCCATTAAAGGATATGCACATGTGCTTGAATCAGCTCCTTACAAATGGTCACAAGAAGAATTTCAAAGAATAGGGAAAACACTAAGAGAGAAATCAACATTTATGTTAGAACTAATTGATGATTTAAGCCTATCTTACCGTCTAAAAAACAATGCATTACCAATGTATTGCAAAAATCAAGATGTAAATGAAGTAACTCGAAGATCAGTTTTACATTTTATTAACGATCCGCAATTTACAACTTATGACTTTTCTTTTTATGATTCTGAAGAGCCAATTTTATATCCTCTTGATATAAAATGGTTTACCCGTATTATTGATAATATGATTTCTAATGCTACTAAGCATAATCCACCAAATACTAAAATTGATATTATTGTTAAGAAAGAACATGATAATAGCTTCGCTGTGATAATTCGAGATAATGGAAATGGGATGGATCAATCAACTTTAGATAAATTATTTGAGCGTTATTATCGAGGTACTAACTCAGAAGAGAATACAATTGGTTCTGGTTTAGGTATGAGCATAGCTAAGCAACTAACATTAGCTCATGGAGGACAAATATTTGTTAAAAGTAATTTAGGAGATGGAACTGAGATTGTATTAAAATTCTATAATTGATGAAGAAAATAATCATTAGATGGAAAAATCAATTTTACAAATTATGCAAAGTTGATTTTTGATAAATTTAATATTATCTTTTCGAAATTATATTCAACTTATTGCTATTGAGTCTTTAGAGTACGACAAGATTAACAATATTAATGAATAACTAAAGACATCAAAGTCTAAACTTTTTTGAAATTGAAGGAAAGTTTAGACTTTAATGTACATTTATTAATTTCGTCTCACTATCTCAAGTATACTTTTAGATGATATATAACTTCCTATAATATATATTATGTAAACTAAAATTATTTGGCGTGAGGGAGGGCTTGGATACGTCAGCACCCCATAATATCTGTACTTTTCGAGTTATACTTGTGAAGTTCCTTATAATTTTCATGTGAACGATAATTCTCCTTTTTTACGATAATGGGTTTTATTTGTACAGATAATAATTATTGTTTAATACGCTATCTGGAGGTTTTATATAAGCAACTACGTGCAGCTATTGATGAATTTGTTTTGAATATTGAAATTGAAAAAAATTACTCGGACAATACGGTTTTAAGTTATGAGTACGATTTACAGCTCTTTTTAGCATTTTAATGGACCGTAGCTGTTCAACTTGTTTAAATGAGATTACCAAGATCCAACTACGTCGCTTTATCCAATATCTATTAGGATCATTAAAACAAAAACCTCGTTCGGTGAACCGAAAAATTTCTTTTTTAAAATCGTTTCCCAAATATTGTTTAAGATAACACTACCTTGCTAATGATTTTACGCACGGGATTGAATCATCGAAAACCGATGATAAACTCCCTGTCTATATGACATTAACGCATCTACAACAGCTATTTAGCTATTTAGAACGCGACCAATCACGTATTTCGATGCGGAATGAGCTAATGTTTAAATTGTTAGCAACAACAGGTCTGAGACGTTCTGAGCTTGTTTCATTAACATGGGAACAAGTTGATAGAAAAATATACTATCTAATTTTTTTATTATTTGAAGTTTTATATTTTCCTTCTAGATTAAAGCAAAATAATTAAAACTTTAGCAATTGTAATTACTAAAGTTCTTTTCTAAATCAACAAGACGTTTAGTAATAAGCCCTATCACTAAATAAAAACAATAAAGCTCTACCTAATACTGATGAAAAATATACCATCCTCTACTCTATTAGTATAAAACAAACACCATAAGAAGAATCGAGAATCAGTACCATGTACCGTTGCCCATCTCGATTGCTCTCATAGCGTTGAAATACCTTGGATTTTTCAATTAATTAACTTTAATTATGTTTCTTATTTTGAAAAGTACCTATTTTTATGTAGGCTGTTTTCGTCTTCTTCTATACCAACAAAAAAAATAAACCCTCTTTATAAATTTTCTTTAGAGGGTTTCTAATTATTATTATTTTCATTCGCCCATTAATAAGGCAAGTTTGGGTTATCCGCTTTGCACTATACGTGACCCCTCGTTGAACGGAGCAGTTAAGATTTTTGTGCTGTAAGATGGGCATCGAATGCATCAATAATGTGTAGAAAATGATCTGCTTCACGGTATACGTGGTCAGCAAGAAGTGCAGGGATATTACTTTTTATTCTACAAGCTTCAATTAAATCTCTTGCTGTTTTCTTGAAATCACGTAAAGCCACAACAGATACTCGATTTTGATCAAGAAATTGGTCTAAGAGCGGTGTTGTTTCTGATTGAGGACGCATATGATCTAAATCTTGTGCCTGGAAAAGAAGTTGATCGAAATCATGACTGAACTCGCGTGCCTGATCCACTAATTTCCTTTCAGAGGGGTCTAACAGGTGACCAATGAATTTCGAATGGTCTGCCATAATCTTTAGGAAAAATACATTTTCTTGAATAATGGCTTCAGGTAATGGAATCAGAATACCTTCATTTAATTCTTTTAATCGCTTCGCAAAATAATATGCTTCACGGCTCGTATGGTCAACTAATAGCGGAATGTTGTTAGAAATTATTTTGCAACTTAAAATTAATCCTAGTACCTTTCGCTTATAAGCCCAAATATATGAGGTTGCTTGGTACACTTGAATGTTGAACTGCCTAATTACTTCAGGGTCTGTTTGTTCATTATAACTATTAGCTTGTTCTTCAATCCGCTCAAAAATAGGTATAAAATTCTTTGCTTCTTGAATAAGTTCTGTCTAATCAGCTGTAAATCCAAGACTTAAAAAAAAGCGTGTTCTTTCATTATCCGTGACCAAAATCGGATCTCTTCTAATGATTGCGTTACAAATGTAGGAATTAGATATTCCTCCTCTTATTGTATTAACGATACTTAATGTATTCAAAGTACATAAAATTAATGTCTTGCTGTATATCTAAGTAGAAAACGAGGTTTTTACTTATCCTCCCGGTTAAACAAGAAAAAAGCTATTTAATCAGCTCTATAATCTTCAAGAAAACATTCCATCGTGAACATAGCTAAGTGGAAAGGAAGCCACAGTGAGCGGTGTTATCAGGTATAACAAGCGAAGATATGAATATCAAGCTAACAAAACAAAAACTCCCTTAACATAAGCAAATTTGTAATGACAAATTCCCTATTTATCCCCTTATATGTCATATGTCTTTTTGTATCTCGATTTCAAGGATTATTCATTCTACTAATTATTGTCGGCGCTAGTTTCATGCATAAATCGTATTAACACATGAAAGTAATTGTGAGGTTAAGGTAACTTAGCCTTACACCTCCCTTTTTTTCGACACCTAGGGTCACTTTCCACCGAGTGACTCTTGTTTTCTTTAATTCTTCAAAATTCGTAACCCGATTCATTCATTTTTTTAGAAAAAGAACAATTGATTGGATGAATCCCCCTACTTATGTCAACAGCAATGCATACAATAAATTAAAGAAAGGAGAGGTTTATATGGGATACTACGGATATTCAGGCAATTTTAATAATTGTTGCACAAGCTACGGTAAGAATAATGGCTCAACATTCGTTTTAATCGTTGTTCTATTTATTCTTCTAATTATTGTCGGCGCAACTTTCATGTCGTATTAATCGTTACAGCTTTTTTAGTGTCAAAAATAAAAGAAGGTACCCTTCATTATTGACGACCATCAATCATCTCCATAACCCCTTCTGCAAACTATCATACTAGTAGCGCCATATTAATCTATCAGCCTTCCATACCCCCTGTTTTAAGCAAAGGGTCGCTCCCAGCCTGGTGACCCTTTTAATATTTTCTTTCCTCATATACGTACTTAGTTCACTCCTCATCTACTGAACATTTTCTTTCAGATATTCAATCAAAATAGTGAAGGATTTTTAAAAGTCCACTTTGGTATATCTATTTAAAGTAACCTTCTAAACCTAATTATTTACGTAAACCTCCGTTAGCTCAAGAAGCGGACTCTCCAATTGAACAATCGCCTTCCTTAGTTAAAATAATAAATCGCTATTTCAACTGAATTTCATGCAGCTCCACACAAAGCCCTATCCTTCTCAAACTATTTACATGATATTATTTTTTTCAAAAAGAAAGATTGATTAGATGAATACCATCTTTCCTTTCTATAGCTTTACATATTATGAATTATAGAAAGGAGGGATTTATTGTGGGAAATGAAAGTTATGGTTCGGACTATGGCAAACGTAATAATTCATCATTCGCTCTAATCGTTGTCCTATTCATTTTACTAATTATTGTTGGCGCTAGCTTCATGCATAAATCGTATTAACACACGATAGTAATTGTAAGATTAAGTTAACTTAGCCTTGCACCTCCCTTTTTTTCGACACCGAGGGTCACTTTCCACCGAGTGACTCTTGTTTTGTTTAATTCCTCAAAATACGTAACCGGTTTCATTCATTTTTTCAGATAAAAACAATTGATTGGATGAATCCCCTACTCATGTCAACGGCAATACATACAATAAATTAAAGAAAGGAGAGGTTTATATGGGATACTACGGATATTCAGGCAATTTTAACAATTGTTGCACAAGCTATGGTAAGAATAATAGCTCAACATTCGTTTTAATCGTTGTTCTATTTATTCTTCTAATTATTGTCGGCGCAACTTTCATGTCGTATTAATCGTTACAGCTTTTTTAGTGTCAGAAAATAAAAGAAGGTTCCCTTCATTATTGACGACCAATAATCATCTCCATAACCCCTTCTGCAAACTATCATACTAGTAGCGCCATATTAATCTATCAGCCTTCCATACCCCTGTTTTAAGCAAAGGGTCGCTACCAGCCTGGTGACCCTTTTAATATTTGCTTTCCTCATATACATACTTAGTTCACTCCTCATCTACTGAACATTTTCTTTCAGATATTCAATCAATATAGTGATGGATTTTTAAAATTCCACTCCTTCTACTTCAACTAAACTTTCGTTAGTTGAAGTAGCGAACTCTGTAATTGAACAATCGCCCCTCGTTATCCATCCAAATAGCTTAAAATCATCGCAACACAATAGAAAATAGAAGATAATTACGTTTGTTACACAAATATCCCGAGTGCGCAAAATTCGAGAAAATCCGTGGCCGAAAGCACGAGAGTCTGTTACTAATTGATGTAACGATTACCGTAAATCCAAATTTAAATGTATGACAATCACACGACATTACAGAATCTATTGAATCAGCAGTACAAAAGCAAAATAATAATGCAGTTACCTTTATTCATATCGAACCTTATTAACCGAAAGATGTAATTATTTGTGAAGACGATTATCATTTCTAACTTTATAAAAATCAAATTGAAGATCTCTTTAAGTTTTATATTGCTATTTTAAAATTCGTAACCTAAAGGCTAATCGTACCTAAGTATGAACAGGCCTAATATACAATAAAAAAAGTTGATAAGGAGAAATACTCCATATCAACTTTTTAACCTTCGTCAAGATATAGTAACAACCATCTACATTTGTCCCACTTATGAATAATTTTTATGAATATTGGTCAAATCTACATTAAACGATAATTAGCATTATTTAAACGAATAATCCCCTTTTAAACGATAAATTATGGGAAGCATCCGATAATTAGAAAGTTGTGACCCAAGTATATATATTATGTAAACTAAAATCAATTGGCGTAGACGAGGGCTTAAATTAGTCAATTCCCCATAATATCTGTACTTTTTGTATATGGACAAGAATGTCCATATACAAAAAGTACTATTGAAGAGAGGAAAAAAGAAATCAATAAATATCAAAAAGCATAAGCTTTTTACGCCTATGCTTTTTCAAAAATTAATGCATCGTTATTCTTTTACAAGCTATTTTTGCTGCTGGAGTTCCAACACCTGCATCAAGTGCTGCATCTACTGATTCTCCCCAAGAACCACTGCTACCCTTTATTTCGTTCCCTGCTTTAAAAACTCCCTCTGCTACAATTTTTACACAATCATAATAGTCTGGGTTAGGATTACTTTCAAGATACTGTGCAGCTAATTCGTCTGCTTTCTTTTGTATTGACACTCGACCTTGTTCAGCCAATGAACTAAAAACACTCTCAGCTTGCCCACCAAAATGTACTATATCGTCGTTAATGTCTCGACCAGTACGATGTATATCTCCCATTTCAGATGACATATTTAGTCCTCCCAATCTTTGAAATTTGAACATGTTTTTAAGTTCACATATATTTTCTCCAACTGAGATGGGTCTTATCCATCAACAACTATTTCTTTTTGGTTTATATAAAAAATTTAACATGTTTTATCCAAACATAATCTAAAGAATCCTTATTTAATGATTTTTCGGATGTCCGTAGATTCATGTCCACGTACACTTTTCGATTTGCACTTCTGAAGTTCCTGTCCAGATAAGAATTATTGTTTATCACGAAATCGGGAGTTTTTATACATGCAACTATATGCTGCCATTGATGTATTTGTTTTATATTAGAGATTTAAAAAATTTCTTGGTTAATACATCATGCGTATTTCATGTCAAATTCTTGCCTTGTCATTCCATAGCAAATACCATCCTTTGGTGAAAATGATATTTCTTAGTTGTCCCTCTTTTAGGTAACTTAACTTCTCATGCAAGTGCATCGATGGCGTATTAAAAGAGCACCCTGATAGATTAATAAGTCTTTAGTTTTGTCCCCATTTGTTTTCGAAAATAAGATGTTCTAAAGAACGTCTTTTTTCCCAATTAGCTAACTCTAAAATGGGCTTTTCCGGGTAATTTTCAGTATAACCGATTGAGATAAGAGCAATGGGATCGATGTGTGGTGGTATCTCTAAAATGTCTCTAATATCATTCTTTTTATAAAAACTTACCCACCCCATCGCAAGTCCTTCAGCACAAGCTGCTAACCACATATTTTGAATGGCACAGGCTGTTGATAAAATATCTGTTTCAGGAATTGAATTTCGTCCTAATACATGTGAACCTCCTCTTGTAGGGTCACATGTAACACAAATGGTTATAGGAGCTTCTTTTAAACCCTCAATTTTCAAATCAAGGAATTTCATTTTTTTTCCTTCATCATAATGAATAGCTAATGCTCGGCTTTCTTTTTCTGCTGCCCAAGCCAATTTTTCTTTAATTTCGTCAGTGGAAATCAAAATAAAGTTCCAAGGTTGCATAAATCCTACTGAAGGTGCATGATGAGCTGCATTTAATATTCTATGTATAATGTTATCAGGAATAGGAGTTGATAAAAAACTTCGAATATCTCTCCTATTATAAATAACTTTATAAATAGATTCTCTTTCTTCATTAGAAAACATAAATTTATCCCCTTTTTTTACAAAAATGTTTATTTTTAATATTAACTGATTTTTCATTATTCTGCCACGTAAGTTGAAGTAAAAATGCACCAAAAGCGGGTTTGGGTGTGTTTGTCCTTATCGTTGTATATCCGCATAAATCTAACGGGACTACGTTGGGCTATAGTAACCCAACGTTCCTCCCTTATTCTTGTTCATCCTCACCAATTTTTTCTTCGGTGATTGCTGGAAGAATTGGTTGTTCCACATTACTTTCAGAAACTTTAGTCGATTCATATTTAGCCTTTAGCTCAAAATACTTATCAAGTGAACGTCTAGCAATGTTATTCGCATGAGGTAAAGGTGTCACAAAGTTTGTTGTTGCCCAAGGAATAACAACAGCATAGGCAATTTCAGGATTTTCGTATGGTGCAAAGCCAACATGTGTTAAGTTTAATGTGTTCGTTCTCCATTTATCTTCTAATGGTCCATAATAAACTACCTCAGCTGTTCCGGTTTTCCCTGCTGCTGTGTACGGTGTATTAGCAAATTGTTTACGAGCAGAACCTAGCGAACCAATATATACACGACGAAGACCTTTTTTTACATGATCAATTTCTTCTGTCGGATTATCGATTCGGTTTAAAATAGTTGGTTCAATAACTATTGCCAATGGGCCAAGTTGTTGTCCATCTTTTGATGGCTCACGTACTTCCTTCACTACATGTGGTTGAATTCGATAGCCACCATTTGCGACTGTCGAAATGTATTGCGCTAATTGTAACGTTGTATAAGTATCATACTGCCCAATCGCTAAATCGAGTGTTTTACCACCCATTGTTGGATCTGATCGACCCATTACTCCACTTACCTCGTTTGGTAAATCAATAGCTGTTTTGACACCTAAGCCAAATTGTGCATAATTATTACGCATTGTTGGGAAAGTATTATCGTTCAAGCGCAATGGCATATTATAACTATATGGCGTGCCATTTAGGAGCAACGCAATTTGAAACATATAAGAGTTGGAAGAGCGTTCAAGCGCCATTAAATCATTCATTGAAATATAGCCCGTTTCGTTGAAAATCGATTTCTTCGGTTCCGTACTCATTAATTTAATTGGTTGATCTCCCAAAGTTGTATTCATTTTAATAACACCTTGGTTATAACCCGTTAATACGGTTGCTGCTTTAACAACCGAACCAGCCTCATAAGCTGTTGTAAATGTGCCATAAGCATAATCTAATATCACATTTTTCCCTGTATCAGGATCCTTCTCAATTTTCTTACCTACCATCGACAAAACATCTCCAGTATTTGGATCCATCATTACTAAAAATGCGCGGTCTAATAAATACGAGCCACCTAATGATTTTAAAGCGAGTAACTCTTCTTCAACAATCTTCTCTGTTTCTGCAAGTAATTCACTATCAAACGTTAGCACTAAATCCTTACCTGGCTCACCCTCATACGTTGTAATTGTATCGATAACTTGCCCTTTTTTATTGGTAATATTTTTAACGACTGACTTTTGACCTTGCAATAGCTCTTCGTATTGCGCTTCAATATAACTTTCGCCTACTCGGTCATTACGCGAGTAATCACGTGCTAGATAATAATCAAGCTTATCATTTGGTATCCCTTTAGCAGGAGTTGTGGTACGCCCTAAAACTGATAGTGGGGACAGTTTCACACGCTTCCAATCCGTAGTCGTATTTACACCCGGTAATTCTGTTAAACGTTCAGATACGCGTGCAAATTCGTCATCCGTTACATTTTCACTTTTAATAATCTGCGGTGATAAATTGTAGCCAGACGCCATTTCACGATAAATGGCTAGCACTTCTAAATCTGCTTCCGTTAGTTGTGCTAACTCCTCGTCTGTAATACGTTCACGGACAAGTTTATATATCGCTGCGTCCGCTTGACTTTGCGTAATATCTTCATTTGTTTCAATTTTTTTCTTTTCTTTTTCCGTTACCTTTTCATAAGCAGCATCATGATTTTTCAAAATCCAAAAGTCTTGTTTATCACGCTGTGTCACACGATTTGTAGGTTGTTCGATTAATGCAGCTAATTTCACTGCGATTTTTAACATTTCATCTGTTTTAGTCGTTTGCATTTTTGTATACGTAATCGCATTTTCTGGTTGATTGTCAACTAGTATACGTCCATAACGGTCATACATGCGTCCCCTTGGCACACTTGTGTTCACTGACACTTCCTTTGGTTCTAAATTTTGCACATAATCTTCACCTTTTACAATTTGCATATAACCAAGTCTAAAAATTAACACTGAAAATATGATAAATATAGTAAAGAAAAGGACATTCATACGAAATGTTAAACTTGAATGATGCTTCGCCTTGACACTCGATGCTCGACTCTTCCCTAGCGTTTTGCGCAAATGGATTCACCTCCTATATATTCAAATTTACGATACTATGTATACCACCCGAATCCTCGTCAGAAAAGCACGGTCTATCGATAGTGTGCATTTACATCTATTTCTCCAGAGAGTAATTTTGCCCTTCACTAAAATTACTTTTGTTTAATATATTTCCTTACAAAATCCTTAAATATTGTTCAAAGCTTTCATTTTATTCATTAGGTGTTCTTGCGCCAACTAAAAGCATAAAAAAGTATCCACCTAATAGACGGACTTCTTATATAATAAATTTCATATATTTTCTCTTTTTTCAATGTATCTTTTTTAATGTGCTATATTATTGGACATTGTACTGTAACCAGATTATTATTTTTCCAGAAATACCTTATAATGATAGTTAAAGGAATATTGATTTCGTTAAAAATTTATATTTACTGTAAATGAGTATTTTTACATATAAAAATTACCATCAAAAAGCAATGACTATTACCTTATGCACTTGAACCTCATTTTTGATCGCTTGTGCACTGTAGATTTGTTCTCCGCTGAAACCGAGACGACCCATGACTTGCTTATAATATGTTTTAATCGGCAACGGTGGCTATAATACGTAAGAATTTGTTCCGTTGTTAGCTTAGAATCTGTACTCAAAAAACAGCGCATATTCTTTGGCTCCATTGATGCTTCCTGTGGCCAACACAGAAGTACTACACCGTTTTCAATATCATTCAAGGCCCCTTCATAACGATACACGCGATACGTTTCTCCACCAACCGTCACGAGATTGGTGTCCCCTTCCCCCCTCCCTTACTTTTATAACGTTCGAAATGAGCATAAGTTCCAATTATAGGCAAAAATTCCATTACAAGTTTAGAAAATCTATTTTTGGATTATCGAGTGCGTTGCATATATTTTAGAAATTCTGTATAAATAGCTTCGATATACTCTTTCAGCTTAAATTGATATTTAACTATTCAATAAAAAGGTTTGTACCAACACTGGAAAATATATAGTAATCCGAGTTTCCTTGACTATCCAATTTTGACTCACTTATTTCTCGCTTATTATATAGAGCGGAAAGAGTTGAGAAAAATGTGGGATTGCTACAGAACCTATACCTGATTGAAAACTAAATAACTGTGTGTCATTCGAAACGTTGAATTGAATATCTCCACCACTGAAACGAATATCAATAAGATATTTTTAATTAGAATCCATAAAATCTACCTACAGTAACATTTTTTGCACTAACCTACACTGTTAGTTTCAAAAAAAAACTATTTTCTCATATTTTGTTATTAAGCTAACTAGGTAGTTTTTAGGGGGATAAATTAGAATTTTAGATAAAATATAGATGGTGTATGGAATGAGCTTATTCAACTGAAGGAGGAGCCGAATTATGAAGTTAATGAAAATAGCATATACAGGATTAGCGGCAAGTGTTTTATTAACGGAATGTACGAAGGAAGAAACTAAAGTTGAAGAAGCAAATTCAGAAGTAACTAAGGTCAATAACGCGAAGGTTTGGAAGGACGTTTCAACTCCTGAAGGTTTCAACAATTATGGAATTGAACCAACATTGGAAGGTTAGATTGCCTATCACGCTGAAATATTGTCAAAACAACCGATGTGAACGAATATCACCCGAGGGCAAATCGAATCTCCAATGAAATGAAATATTTTTGGGTTCAAGGCATGACCTTCAAACAGACTTTGTTTAGCTATTCGTCTTCTACACTAGATGGTCTGATTGTCTTTCCGTTTTTAACCATAGCCCAATGTTCGATCTTGTCTTTTTCATTCAAATATAATAGGTATTCTATATCACTTTTCTCACCATCTAATGGTTTCACTAGATATGTTCTCGTTGCTACCCTCAATGTACCATGTGATTGTCTATCTACTACTTTAACTTTAAAACCTAATTCTAACTCTATTTGTTGAACTTCCTTGGTTCTTTCAGCCGAGTCCCATTTAATTAATCCTACAATCGCTAGAAGTATCATACCTATGCCAATAAACGTAATCCACTTTAAAATACCCCTTTTATTCTTCATCTTTTCCCCCGTCTTCGCTCTAACAGAGCATCTAAACTTATTGTATAATTGCACCCGTTATCCTGATAAGGAACTTCTTTTTTTGATTAGAAACATAACCCACCAAACAAGTAAAAATATGAAACAAATGATTACATAGATAGAATGAGTTCGCCAAATCTTAAAGCCATCCTTCTTTATTTTGCATGAGGCTAACAATATTAAGGAAACCTATCATTCAAAAACCTTCCTTTAAATTCCCATTTCTTTAGCATTTAGACGTTTAACTAGACAAATTGTTCCATATTATACTGGTCTTAAACTCAACGAATATCGAAATACCTTTATGGCAAAGATTCCTTTTTTAATATCACTGATGAGTATTAGAGCAACAATATATACTAAAAGAGCTTAATTAAAAGAACAGCATATACTCACAGTTCATTAAATTCAGGAGTAGCCATTATTTTTTGGAAAAATTCATTTTTGGCTACTCTATATTCATCCATTTCTTTCCCTTCAAATTCTATTTTCAGTTCATCATATTCCACCCTAAAAATATCATTTAGTATTAATACATCGCGAAATTTCCAAAAAAAATCATATTCTGAATCTATAATAGTTAATTGAACTCCTAGAGGAGGTATTGTTGAATCATCTTTAAAAGCTCTAAAACTGTCGGTTTTTACACTGCCTTCATTAAGGTCATATAATTTTGAAAGTGTCTGTACTGCTTTTAAGAATAGTTCGGGAGTAACGCGAACTTGTATATCTAAATCACCTTTTGTAAGGCTATGAGGGACAGCTGTACTTCCAACGTGTTGGACATCAGCTTCTGGCATATGTTCATGAATTAACTTTTTTTGTACTAAGAAAGTTTTCTCTACCTTTTCTTTAAAAAGACTATTTTCAAAAAAATTAACTTGTTCCATACTTACCTCCCTAAAAAATCTTCACGGTTAATTTCGCCCTTTTATTGTACTAACCTGCTGCTTACATAATGAGTTCAAGATAATGGCGCGACTCCTTTTTCGATTAAAAGTGTAAGAATGTTTGAGAAAAAGGCATCTATAATAAACGTTTGGAACTTCCGAATATAATGTTCGTGTTTAATTTGGTTTTCAACGTGTCCAGTCGATGGAAGCATCGCACTTTCGTTGTTTTAATACGTATAATCTTAGTGTTTTTTTATAAATCGTTCGTTAATTTACTTGTGGTAGGATTTTTGCAAACAATCGTCTCAAACTATATATCACTTTAATTCCCTTTTTATGCAAAAAGCTTTAGAAATGCCTAGACATGCTCAAGGTAAAAAGAAAATCATTGCAAAAGTGCCCGTTTAAGACACATATGACCTTAGTTTAACGTACTCCAAAGGATTTGCTCAGCCTTGTTTCGAAACTGAAACAATCCACAATATGATTAGGGGAATTTAATTGCGATTGTAACGGTGGGAACTGCAACTTACTAAAACCTTCAAACTCCCAAAACTGTTTTAATACGATTATTTTCTTCTAGCTTATCCAAGTATTCGAAGAGACCAAGTTGATTTCCCCAAGGGTCAGTGAAAGTCCCCCATTTCGCAGAAACTTCTTCACGGGTATATATCTCAAATTCGTCAATTCCTAATTTTTCTACAAGTCTATCTCTTTCGGTTATTAAATTAGTAACGCCTAAACGTAAAGGTCCACTTGCTTCTGATGGTATTCCTTCAGCAACTTGCAACCAGCAACCAGGGATGACTTCCCATTCTACAAAACCATCATGCGGTACGTAATCAGGTTTTTTGTTTAATAGTGTTTCATACCAGTTGCGTCCTTCTTTAAAATCAGTAACACGAACTTGAATAGTTATTTCAAAAATCATTTATTCCCCTCCCATAATTGTCCATATTATATGTATTCAATAACTAAAGATGGTTCTCCTTCTTGTTAAACTAAGCTGTTCCGTAAGTTGAATAGCAACCGTCTTTGAGGAAACATCAGCAACAAAATACAAAGTTAATCCCACTTCTATGTACTGAGGTCATTAACAGTAATATATAACCAACCTTTGAAATTTCCTGTAGTATACTTTCGATTGTTTAATACGCTTCGCTCGTTTTGTCATACATTTGTGAATTAGCATAATGGACCGTCGTGTAGAGTCTTCAATAAGCCTAATCCTCATCACAGTGTATCGAAAACGGTATTCCAAATGGTAATCGGACCAATCTTTTTTATTAAATATTATTGTAAAAAATCCCCACTCTCCCATACTGTCTTGTAAAAAAACAGTTTCAATCCGATTGGTTACTAAAACGCCAGGATCATTGATTTTCCAATGATCCTGGCGTTTCATTTTTCTATTGAATATGTACCATCATATTTAAGTGTTCAGCAACGTCGTTTATTGTTCTTTTAAGGGCAACTAGCTTGATTTATATAATCAAAATAGATTTTAAAAAATCGGAATTCTAATAAGAGTTATTAAATTCATCTTGGAATCTTTCTTATCTATCTCATATAAGCCCTTTTATAAGGTCTAAAAGATATTAGTCAAATACGAGGTTTGGAGTTGCCTTCAGCCTTCTATTTGAAAAATGTGTAACATGCACTACATAATCATTACCATGTTTTACAACTAGTAATCAAAGTTCGATTTAAAGGGCTTAAATGCGTCTTGTAAATAATTACATAACAAGCGTTTTTTGCACTCAAAATAACTTCATTATTTATGACAGCTGCTTTGGGGTGCGAATCAATAATACCATACCTAAAATTCCTATAATAGGTCCGATGGCAAGAATCGAGAACACCCATTTCCACCCTATTATGTTCTCTACAACTGGAATTAAATATATTGAAATCACTGTTATTAAAAAACCTACAGCCATTTGGAATGTTAGTGCAGTTCCTACATACTCAGGCTTTGCATAATCAGTAACCATTGCAGAAAACTGTGCAGAATCAGCTATTACAGATATTCCCCAAATTACTGCAATAATTATTGTGATCCAAATTGAATGTCCAAATGTAAATCCAATACATATTGAAGAAACCGCACTAACAATCATAGCTAACATAGCAAGTCTCTCTTTTCCTATTTTATCTGCAAACAGTCCTCCAAATATAGAACCAATAGCACCTGAAATTCCTATTGTTACAAATGACAACAAAGTACTTATCTCTTGAAAATTTGTGCCTTGTAAAGCTATTTTAAAGCTTTCTGCTAAAAACAACGGAATCCAAGTCCACATCGCATATAATTCCCACATATGACCAAAATACCCGCAGTTAGCTAACATTACGGGTTTGTTTTTGAGTACTAGGTTGATAGAGTCAAAAGACAAATTAGGTTTCTTTTTAGTTAACATCGGTGCATCTGGAAGTATAAATTGCATAATTACTGCTGCTATTAAAGCTAGTAATGAACTAATAAGGATTACCATCTTCCAACTAACATTAGATGTAAACAACAACAACAAATGTGGCGATGAGGAACCTAATGTCAGAGCGCCGATTAACACTCCTACACTAAACCCACGTCTATTTTGAAACCAAATTGATACTAATTTCACTGCAGTCGGATAAATACCTGCCATTGTTACGCCTGTTAAAAAACGTAAGAATAAGGCTATTCCTATGGTAGAACTTAGAGTAAATAAAGCATTTACAACAGCCCCAATTATGCATGAAATCACAACAAATTTTCTAGGATTAAAACGATCTGCAAGCCCTAACAAAAAGGAAATGATTGCGCCGAAAATAAAACCTATCTGAACGGAGGTTGTCAACCAAGAACCTTCTACAGAATTCATCCCCCACTCTAGTTTTAATTGAGGAAGGACCGCAGAAGCACTAAACCATAAACTTAAGGCAAATAGTTCTGCAAGAGCTATCCAAAATAATGCTTTCCAACGATTAGTCGTTTTATTTTTAGAACTCATATTAAACATAAGCATATTAGTCTTCTCCTTTCACTTTTTTAACAATTGTCCGTTTTTTTACCATCAAAACACTATTTTTTATAGAAAACTTTAAATGAGCAAAATTAGTTACTAATATTTTCACACAGCTAGGTAGTGCTTGTAGCGGCGGCGAATGTTTTTCCGTACGAAAGCGAAGCGGCAGCAGCGCGAGACTCTAGCAGGAATAGCATGAGAAGTAAGACGCAACAAACCACGCATAGCGAGGGTTACGATATGCCTGCGGAAAGCTCTTATACATTAACAGAATGGAAATAATTGTTTTGAAAATTTCTTATTGTTAGTAGAAAAGATATAAAATATATGTTTACTAAAGAGAAAAAACAAAAATGTCAATAAAATGAAAATAATATAGATTGATTATATAACATAAAATACCTATTTAACCTTAATAATAAATTCCTGAAAAATTTTTCTTAATCTGTGGAGTAGTTTAGATAAAAATAGTAAAAAGAACACAAATGAAAAACTCATTTGTGTTCTTTCGATTTAACCCATTCAGTCACCTTTTTTAGCAATTCGGTGAGATGACTTTTGAATATAATGTTCGTTTTTTATTTAATTGAAAGTGTATCTGGCTGATGGAAACATCGCATTTCCACCTCTCGAATACGAATAATCGGTAGTTAGTTGCGCGTTATTGTTCGTTAATTATCCTGTGTCAGGAATTTTGAAAACAAACTTCAATACTTAAATCCCTCACTGTTTAAACGAGCAAGCCCTTATGAACGATAAATTATAGGACGCTTCCAATAATTAAACAAATTCAATAAATATATATATTATGTAAACTAAGTGTGCCATGAAATTAAGGCTCAAAATTAGAGGAGCCTTGTTTTTTAATGTGAATCTACTTTTTCCAAAATGTTCATTGTAAAATCTTCTGCAGATAATGGCTTGCTAAAATAATAGCCTTGAACATATTCGCATCCGTATTTACGTAAAACATTCAATTCAGCCTCGTTCTCAACGCCTTCAGCAACAACTTTTAACTCCATTGCGTGAGCTAATGAAATAATGGCTGAAATCATAGCAATTCCAGACTTTCCTGAAATGATATCTTGCACAAATGCTCTGTCAATTTTTAAAACATCTACAGGGAATTTTTTTAAATAATTCAGAGATGCATAGCCAGTCCCAAAGTCATCAATCGATATTGTAATACCAAGAGCCTTTAATTCCCCAATTGTTTGAATCAATTTTTCTGTATAATCAAGCATACTCATTTCAGTGATTTCTATTTCTAATGTACTTGGGTCAATCTTAGTTTCAGCAATGACATCTCGCACCATATCTACAAAGCCATCTGCGCTAATATGAATCGGTGAAATATTGACAGCAACTTGTAAATTCAAACCATATACTTTGTTCCAATGATGAGTTTGTATACTAGCCTTTCTTAGTACCCATACCCCAATATCATTGATTAGACCACATTCCTCTGCAAATGGAATAAAGCGATCTGGTGGCAGGTGACCTAAATCAGAATCATACCAGCGTAATAACGCCTCCATACCTACTATCGCACCCGTTTTCAAGTCTATTTTTGGTTGGTAATGGAGCTCTAATAAATCTTTTTTTAATGCTTGATGTAATTTTGTTTCGAGCATAAGCCATTTATCATTATCATCATCCATGTTTGGTAAATATAATTTATAATAATTGCCACGTGTAGTTTTCGCAGCATACATAGCGATATCAGCATTTTTTAATAACTCTTCAATAGAATTAGCTTGATCTGGGAAAACACATATCCCAATGCTAATACTCGCGTAAAATTCATATGTATCGATAATGAAACTTTCATGAAAAATCGAAAGAATTTCTTTAGCCATTTCGTCAATACGACTGGTATCATTTAAAATAAAAACAAATTCATCACTGTTATGACGATAGAATGAGTTCGAAGTGAAATCGATACTCCGTAAACGATTGGCCATTTCAACTAGGAACATGTCCCCAATAATATGTCCAAGCCCATCATTAATGTGCTTGAAACGATTTACATCAATAAAAAACAATGCAAATTTCTCACCATTGCGTCTTGATTGATGAAATTCATATTCTAGTCGTTGTTCTAACTTACGACGGTTTGGTAAGCCCGTTAACTCATCGTGGTAAGCAATATGTGTAATTTTCTTAATATCTTTTTGTGCTGTAATATCTACACGAATGGCAATGTATTGATACGGTTTATCGTTTTCATCCATGAAAGGAATGATCGTAGTTTTCACCCAGTAAAGACTACCATCTTTCGCACGATTACATACCTCTCCGTTCCACATTTCACCTTTACCTATTGTTTTCCACATCTCTCTAAAAAATGACTTCTGATGGAAACCTGAATTTAATAACCTATGATCTTGCCCTACTAATTCTTCTCGTTTGTATTTGGAAATCTTACAGAAATGATCATTTACAAATGTAATTCTCCCCGTACGGTCTGTAATAGCCACAATAATCGAACTATTTAATGCTGAAAATATATCCTGTAACTCTTTCAAGCTATAATTAGCCTGATTGAAACTGCTAGGCGCTATATTCATAGTAATCAGTCTCCGTTCATTAAAATAAAAAGCTATTTTAGTGCTTTCGTTTTACTATTATGTAGGCAAAAAGCTCCGTAATAAATCCACACTTTTATGTAACTTCATTATAGTCTTAGAAATACAGTAAATTCAACCCAAATTTATAGTTGGATTTAATCATTTTTTCACTCAACTTTTAGAAAAGAAAACAGATTGATCAAAAATGAATTTTTGACCAATCTGTTTTTATAATGTATAAAATTTATAGTGTTTTAATAAGGTTATTTACTTTAATATCATATAGAATTGGGAGTGCATCACTATTATCAAAACTCAGGTTTGTGTAATCCCTATCATTCCATGTGATTTTCATAGCAGCAACTTGTTTAAGATAAGCATCCCAATTGTTTAATTTCCATGTATCTCGTAGCTCGTTACGAGTAATTAAACGATTTAATAATGTTTGTTTATCAACAGTTACCATAACAACTTTGAGATCCGCAATTGCTCGGATTTTCATAATGTCTGGATTCATTTGTAGCCAATTCTCATCTTGAATCTCTAGCTCAAATCCTGCAGTTAAAACGACACTATTTCCTAGTTCAAGGTTTTCAAGTGCTAAGGCTAAAATTGTTTTGTATTCTAATGGTCTCACTGTACTTAAGTAAAAATCGGACTCTCGATCGTGCTTATTTTTAGTAGGAGAACATTCTTCGAGATATTGTTCTGTCAAACTAATCGTAGCCGTGTCCTTATCGATATATGTATATTTCTTTTCTTTTGCGATTAACTTCCCCACTGCACTTTTTCCTACGCCAGCCTCCCCGATGACGATAATAATACTTGGTCGTACCATGCTATAGACCCCCTTTTATTGGTGAATTACCTACTTATACTACCACACGTTGTAGTTAAAAGAACTAGCTTGCGTCGGAAATAATCCATTTATCATTTGTAAATCTCGATTGCATTAGTTCGTTTTGCACATAATGAAAAATGCCCTACTGTCATAGTTGGCAGTAAGGCATTTCACAATCGATTAATACAGTTCATATTCAATTTGACCTCCTATTAAAATCGCTTGTTCATTGTATGCATCTAATTGCTCTTGTGATAAATTCAAAAGATAATAATGGAAATTAATAGGCTCCAACCCGTGCTTTTCGCACATTTTACGGTAAAACTCATAGCCTTCTCGATAATCAGTCATCTTAATAACTCCCCTTCACACGTAATGCAGCTTCATTGTAATACTCCAATTGTTCTTGCGATAACTGATTCACGTAATAATAGAAGTTTATCGGCTCCAAATCGAATTGTTCGCATTTCTCTAGATAAAAATCAAAGCCATCTCGGTAATGTGACATAAGGTTTCCTCATTTCTTTGTACTATAACAGTTTTTGTTTCGTATAAATAATATATAACAGTTAAGTGGAAAAGTCAATAAATAGTCAGAAATTTCTTACTGAACAATAAATGCCCAGTCCATTATAGTTATAATGGCTGGGCATTTATAAAATAATCACATCGGCGTCCGTAATAATCACTTCCTTTTAGACAATATCATTATAGACCTAATTGCTTTGCTTGCATGTTATATGCCGACAGTTGTTCTTGTGATAATTGGATTACATAGTAGCGGAACGATATTGGCTCCATACCATAACGCTCACACATCTCACAATAAAATTCATAACCATCTCGATACTTTGACATGAAAATTCCTCCTCGGTTTTATCTGTATTATAACAGATTTATTAATTTCTTTATAATATATAACAGATTTATTTATAAGTCAATTGTTTTAGTGCAATTTTCTGAATAATAAAACACAAAAGAAAAAACGACTGCAAGTTCTCCGCAGTCGCCTATCTTACAATATTAAATGGATTGTTTTCAATTACATGTTGTAATGCTTCGTCCTCAATATGTGTATAAATTTGAGTCGTTGCCACACTAGAGTGCCCTAAAATATGCTGTAAACTACGTATGTCAGCCCCAGCCTTGTACATCATTGTTGCAGATGTATGACGCAGCTTATGTGGTGTTAAATGATCCTTTTCTAAGCCGGATTGCTTGTTAATTCGCTTGACGATTTTAGCAACGGTTTGACGCGTTAACCGTGTGCCTTTTTGCGAAACGAATAATGGATCTTCTCCATCCCCCCTAAACGTATGTTTCCCACTTTGTTCATAATCCGATAGTGCCTGCACACAGCTGTCATTTATATATACTGTACGCTCTTTATTTCCTTTCCCAACAACTGTTAAATAGCGCCCTTGAATAGATGACTTATTTAAATTACATAACTCGGTTACACGTATGCCAAGATTTAAAAAGAACATCATCATGCAATAATTACGTGGGGATGCACTATTAGGCTGTATTCCGTCGATAAACTGCGTCGCTTCCTCTAAATTCATATAAATCGGCTTCTTACGTCCAATTTTAGGTGTTTCAAGTTCATCGGCTGGATTTTCTTCGATTAGTCGACGTTTCCCCTTTATGTATTTAAAAAACGATTTTAACGTTGCGACTTTACGTGCTCTTGCTGATGCAGAATTATTGCGCTGCACCTCGCAATACTCCATAAACAAATACAAATCTTCTAACGTAATTTCACGGATTTCTTCTATTTTAATAGTAGAAATATCAATTTCCGAAATGCGCTCTATTTCTAAATCATTTTGCATGGCCAAGTGAAAGCGGAAAAAAAGCGTTAAATCATATTCATATTCTTTTCTCGTACGATGGGACTTCCCTTTAATCGTCGTTAAGTACACTAGAAAATCTTTCATAATTTTTGGGAGTTGTGTCTTTTGCAAAAAAATCACCTCTATATACTCTATTTTACCACGAAAAAAGGTTCCCAAATATAAATTTGGGAACTTTATTGTAAAAAAAATGCCCTTTTCCACGACAAAGAACATACGTTCGTTATATACTAAAAAGAAAAAGACTATTTTCTCTTCTCTCAAAAAATAGTCTTTCTAGTCGTATTACCATAAGAAATAATATATCACGCCTAATACATAGATTCCCTTCACTATGTGGAAAAGAATTGCAAATCGTTTCGCATCACTAATATCTGATTTCATTACTCTATAAATAGTCCTTGATAAAAATACAACACTAGATATCAACATTAAATATTTCATAACCTCATGTAAGACAGAATCCCTTGCTATGAAATTGGTTATAACAGTAAGTAACATCGTAATTGCAAAGATACTAATGATCCATAAATTTGGTCTCGCTTTAATGTTTCGTTTCACTTAAGTTTTCATCTCCCCAAGTAAGACATTGGACATGCGAAAAGTTATAAATAGTCAGTGAAATAATTGCATAAATAAAATATAACGCTTCTATAATAATTTTAAATTTTCTACTCAATTTATATAATTTTATATTTTCAGGAATATTTTTATGTTTCGATGAATATTTAAATCTATTAACACAAAATTATAAGCATTTAATACATTACTGTGAAACGATTCGAAAAACAAGAAGACGGATAACCATGCACCTCGAATCGTCTCACAGCTAATGTGGGATTATTTGGTTATTATCATATCTTTTACAATAATAGCATATGAATCATTCAATTGTTTACTAATTTCTGAATTGACAATTAATTTCTGTAGTTTTAATGGCTACTATTTCACAAGGAAATTGCTTATGTAATGGAAAATGTTTAATCCCCTTAAAATGGAAGCGTGATTGTAATAACCGTTGGGTGATCTTAAATGTAACTAATTAAATTTGATAATCTCCCCTTCTTTACCAAAGAACCGTTGTTTCTGAAAAATCATACTTCGGTTAATTTTCCTATCAGCTAAACATATCTTCACTTTTAATGTATGTAATATCTCCTCATCCGTTAAACCGAATTTTGACAGTTTCTTCAATATATATTCTTTCCTTTTGCTAGTACTTTTTATATTTCATAAATTGGAGGCGATTCACGTGATTAAATTATACGAATCTGGTTTGTTTTTTGATGAAATGTTAGATGGTCATCAACCAAAGCCACACTACCAATCTTTCTATCGTAAATTAAGTGCATTTTCAAGGGAACAGCTTGAAGAAAAGCATCAGCAAGCACAGTCAAGCTTCCTCAGGCAAGGTATTACGTTTACAGTATACGGAGCACAAGGTGGTACCGAACGGGCAATGCCTTTTGATTTTGTCCCAATCATTATTCCGCATGAACAGTGGAAAATGATTGAAGCGGGTATGAAACAGCGTGTTGAAGCCTTGAATCGGTTTTTACATGATGTGTATCATGAGCAATTGATTATACAAGATGGCGTTATTCCAAGATTACTTGTTGAAAATAATCCTTACTATTATAGGGAGTTACTTGGCGTTCAAGTACCAATAAATAATCATATCTTCTTAGCAGGCATTGATTTAATTCGTGATGAAAATGGTGTTTATCGTGTACTTGAAGATAATCTACGTAACCCCTCTGGCATGTCGTATGTATTTCAAAACCGCTATGTAATGAAGGAAGTATATCCAGAATTCTTCTCAAGACATACGATTCATTCATTGGAAAAACAGATGGTGCAAATGCAAAAGGCATTACTTGCCCACCGTCCACGGAATTTAGAGGAACATTTAGAACCCAAGGCAGTTTTATTAACGGCTGGCATGTACAATTCAGCCTATTATGATCATGTTTTCTTAGCGCAGCAATTGAATATTCAGTTGGTCGAAGGACGAGATCTAGTAGTGCAAGATGATAAAGTGTTTATGAAAACAATTTATGGATTAGAATGCGTAGATATAATCTATCGCAGAATTGATGACGACTTCTTGGATCCAACAGTATTTCGGGAAGATTCATTACTAGGCGTTGCAAATATTATTGATGCCTACAAAGCTGGAAATGTAGCTATACTTAATGCCATTGGTAATGGAGTAGCCGATGATAAAGCCATGTATGCATATGTACCCGATATGATTCGTTACTATTTAAAAGAAGAGCCGATTTTAGAAAATGTTACGACCTATCTTTTAAGTGATGAAACACAGTTAGCGTGGGTTCTAGAGCATTTAGAAGAGCTTGTTATCAAAAATGTGGGTGCTTCAGGGGGCTATGATATGCTCATTGGTCCGCATGCTTGTAAAGAAGAAATCGCTATCTTCCGCGAGAAAATATTACAAAATCCACATCAATATATTGCCCAGCCAACAATTCAATTGTCGCGTGCCCCTGCTTATCAGGATGGGCGATTCTACCCTTGTCATATAGACCTTCGTGTGTACGTTATGAAGGGCGATGAAACATACGTCTTACCTGGTGGTTTATCACGTGTTGCTTTAAAAGAGGGATCTCTCGTCGTCAACTCTTCACAAGGTGGAGGTGCAAAAGATACATGGATATTAAAGGAGGAATTGGAGCATGCTGAGCAGAGTAGCGGATGCGCTGTATTGGATGGCAAGGTATAGTGAACGAACAGAAAACAATGCACATATATTACAAGTACAGCTCTTAAATATGCTAGAGCAATCTGGCAAGGAAAATGAGTATATTGATCATTGGGAATCAATTTTAGATATTTGTGCTTCAAAGGAAGAATATGCGTCAATAAACGGAAATATAAGGGTTAGTTTGCTGATTGATTACTTATTGTTTTCTGAAACAAATAGTAATGCGTTGCTTACTACTTTATGTGCCGTTCGTGAAAACGCACGTATTTCACGAGACAGCATCCCTATTGAATTATGGGAGCTGCAAAATGCCTTCTATTTATATTTACAACAGGAGATTATTGACCGAGAGAAGACATTTCCATTAATTTCCCTCAATTATTTTTTGCAAAATGTAAGAAAGACTTCAATGACAGTTACAGGGCTAATTGAGGGCTCCATGGATCGTGATTTACCCTTTTACCTAATACAAGTTGGGAAATGGCTAGAACGCGCAGAAAAAGCGATTCGAATGGCTCTCATCACACTTGAACATCAGCAGCAATTAAATGTTTCTTTACAAGAAGCAGACGGTGGATTTTTACTCGATTTATCGAGAGCAACAGAATCATATTTACGTAAACATCGAGAAACGAATCTCACTTCCGTCATTCAATATTTATTGCATGATGAACATTTCCCTCGTTCTGTAGTATTTTGCTTAAAAAAAATAGAGGAGGCATTAATGAATATCGAAAAAGATCATTTATCTGTACGTTTTCTAGAACTAAACAATCAATTAAAATCTTTATTATTCTCTATCATAAAATTGGATTTATTGCCGATTACTATAGAGGAAGCTATATTTTTAATGGAGGAAAGATTGTGCCAATGCACAGATTTTAATCTGGCATTTGCGACAATTTATCATTTATATGAACCCATCGAACAGCCTTGAAAGGAACAATGTACAAGTCCCTTTCAAAACGCTAGTCAATAGCCGGAAGGAAGCGGACACGATGAAGTTTGAGGTAAAACATACGAATATTTTTCAGTATGAATCAGAAGTTGATCAAAGTTTAAATACGATTCGCTTAAAGCCACGTGGTGATGAACGTCAACGGCTACTATCTTATCGTATTGCGATTTCACCCACTTCACTTACTCGTGAACATTTAGACATTTGGGGTAATACGGTTGGCACTTTTTACATTCCAGAGCAGCACCAGGAACTTGAAATAAAATCTACATCAATCGTTAGTATTCAACGGGCACCATTCATTCAGCGCATCCATTATTCGCCGGAAATGCAGACGATTTTCCATTCACAATTGTTTTATGAGCACTATTTACCATATATTAAGAAAACAAGTTTTACGTATATGACAGAACACCAGTTAGATGAAGTCTATCATGCAATTGGTCATGCAGAAAATCCAGTACTCTTTTCGCTTAATTTAATGCAATATTTGTATTCTACTTTTGAGTATGATCCAGGTGCAACAGACGTGACGACAACAGCCAGTCAGGCATTTGACTTGAAACGGGGGGTTTGTCAGGATTTTTCACATGTAATGCTAGCTGTATTACGAGCAAAAGGCATCCCCGCTCGTTATGTCAGTGGCTATTTATATGTTGATGAAAATTCAGCATTGATTGGCGATATTGCAACGCATGCCTGGGTAGAAGTTATGATCCCTGGTATCGGTTGGATTGGTTTAGATCCAACCAATAATGTTGAAGTGTTAGAAAATCACATCATTCTATGTATTGGACGTGATTATACAGATGTTAGCCCCGTAGAAGGCGTCTATACAGGTGGAAAACATGATTTAACAGTCAAAGTAAGTGTCAAGGCATTGAATTATCTATAGAAAAATGCAGATGTTAGCAACTTCATGCCAACATCTGCATTTTTTTAATCAAATCGTTCGCCTCTTTCGGTAAGTACCCATTTACGTGCATACCCCATTTGCTGCAAAATACTTTCGATTGAACTTTCACTCTGAAAAGCTTTTTGCATGACAGTGTACCTTATATCCGTCGCACGAACAGCCTCTCCAATATCCTTTGAAACTGTTTGAAAAATACGTTCTATTGTTTTTGTTGAGACAGGTTTCATCTGGGTTGCCTCACTCACCCAAATCCACTCTCCAATTGGTTCTTTGTTTATTGCCACCGTTGCTTCCTGATAATAATGCAACATTTCAAATAAAACAGACGATATTTTCAACGTGCGACGACCATTATTATTTGAAAGATAAATATGACTTTCCTGTTCTTTAATATCGGACCATTTCATGTGAACAAGTTCAGAGGGTTTACATCCTGTTTCCAATAGCATTTGTATGATACAGCCGTTACGTCTTGCTAGCCATGCATGTTCTTCGTTTTTTGCATATTGAAAATAAGTTGGCCATACATCTGAAATTTTGACCAATTGTTCCTTTGTCAGAATTTTTAAAGATTGCTTCACTCTTTTTTTAGGTTTTAAAATCGCCTCGTAATCAAAGGGTTCCACCCACTCACGCAAAAAAACAAAGTCCACAAAACTTCGAAGTGTAGCAATTTTATGATTATATGTATTGAAATTTTCGTATGTCTCTTTTAAATATTTATTATAGTTAGATAACAACTCCTTAAATTGATCATCTAACTGGTAGATATTCTTTTCACTAGCAAAAACCAAAAACTGTTGCCCAACTAAATTGTATTGCTTTTTAGTGGCTGCACTCTTTTTCAAAGAAGTTAGCAATAACAAATAACTATTCCAAGCATTCTGTAGCGATACCATCAAGACCCCTCCTTGTTTACTGAGCGTGATATAACTACATTTTATACTATTTTTGATGCGTAAGTAGTCTTAAATCTTTATAAATTATAACGTCGGATAATCTGTTGCTATCTTACATTTACCGCTTCTAGCGTTGAAAATGCCCTTTCTACGCCTAAAGAACAAATGTTCTCTGCGTAGTTTCTCACATATTTTCCTTTATTACAATAGTAATTTACAAAACAACTGTACTAATACAATTTCTTAAAACTACCCTTTTTTCTGTATACCATGCCGTATTTACTTGAAGATTCGCATAATTTAATGTTTATTTACGTTTGTGTTATATAATATAACTATCATTTTAATGTAGGGGGCATTTTTATTATGCAAGTAAGAACGACGAGACTTGAAGCAGAAGATGCAAAGATCATTTATCAAGAAACAGCTGGGCTAGCGATTATTACAATTCATCGTCCGCAGGCGAAAAACGCATTAACAGCAAATATGTGGGATCAATTAGCGAAAATTGCGCTTCAAGTTCTAGATAATCCGAAAAACAAGGTGCTAATTTTACGAGGTTCAGGCGAAAACTTTACAGCAGGTTCAGACATTAAGGAATTCAACTCGATTTCATTGGAAAAAGCTGAAGAAGCTTTTGTCCATATGGAAAAGACGATTTCGACAATTGAGCGTTTACCGATTCCGACGATTGGCGTCATTAACGGACCTGCGATGGGTGCTGGTTTAGAACTAGCGTTAGCATGTGATATCCGTATAGGCTCTGAAAAAACCAAATTAGGGATTCCTGTTGGCAAGTTAGGGATTACGTTAAACAATAAATTTGCACAGCGTTTAGTACAGCTTGTTGGCCCTTCTACAACAAAGGATTTAGTGTTCACTGGTCGCATGTTTAAAGCAGAAGAGGCTTTTAAACTAGGAATGTTAAATTATTTAGTCGCTGAAAAAGACTTAAATAAATATATGATTCGTATGGGTAAGCTCGTAGCCGGTATGTCTCCCGACTCTTTACTCGCAGTAAAACAATCAGTTCAAGAATGTGTAGATAGTGTGCCGAAGCTATGGGAAGGTTCTTCACCGTTTGTTGGTAGCGATTTTACGGAAGGTTGCCGGGCCTTTGTGGAAAAGCGCCAGCCAACATTTACGCGAAAGCCACAATAAAAAACATGTACTCTCTTCGTAGGTAAACGAATTGAGTACATGTTTTTTTCTATTTTCGTTTCTTTGCAACTGACTTTATGTGAATATTAATAGCATCTAACTCAAAACCAAAATGTAGATAAAACGATTGTTGAACCGCTTCTTGCATGCTTTTAAGTTTATCTTGTAATTGATAGTCTATCGGCGCTATTAGCTGCACAGTAATATTTGTTTTCACATGCTCCTCCATTAAAAACTGCACATGCTCGACTTTGTTGACGATGGCTTCTTGCGCACAGCAATGCGTAAGAAGCTGTACATACACTTGTTTTTCAATATCAATATATTCTTGCTGAAAGTCGGGTCGTACAATAGTTGTTTCACCTATTTTCTCGCGTTTTGGTGAGAATATCTCTTTCCCTCGCTGAACCAGTCTCTTAAAAAAGTTTTGTTCCACTTGTCTGTAAGGTACTGGCATGACATGCTTCCCTTGTGTCCCACGTACAAACCGTGCTTTTTGTATTTCTTTCTGAGTACGTATATCTTCCACATAATAAAAAGTATCAATAGGTCCAATTTCTAGTCTTTGTGCAATGTTTTTCGTCATTTTATCGGACGTACCAATTAGTAATATGGATTGGACCTTATATGTATCTAGTGCCTTTTTGACATCCTCACAATGTTTATCTTCTGAAAAGATAGCACGACGTACAGCCGTAATTGTATTTTTCTCAAACTTTGCTGAAATGCCGGCGACTTTTACGCCATTAACGATTAGCAAACCATCGTCAATAATAGCTTCTAGCCCGACCTTATGTGCAAACACCAAGGCACTTGTACTTTTCCCTGTTCCACTTGGACCACTTAAAGAACAAACTCTCATTTACCCCTTCTCCCCTCATATAGGTTTATGATAGCAGAATTTATAGTGATTTTTTTCAAAATTTAAGAGGTTATTTATTTTTTTATGTTACCTTAATAAAAATTGGTTACTTTTCTAGGCAGACATCTTCTCCATAAGATAAATATATTCTTTTTTTAGTATAACTTACCCTTTCCGCGCTTTAGTATGATAAAATGTTTACTACTATTCTGTTATGTAATTTAAGGAGTGTACTATTTTGAATATCGTACCATCTAAAAAAATGTCTTTATTTGCACCAGCAATTTTTGGTGATTTGAAAAAATTTGCAAAACAACAACAAGAAAAAGGCATGGCTATGATTGATTTAAGTTTAGGTAGCCCTGACCTTCCACCTCATGACAAAATCCGTGAACATTTATCACATAGAGCAAGTCTTGCTGAATCATATGGCTACACATTAACGGGCACACAGCGTTTTTATGAAGCCGTTAGCCGCTACTATAAACGCAGAAGCAATGTCGATTTAGACCCCGCTACTGAAATCATCCAAACAATGGGCTCGCAAGAAGGCTTAGTACATTTACCAATGGCTTTTTGTGATCCTGGAGATATCGTTCTATCAACAAACCCAGCATATGTTGCCTATGATGCGGGTATCAATTTAGCTGGCGCAACGCCTTACTATATGCCACAAACAGCTGCTAACAACTACTTACCAGATTTAGACGCTGTCCCTGAAGAGATTGCACATAAAGCAAAACTACTTATTTTAAACTTACCAGGGAATCCTGTTCCTGCAATGCCTTCATTAGACTATTTTGCAAAAGTAATCGACTTTGCGAAAAAGTACAATGTAATCGTCCTACATGATGCAGCATACTCAGAGTTTTACTTTACAGGCGATGGTCCAATTAGCTTCTTAGCCGCTCCAGGTGCGAAAGAGGTCGGTATGGAGATTAACTCCCTATCAAAAAGCTTTAGCTTAGCTGGTACACGTATCGCCTATATTGCCGGAAATGCTGAAATGATTGCTATTTTGAAACAATTAAAATCTAATTTAGATTTTGGAATTTTTGAACCGATTCAAGACGCTGCTGTTATGGCTTTAGATAACGCAGAAGAAATTACATCAAGCTTACGCACAACGTTCTCAGAACGCCATAAAACACTCATGAGCGGCTTAAGTGACATTGGCTGGGAAGTAGCTCCATCTGATGGTGGAATGTTTGTGTGGGCTAAATATCCGTATGATATAGATTGTACAGATTTTGCTTTTAAACTGATTGAAAAGGTCGGTATCGTTACTGTTCCAGGAACAGCATTTGGTACGGCAGGTCAAGGATATCTTCGATTAGCACTTGTCCAACCTAAAGAAGTGTTACAAGAAGCTGTAGACCGTTTAAAAGGCTTAAAAATTTAGCCATAAAAGCATGTGAGATTAATTTCACATGCTTTTTTTACATCGTTTTTCAAATATATACTCTATCTATTCTATTAAATATATATCCATATAACGTGAAAGCCCGCATCTCCATCTGAAGATACGGGCTTTTTATAATTAAATTAAATGTCAACCATGTTTAAGCATTAAAGAAAAGCTGCTTCTTTCTGCTTAAATATCGTATTTTTGAACACTCTCGTCCTCATAACGATTGTAACGCTGTTTAAATAGCTTAAATAGATGTGTAACAAGTACTTTTAAAATGGCATAGCCGGGTATCCCTAAAATAACTCCTGGTACACCGAATAATGAACCCGATGTTAAAAGTACGAAGATTATTGAAATCGGGTGAATGCTCAGTGATTTACCCATGATTTGTGGCGAAATAAATTTCCCTTCAATTAGCTGCACAACAGTCCAGACAATCGCTAGTTTGACTAACATAAACGGCGATGTTACGAGTGCAATAACTGCAGCTGGTGTAATCGCAATTACCGGTCCTAAGTACGGCACTACGCTTGTAATCATCGCAAGAAAACCTAACAATAACGCATATTCCATACCAATAATTAAGAAACCAATTGTCACCATTGCACCAATACACATTGAAACTAGAATTTGCCCTTGAATATAGGAACTAATTTGTTTATCCATATCATGCATTACTTCATGAATACCCTTACGCATACGTGGTGGACAAATTTTCAATACAAACTTCGGTAATTTTTCGCCATCTTTTAATAAATAGAATAAAATAAATGGCACAGTAACAAGTGATAACACAATACCTGTTAACGTTGAAACAAGGCCCGTAATACCCGTAGCAACACCTTGTGCTAAGCTCGCCACCGTATCCCTCACCGTGTCCACCATATCTTCGGTAAAATCTGTGACCACTTTATTGTAATCGAAGTCATATTTATCTAGATACTCGGTAATACGAGAGCTATTAATAAAGTCGACCGTGTTTTGCGATAATGCCTTAAAATAAACAGGGAATTCTTGCACTAAGTTCGTAAATTGATCGCGTAAAAATGGATAAACGAGTAACACTAATAATGTCACTAATCCAATAACGCCTATAAATAAAATGAGAATGCCCCAAATTCGCGGTATTCGCCAGTTTTCTAGTACACCTAGTAACGGACGTAGTAAGTAGTACGCGATCACCGCTAGCACCCCTGGTAAAATCACAACCTCAAATAATACTTGAAGCGGGGTGAATATGAAGGACACCCTATCATACATATAAATAACACATGCAAGTAATACTAAAACAATAAGTGTAAATAATAAATTTTTCCCGCCTAGAAAACGGATAAATTTTGTTGAGAAAAGTTTCGTCTCTTCTCTCGGTTTTTTTTCTTGCTCCATACTCTCACCCCAATACAATTGCTCTTTACAACACTACCTTTATATTACAGGATAATCCTGCCTTTTGCGAAGCATCACTCTAAAGAAATGCCTAAAAAATCACGTAAAAAATCTTTGTTCATTTCTTTGTCAATAACTATTGATGAACCTGCGTGGCTAAAGTTCTTGAAAGTATAGCTTCCCTCTATCGGCACAGTTGCCTTCTCAATCGTAACTTTTCCTTTCGACAACATTTTTACGACTTGCAGAATTTCGCCAGCAGTTGAATAATCGGTTGTTACATAGCCTTGAGCAGCTCCGACAAATTTCGGTAAATGCAAAATGTTTTGAGGTGCTAAAATTTCATTCTTTAACGCTTCAATTACTTTTTGCTGACGAGCTACTCGACCGAAGTCACCTTCTGCATCTTGACGGAAACGAGCATAGCCAAGTAATTCTTGTCCATTTAAATTATGCACACCTTGAGTCAACGTCACGCCAATTTTCTCAGACATATCTTTCTCTACCTCAATTTCGACACCATTCGGAGCCAAAATATCAACGAGGGATTCAAAGTTTTTAAAATCTATAAGTGCATAATGATGAATCGGAAATCCAAACATATTACCTAACGTATCCTTAAGTAATTGAACGCCTCCTAAATAGTAAGCCGTATTTAGTTTATATGATTGATGGCCTGGGATGTCTGCATAAATATCTCGCATAAATGATACAAGCTTTATATCATTCGTATCCTTATTCCAAGAAAGAAGCATCATCGTATCCGTTCGAGATTTTTCCTCACCTCTTGTATCAATACCAAGTAATAAGTAGTTTTCAATATTGCCTACAACTTTATCACCGGTGAAGTCCTCTTGCGCTACTTTCGTGCCACTAGCAAGCTCTAAACCGCTTCGATACTGCATGACCGAATATACAGCCAACATGATGACACATAGTAGTAAAAATGTGAACAACGCTCGTCCTTTTCTAAACCGTCGTTTCCTTGGACGTTCTAGACGTTGCGAACGTCGAGTATATTCTGGCTCTTCCATAACTGTAACTCCTCTATATTTTTTATAGTTATATAACGATTGATAGCAAGTTAAGTTTCATTTTTCTAAACAAAGTTAGATTTTTGATACTCTAATTCAACGTAATTATATATCTATCCGTTATTCTACACCTAAATTACTTAAATGGAGAAAAAATGCTATAATTTTTCACAAGAGAAAGGATTGATTTTATGATAGAAAAAGCTGCGTTTGCAGGTGGATGTTTTTGGTGTATGGTGAAGCCATTTGTTGAATGGGACGGAATACATAAGGTGACATCTGGCTATATGGGCGGACATGTAATAAATCCTACATATGAAGATGTAAAACAAGGTACTTCTGGACATTTAGAAGTTGTCGAAATTGAATTTGATTCTACAATCTTTAGTTATGAAAAATTACTTGATATTTACTGGATGCAAATAGATCCAACTGACGCGTTTGGACAATTCCATGACCGCGGTGATTCTTATTCAACTGCAATTTTCACGTATACAGAAGAACAAAAACGTTTAGCAGAAGCATCGAAAGAAAAACTTGCGACAAGTGGTCGCTTCGATAAACCTATTGTAACCATAATTCGCGATGCTCAAAACTTTTACCCTGCAGAAAATTATCATCAAGACTACTACAAAAAAGAGCCGATTCATTATCGAGAAGACCGTGCTAAATCTGGGCGAGATGAGTTTATCGCTAAGCACTGGGAGAAGTAGCAATATAAAAAACCTTCGTAAATGCTATTTTACGAAGGTTTGTTTTTTGTATTTACTTTTATTCATCTGAAAAAGCATGCATAGCTTCAAAGAAACGATTACCGTATTTCTCGAATTTCACTTCCCCAATACCGCTAACAAAACGCAGCTCTTCAAGTTTAGCTGGCTTTTTATCACATAATTCACGTAATGTCTTATCCGAAAAAATAACAAATGGAGGCACTTTTTCTTCATCAGCAATTTCTTTACGTAGCTGTCTTAGATGCTCAAACAGCGGATCATTTTCTGCAAGTTTACGCACAGTAACTGCCTGCTTACGCATTACTGACTGCTCTCCCATTAAGACAGCCTTTCCTTGCTCTGATACATAAATGGTCGGAAAGGTACCGTGCTTTACAGCTAGTAAACCTTCGGCAATTAAAAATTCAATAAAATTCGATACATCCTTCACGGACTGTCCTTTTAAAATGCCGTACGTCGATAATCTCATAAAGCCAAAATCAAGCACCTTTTGATTTTTTGAGCCGACTAACACCTGTGCAATCATCGTTTTCCCAAACTTTTGCCCCATGCGAACAACACATGCTAATACCTTTTGAGCTTCAGTCGTCACATCCTTGACTTCACGTCCATCATTACAGTTACTACAACGGCCACAAGGCTCACCAGGTTCTTCACCGAAATACGTTAAAATAGCATTTTGTAGGCATCCTTCCGTATGACAGTAATCAGTCATCGTTTGTAACTTCGCTAATTCTTGTGAAATCCGTGTTTCATCCTGTGTTTGCTCGATTAAAAATCGTTGTGTCTGCACATCTCCAGATGCATACAGCAATAGACAGGCACTCGGTAAGCCATCCCGTCCTGCACGTCCCGCTTCCTGATAATAGCTCTCCATATTACGCGGCATTTGATAATGAATAATAAAGCGCACGTTACTGGCATCTATACCCATTCCAAACGCATTTGTAGCAACCATAATACGTGCTTCATTTTTCAAAAAACGGTCTTGCTCTGACATACGCATTTCCTCAGGTAAGCCAGCATGATATTTAGCGACTGATACCCCAAATCGAGATAATAACTCATATAGACTATCTACAGCTTTTCGTGTCGCTGCGTAAATAATCCCAACCTCATTTTTATTTTTCTCCACATAATTTTTAATAAATCGTTCCTTATTCTCACCAATCAATACAGAAAAGGCTAAATTTTCACGTGCAAAGCCAGTAATGACTGTAGATTTCTCATCAATACTTAGCAACTGGCGAATATCATCACAAACAGCTGGTGTTGCTGTTGCTGTCAGCGCAAGGATAGTCGGCTTCTGCGGCCATAACGTAAAGAGTTTTTGAATCGAACGATAGCTCGGTCGGAAATCGTGTCCCCACTGCGAAATACAATGTGCCTCGTCTACAGCTATAAGTGGCACATGTAAATAAGAAAGTGCCTGTAAAAATTGCGTGCTCTCTAATCGCTCTGGCGCTATATATAAAAGCTTAAGATAACCAGCACTCGCTAACTGCATCGTTTCGTTAACTTCTTGTACCGATAAAGTACTGTTTATATAAGCCGCGGGTATATTGGCCGCACGTAACGACTCGACCTGATCCTGCATAAGTGAGATTAACGGTGAAATGACGATCGTTAAACCATCTAGCATAAGTGCGGGAATTTGATAACAAATTGATTTCCCTCCACCAGTTGGCATCACACAAAGGCTTGACTGAGTGTTTAGTGTTTGCTCAATTACTTGCGCTTGTCCTGTACGAAAAGCATCATAACCGAAATGATGCTGTAACATTTGTCTTGCTTGTTCCATCATAGTTCTCACTCCTCAGCCGTTAAACGAATCATTTTATATTCGCCTTCAGCATTTTTGAAGATTTCATAAGTAATTGTTGTATTCGCTAGCGCTTCCTGCCCTGCTGCATTCGTTAAAACATACTCGGTTTTTGCTCGTGCAACGATATTTTTCCCCTTCATATCAATACTTTTTACCTTAGTGTTCGAAAAATGGATTTTTGCATTTTTTGATTTATAATAAGCTACCATACTATTTAGTGTGCCTTGTAAATCCTCTGCACCTGTAAGATTCTCCATAACTGTCGCATCATTTTCTATTACTGCGGCTTTTAAATGCTCTTGGAATAAATCAATGAATATTTTTACTTCATCAGCATTATAAGCAAATATATCTTTTCCAAATGTTTTTACTGACTGTTTTACCGCTTCCTTGTCTCCTCCTTCAATATACGAATACAAGTTTTTCGATTGTGCTAGACGATTAGTTGCACTCATCCCCTCGGCAATCCATTCATCAATTAATGGCACAACATCCTGAAGTGGCAATATGTATGGCTCTGCAACACCTTGCTGTTTACGATTAAAATAGATCCCAACAATTTCTCCATTCGCTTCATTCATTACAGGACTACCAAGAGGTAACTTTTCACCCGCCTCAACATAATATGCCGCGACTCTATCTGCATATTTTTCAATTGTACTTGGTTGTCCATTCACATAGACTGATAAATTATTCAGTTCCCCTTTGTAAACATTTGGTACGTTTACATCCGTTTTGTATTTCACCTGTAAAATCGCGATATTATGAGCTGTAGACATATAATGTACATCTGCTTGCACTAATTTTTCATTACTTAATTGAACAAGCGCACTCGGTTTTGATGCAACGAGCGCTCCATTAGTCACTATATATAGCGCTGAATCTTCTTTTTTCACAATTATTCCTGCACCTACACCATTTTCTCCAATGATCTTCACTTCTGGTACAATTTTTTCTGCTTGTTTAGCAATCTGCTCTGTTTTTACTTCCTTTTTTTGATTATTTAGCATTTCAGCAACTGTTTGATTGCCACACCCTGCTAAAATCAATGCTGTTGCACCAAGTACTACTAATTTCTTTCGCATTCCTTCACCAAAACTTTCTTATAAACTTCTATTCATACTTCCTATCATATACAAGGAATTCATCTGTTTCAAGTTTACATAATATTATTATATTTGCTAATGATATTTCGATTCTTTTCTACCGAATCTTTCCTCCTATATTTCCGTTCTATTCTTGCTCATTCTCAATACAAATTGCTCAAAAAAATTACGACGAGCATAATTTTCCGTAAAAAAAAGACATGCTATTATTTTGCAGCATGCCTCTTACTTTTCTTTAGCACTAATACTGTGCCAATAATGCCTAACATTAAGATGATATAAATTACGTATGTTATATTGTGATTAGCTGTTTTATCATAAAAATAACCAACAACCAATGGTAGTAATGCACTCATCATAAAGCCGCCAGACAATACCATTGAAGACCAACTATTCGCCTCCTCAGAATTTGTCGCTTCATCAAGTGGTAGTAATAACCCAATTGGAAACAAACCACTTAATACTAAGCCAATAATGAAAACAGCAATCCATAACATGAATCCTGTACCTACCCATAATAACGCAAAACCAACTACACCTAGGATACCTAAGCCGAGTGCCCATGCAATACGATTTGGCCATTTTTCCATCAGTAATGTTATACCAATATTACCTGCCATTTGCACAAGTGCCATGAATGTTAGGACTGAGCTTGCCAGTATTAGTGAAAATCCTTTGTCTTGTAACATTGCTGGTAACCAAGCCATCAAAGCAAAGAACAAAGAAGTTTGTAAACCTAGAAATAGTAAAATTACCCATGCACGACCGTTTTTCCACGGATTTCGAACTGTTCCTTGCATCGTTGCTTTTGCATTTTGCATTTCAACCTGTTCATTAGGTATTGCAAATTGCCAAATAACTACCGCTGCAATTGCAAGCACTGTCCAACTACCAATTGCAATTGTCAAACTTTTATCGAAAGCATTATAAATTGGAACAGTCAACCCAGCACTTAACATTGCCCCAGTACCGATACCAAAGGAGTACACACCGACAACTGTCGTAAATCGGCTTGGAAACTTTTCTTTAATATAAGCATTTATTATTGGACCAATTACCCCTATCGCAAAACCAGCTGCAAAGCTTGTTACAACTAGTAATAAGTAGCTTTCTGTTATAAAACGTAAACCATTTGATATTGCAATAATGATAAGAAGAAATAGAATTGATGCCTTCGGACTTAGTCTTTTTTGTAAAGGTACGGCCAAGGGAGCGAAAAGCCCCATACAAAAAACAGGAATGGATGTGAGTAAGCTCATTTGCGTATTGGACACATTGAGTGCATCCAATAATACATTAAAAAGCGGCCCAATTGCTGTTACAGCAGGTCGCGTATTTAGGGCAACGAAGAATATACTCACCACGATGAATATCGTCGACGTTGTCCATTGTTTATTATTCATAATATCTAAAACCTTTCCGCATCCAAATTTCTTTTTAGTAAATCACATTTTAGACATGAAAACTATCATTAGTTCTTAATTTCTTTTAATTAACTTACACACTATTGTTTGCTCTAGCAGCAAATCCTATTCATGTCGTACAAAACTCTAAAAAACCGCATATTATTTATGGTTAATTTTTCCGAAACCATTTAATCGTTCATCCGTATATAAGGCATACTGAAAACAAGAAAGGAGATGCACAATGAATCAGGAAAAAATATTGACGATTAACAATTTGACGAAAAGCTACGGTAGCAAAGAAATATTAAAAGGGATCGACTTGCACGTCTCAAGAGGTGAAATTATTGGCTATATCGGCCCAAACGGCGCAGGTAAAAGTACAACTGTTAAAATTATATTGGGGATTGAGGGTGAATACGGTGGAGAAATTAAACTTTTCGGTGAGACAATTGGGCAAGATCACATTGAATATAAAAGCAGAATTGGTTATGTTCCTGAAATAGCAGATGTTTATGATAATTTAACTGGCTATGAGTATTTGACCTTTATCGGACAGCTTTATGGTTTAGAATTAGATATTGCAGCTGATAAATCAAAAACTTTGATGGAATTGTTTGGAGTGGGAGAAGCCTATCATGCAAGAATTTCTTCTTATTCAAAAGGAATGAGGCAAAAGCTATTGATTATTGCTAGCCTTTTACATAATCCTGATATTCTATTTTTAGATGAACCAATTAACGGCCTAGATGCGAACAGTGTAATGATCTTTAAAGAAATATTGACACAATTGGCTGCCCAAGGAAAAACAATCTTCTACTCTTCACACATCATGGATGTTGTAGAAAAAATCAGTAGTCGAATCATCTTACTAAATGATGGGAAAATCGCTGCAGACGGAACATTTGCCCAACTACAAGCGGATAATACCGAAGGAACTTTAGAAAAGATTTTCAATCAATTAACGGGCTTCAATAATCATCAGGAAATTGGTGAGCAATTCGTTTCTGTCGTTCAAGAGGTCCTGTAATGAAAGATTTTAAAACACTACAACTACTTGATAAATTCCGATTTATTTTTGTGAGAATGGGCATTGATTATGACATCATGCGTACAATCCTCCACATTAAGCTAACAATGGATGGACGTAAAGTACCGACAGTATTTAACCAAGCTTCACATAAAAAGAAGCAAGAACAAAAAAACGGCTATATCAAATCTTTATGGATTTATGTATTATTCGGACTTATATTGATTCCTTTAATGGGCTTTGGTCAAAACTATCTTTTTCAGATGAGCATTGCTTATGCGATGATTATTTTTATGATTATGACATCATTGATCTCAGATTTTTCTTCTGTATTATTAGACGTACGTGATAGAACAGTTCTTTCAACCAAACCAATTACACCTAAAACAATAAATGCAGCTAAATTTATGCATATATTCATTTATTTGTCCTATTTAACGATTGCATTAACGACTATCCCGCTTCTAGTCTCCTTATTTACACAAGGAATAGTATTCTTTATTTTAACTGTGCTAGAGCTAGTTTTGATTAATAGTTTTATCGTCGTTCTTACCGCCATTTTATACATGGTTATTTTAAGATTTTTTGATGGAGAAAAACTAAAGGATCTCATCAACTATGTACAAATTGTTTTATCCTTGATGCTGATGATTGGCTATCAAGTCCTCATTAGATCTTTTGAATTTGTTAACTTGGATATCGTCTTAGAGTTCCATTGGTGGAGTGTTTTTCTAATCCCCATGTGGTTTGCCGCTCCTTATGAGCTGTTACTAAATGGTAACTACTCTTTATTTACTGTGGTTTACTGTATTTTCGCTATCGTCATACCAATGATGTCGATATGGCTTTATATAAAACTGATTCCAACGTTTGAACATAATCTTCAAAAACTATTAAATACCAGCAAATCAAAGAAGGAAAAGAAAAACCTACTAAAAGAGCTTTTCTTAAAAATTATTTGTCGAACAAACGAAGAAAGAGCTTTCTACCGTTTCGCCTCTCTTATGATGAAACAAGAACGAGAATTTAAATTAAAAGTATATCCATCACTCGGTTTTTCATTTGTCATTCCATTTATTTTTATGTTTACTATGACTCAATCCGAAGAAATAGATTACTCCGTTAGCATTGCCTATTTAAATATTTATTTCAGTATGCTAATTATTCCATCTGCTGTGCTTATGCTTGGACATTCTGGAAAGTATAAAGCCGCTTGGATTTATAAAATCTTCCCATTCAAAGATTATACAGACTTAAAAAAAGGGAGCTTAAAAGCATTTTTAATAAAGTTATATATCCCCTTATATAGTGTCTTAAGTATCGTTTTGTGCTTCATTTATGGCACAAGAATCATTCCAGATCTATTAGCTGTTTTCGTAGCAAGTTGTTTGTACACTGTTATTTGTTACATTGGTTTTGGAAGCAAGATTCCTTTTACAAAGCCATATGATGAAATCGGCGATGCACAGGGGTGGAAAACTTTTATATTACTTATTCCCCTAGGTGTTCTAGCAGGAATACATTACTTCATGGTAACACTTATTTCTTATGGAACGATCATTTACTTAATTGTGCTTGTAATCATTAATTTTTCTTTATGGCGGCTTGTGTTTAAACGTGCAAAGTAATCTTTTATTAACGGTTCCTACTCTTATGTAGCAATATATTAATGCTTAATGCGGCTTGAGTCTCATAATTCAGAGGCTTAAGCCATTTAATCTTTTTAATGATAAATCACGCCTAATGTGCTGATATAATTGTATGTTACTTTGTGGATTCTGCATCCGTACTCGTGGACTGTTGAGGCTAATTCGTAGTATATTTGACTATAAACGTTGGTTTAATAATGTTTATAGACTATGCATTATAGTTCATGCTATACTAGAAGCATTGTGAAAAAAGGAGGAACTTACATGATCCAAGTAAGTAATGTAGGTCTTCGCTATGGCGACCGTAAATTATTCGATGACGTAAATATTAAATTTGTCTGTGTCTAGTTTAACTAAATCACTAGCGAAAAAACGTGGATATATAGGGGTTTAAGTATATTTTTAATATGTTCAAGGTAGAAAAACATTTACTAATTTAATTTAATTACCTTTTATATTCCAACTATACACTATTTATTGCTACGGATTCAAGTTTCTAATCAATAAAAAAGGCTGTTTTCTAAAGGATTGTTGTTCTTCAACAAAGCAGTTTAGTAAAAAGGATTGAGGATATATGACATATAAAAAAGCCTACATAATAATGTCCATTTATTCTTTGATAGCATTTGGTTGTATTTTTATTTTTGAAAATTCAACATTGAATGCCTTTCTGATGGTGGGCTTGATTATTTTACGACCCCTTTTAAAAGGTTATGCTAAGGATAATGAAAATCAACAACAGAAAACAGTATAAGCACAATAGATACGAAAACAGCCATAAAAAAAGAGGGTGTTACCCCTCTAATTAATTCATTCAGATATTGTTGTACCATCATTAAAAATTATTGAAGATATTTTATAATCAAAAGTCATATTTTCAAAAGGTAAGTAGAAAAACCTCATATCTCCATCTTTAAATTGGTTTAATCCAGCCTCGCCATAAAATTCAATCGAATCATTTGCAGGAATCAATTTCCATTCGTACTTCAAATCAATTGTAAATATCAGTTCTCCAAACATATCATAAAAATAGGTTTCCCCTATAAAACCTTTAATATCTTTATCAGTATGATTGGTAATTATTTGTTTGGCACCCAACCTATAATCATACACACCATCCTGACTAGGATCTCTATGAATTATTTCTATTAATTCAATTGATAGAGAATTATTTAAGTTAGATTTCCCCTTATCTTTTGTATCTTCTACTTTAGTTTCCACTTCTTTATTATCTAATTCCGCTTCCATTTCAGTATCTTTGTAAGTAGATGCTGGAACAGATTTATCTACATTATCCTTATAAGCACTATAGGCAAAATATCCAGTTCCAACTGCAACAAATAACATGACTACAACTAAAATCGGTAATAATTTCTTCATATACACACTTCCCCTTAATATCGATACCTATATTCTACCAACAACAGGTGGTAAATGGAATACCGATACTGTCAGACTGAGCTGAGAGCAATCGAGATCTGATAAGTTAGGTGATTGGCCAGTTAGAGGTTCGGAAATTCTGTCAGTACCTGCGTGGCTGTTTTGGCTACGATGATTGTTCGTAGTCAGTTTCACTGAGTTACATATTGTCACGTAGTTGATCCGATAAATAATCGGATTAGCAGATACCACTAATGGTGGGATCAGATAGCTGAGTACCTGTAGAAAGTACGGAGCTGATAGGAACATTATTGCTGTCTGAGGTGGTGTTTCACCTTGTCAGTTCTGCGCTGTTTTTTTCCGTGCTGTAAAGCGAGGATTTTTCCGTGCGTGTGAAAAGTAGTATGGTGGGCTGATAAAAATTCTCTTTTGGGGTATCGTTTCATATATAAAATTACCATTCATATACAGCCTACCACCCCCACCCTACTTTTATTTGACCGTCTTTGGTGAGACTGTCGTTTGTACATTCAAAGCGATCAAGCCAACTTTATTAAACCTAGAAGAGATAACCTTGTACCAAGTATTATCATATTCGAAAACGGAATTAGTATTAAATATATCTCGATTCTCTTTCGTATCTCGTATCTCGTATCTCGTATCTCGAAATAGTATTCCCAACTCACTACATTAATAGGCTGGTTTGATCCATAGTCTACAGCTCTTTCAAGTTTTAACACGCTTGGCTCGAAAGGGAATCACTACTTAGTAACTGGTGATACAGTATTGAAACGTCATGCCAAGTATAAAAGCACTGCTTCATTTTGTAATGCTTACTTAAAAGTTTGGCATCAAGAGAGGATAGTTACTGGTGAAGATTCGTTAGGAAGACCGATTTACAAATACATTTGGCATGAACTAACTAAATAAAACCTCGTTAATATTGCTGATACAAATCTAAACCTATTGGCTTGTGTTACCTTATCTAAATGGCTAAGTGATTCTAACCATTTCATAAATCCTTCTTTATTGATATCATCCACTGTTTTAAGATATAAAAACTCTACATACTTTTGCATCGTTGAATTGTACACCAACAAAGTTTTAGGTCTTAATCTTTGTAACTCCATTTGCTTATTTACAATTACAATTGCTTGCTGAATTGACATGGAGTCAGATTTTTGTACAGTATCCTTTTGTTCTATTGAAGAAACTTTTAAATTTGGCTTAAAACCCACATCACCCATTCTTAACGCTTTTACTTTTCTGGACATGTGACATCTCCCCTTTATAGCGAAATTAAAAGGTAATAAATTAGGGATAAATCGAATTTATTTACTTACCTGTTTTTCTCCCTAGACACAATTAAATACACACAAAATAACTGGTACTATTTTTCTAATTCCACTCTCAATTCTCTTGTTTCACTTAATCACTCTTCTTTCACTGACTATAAACGTTGGTTTAATAATGTTTATAGACTATGCATCATAGTTCATGCTATACTAGAAGCATTGTGAAAAAAGGAGGAACTTACATGATCCAAGTAAGTAATGTAGGTCTTCGCTATGGCGACCGTAAATTATTCGATGACGTAAATATTAAATTTACACCAGGGAACTGTTATGGCCTTATTGGTGCTAACGGTGCTGGTAAATCAACATTTTTAAAAATTTTAGCTGGTGATATCGAGGCACAAGAAGGCCACGTATCTATGGGCAAAGACGAGCGCCTTTCTGTATTAAGACAAAACCACTTCGAGTACGATGAATTCAACGTATTAGATACAGTTGTTATGGGGAACAAACGTCTATGGGAAGTAAAAGCTGAAAAAGACGCAATCTATGCTAAAGAAGAGTTCTCTGATGAAGACGGCATGCGTGCTGCTGAATTAGAAGGTGAATTCGCTGACCTAAATGGTTGGGAAGCTGAATCAGAAGCGGCAACATTATTAAATGGTTTAGGAATTGGTGATGATCTTCACTATATGCTAATGGCTGACCTAGAAGGTTCTGACAAAGTCAAAGTCTTATTAGCACAAGCTCTATTTGGTAAGCCAGACGTATTATTACTAGATGAGCCTACCAACCACCTTGACTTAAAAGCCATTCAATGGTTAGAAGAATTCTTAATCAACTTTGAAAATACGGTTATTGTTGTATCCCATGACCGTCACTTCTTAAACAAAGTATGTACACATATTGCTGACCTTGATTTCGGTAAAATTCAACTATACGTTGGTAACTATGATTTCTGGTATGAATCTAGCCAATTAGCACAAAAAATGATGGCTGATCAAAACAAGAAGAAAGAAGAGAAAATTAAAGAGCTACAAGCATTCGTTGCTCGTTTCTCTGCGAACGCTTCTAAATCAAGCCAAGCTACCTCTCGTAAAAAAATGTTGGATAAAATCGAACTGGATGATATTAAACCATCTAGCCGTAAATATCCATTCATCAACTTCCAAACAGGTCGTGAAATCGGTAATGACGTGTTAACAGTTGAAGATCTTACAGCAAGTAACGAAGGTGAAACACTATTTAAAGATATTCGCTTCTCGATGAACAAAGAAGACAAAATCATTTTACTTGGTAGCCCACTGGCAAAAACAGCCCTTCTTGATATCCTAATGGAAAAAAGAACAGCAGATGCTGGTACATTCAAATGGGGTGTAACAACGTCTCAAAGCTACTTTGAGAATGATCATGATAAATACTTCGAAGGTTCAGAGAAATCATTAGTAGAATGGTTACGCCAATACTCACCTGATGATGAAACTGAAAGCTTCTTACGTGGTTTCTTAGGTCGTATGCTATTCTCTGGTGAAGAAGTGAAAAAATCTCCTTCTGTATTATCAGGGGGCGAAAAAGTTCGTTGTATGCTTTCGAAAATGATGCTTGCTACTGCAAACGTTATTTTACTAGATGAGCCTACGAACCACCTTGACCTTGAGTCAATCCAAGCACTAAACGAAGGATTAATCCGCTTCAAAGGCGCAATGATCTTCACATCTCATGACCACCAGTTCATCCAAACAATTGCAAATCGTGTCATCGAAATCCGTGAAGACGGCTCTATCTTAGACAAACAATTAACTTACGATGAGTTTCTTGAGTGGAAAGATAAAGAAGGATTAAAATAATTCTCTTTTCCATTGATATATACTGTATATAAGATTAAAGAAGCTACTCATTATCGAGTAGCTTCTTTTTTTCATGTGATATAAGGCTTTAATGATAAAAATAGAAATGAACAGTAAATTTATTGGATATAAATATAATTATTCTTAAACTCGCTTCTAATGCTAGTTCTAATAAGTTATATAAAAGAAAATAACAAAATAACTCAGCATCATTGGTCCACTAAACCATTTTCCAAATCCCCTACCTCATTCAATAACCAGCATATCATTTTGATCAAAAGTCCAGTCCTCTGAGTATGCGACTTCCCAATAGTAGCCATCTGGATCCGAAAAATAACCGCTGTACCCTCCCCAGAAAACTTTTTGAGGTGCTTTCACAATTGTGCCTCCAGCTTTTTCAGCCTTCCCCATGATTTCATCCACTTCTTCGGCTGACTTAGCATTGTACGCTAAAGTAATACCTGAAAATCCTTGTTTACTTGGCATTTCTTTTTCTTTAATATCTTTTGATAGCTCCTCTAGAGGATATAAGGAGAGTTTTGACCCTGCATTATTAAAGAAAACAATTCCAGGACTTTCCTCAGTAATTGATGTTTGAAACCCTAAGCCATCTCTATAAAAAGTTAAAGATACGCTAATATCCCTTACCCCTAAGGTAATAAGATTGATTCTATTCATATTTAAACCACCTTTTTTAATGATTATTGTTAGTATTCTATATTTATTAAGTTTTACCTCTATTGCACATATGTAATTTAAGATTTGATAGGTGTTTAAATTTTATAAAAATGATTCGATTATGTCAGTTTACACTCTAGAGGCAGCAGAGAACTTGATCGAGTTTTCAGATTATTGATGATTTCCACATGTAAAATTAAATGATCTCCCTTTCCTTTTCTACAATTGGACATATGGCTAGAACATTATCGATTATAAAAGTACGTTTTGCACGTCTTGTATAGCAGTAAGCTTGAAATGAATGGCTGTCAACCTTGATAATTTTAACACACCTCTTTGATATTACCCCCTGGTTTGACAGATAGATCATATTCATCATCTGATGGCGTCGCATCGCTTTTAATAACTGTTCTTTCAACCATGTTCCCCCTTTTCACACGATTATAGAACAAACATTCTTGTCCTTACAATTAAAATGGCGAAGAAAAAACAAGGAGGCGGCAAATAATCCGAAAGTCCTGACTTTTCAGGTAGATAGGCCAGGACTTACTCAATAATGTGTTTCGCTGTCATAATAAGCAGCTTATATTGTTTTCAGATTTACTAAAGAATATATATTCGTATCATTAGGTACATCATCTTGATACATAAAATTTTTTAAAATGCCCTCTTTTTCAAAACCTAATTTTTCTAGCAATTTAATAGATGATTCATTTTCAGTAAAAACCATTGCACCAATACGCGTTAGCTTAAGCTCTTGAAAGCCATAGGAGATTACTTTTTTAACCGCTTCTATTGCATATCCCTTTCCCCACTGTTCAGGGACCAGTGCATAGCTAATATCAGCTCTTTTATGTTCTTGGGACCACTCTTGAAAACCAATTGTTCCAATAATCCCCGGTTCTCCTTTTACTGCAATTCCCCATTTAATACCTCGTTTATCTTCATAGTTCATGGAAAAGCTTCTTATTATTTGTTTTACTTGATTGTGATTCGATAATGGACTTTGCCCGTAAAATCGCAAAACATCCGGATTAGTGAAACAAATAAAAACATCTAAAGCATCTGCTTCTGTAAGTTCTCGTAATAACAAGCGATTTGTATTTAAAGTTGGAAACATAAGCCCACTCCCTCTGTATAAAAGTTATTCATCCAAAATAGTCTTTAATGAGCTGTTCAGCGGTAGCAAAAACGATATTTGATTTATTTTTATATACGACATTAAGAGATGAATAACTATACAACAACGCTTTATAATTCTCAATTTCTTCTTGGATATCGTCTATTTCTTTTTCAAATTCATCTGGGTTAATGGGTGCTTTAGCCGTTTGGAACCTTTCAGGGATAACGGTAGCATCAATTTTGTCAACTTCTTGAGAGTTTACGGTAATTTTTAAAGAACGTAATATTCCTATTAAACTTACTCTAATTGTTCCATTTTTATAACTAGCTACAAAACTATTTCCGTTATCTAGCACTTCTAAACCATTAGTTTCTAAATACTTCATCATTTCTTTGTACAATAATTTTATGGCACTTTCCATCGCAGGGTGTACTTCATTTTCGACAATTTGATTTGTCTTGGATTTTAATGACTCTAATTCTTCTTTTAAATCAGCCAACTGTTTAAAATTTTGAATACTATACATAAACCACACCTCCAGACCAATCATAAGACAGTATAATGGTAATATGTAACAAAAATTTGATGTGAAAAGTTTTTATTCATCTTAGATTGAAATCGAATATGAAGACTTCGCACAAATACATACTGTTTATTGTCATCAAACCTATTTCAGCTTTCCACTAGGCAATTATAGTAAAATGATCTTGATGAAAGGCTTTAGTCTATCTTGTCAGACCCCTTAAAATTCCACTCACATAGCACCCATTCTTTGTAGGTATAAATACAATATCCGTTTTTTTATAAAAAAAAAGAGTTTTTAATCTTTTTGGCGGACAAATTACCATGCAACTTTCTTTTTCAAACATAGATTATTAGTGTAAGGCGCGCATTACATTACTAATTACGAAAGGGGGTCTAGAAGATGAATGATAAAAGATTTATGAAGCATATGAAATGGGATAATAGATGTTGCCAACATGAAGTAAAACACGAGCAAAAAGATGACAAAGTTTGTAAAATGGTTGAAGTATGTTGGGAAAAAGAAGAAAAATGTCACTGTAAAAAAGAAGAAAAATGTCACTGTAAAAAAGAAAACAAATGCGAGAAAAAACACAATAATGACTGTGGTGGTTGCATTTGTAATCAACTAAGAAAATTAGAAGCTGGTACTTTAGTTGATATCTTCTTATCAAGCGGTGTTAGTTTCATTGGTTTAATATTTATTAGCTTAGATGAATGCAATTGCTGTGCTCACTTCCTTGAAGTGGAAGCTGCAGGTAATGTACCTCTTGTTGTAGATTGTAGAAAGATTGACGCAATCCGTAGAAGTGCTAGCTAACTATTACAAAGCCTCGTTCCACATGAAGAGACCTTTACATTTCTACTACTTTAAAATGACCTCTCTTAAAATTAGAAATTTAACAAAACCACAACCCAAATTAAAGCGGCAGATACGTAATGTATCCGCCGCTTTTTCATGATTATTGCATTTCCTTTGTAGGACCCATAACACCAGGTACTGGTAAGCCTGCCTGGCGCAGTAGTACAGTCATTTGACCGCGATGATGTGTCTGATGATCAATTAGTGTACGTAAAAGTTCACCTCTGGCAATTGGTCCAGTAAAGCCTTTTACTTCCTCTACAAGATCTTCATCTGAAAGCTTAGCCGCTTCCTCTTTCACACTTTTAACTACGTTTTCATATGCAGCAACAATTTCAGCAACAGTTGAAGGGATTGGTGCATCCTGGCTAATCATTGGTACTTGTAGGCCCGCTAAATAACTAAAATAGCCTGTAGCACCTACTAAATGCCAGCTTAACCAACCTAGTGAACTATGCCCCTCCACAATACTTTGGTCTAGCTTATCATCTGTCATTGCCTGCATTACTTGAGCTGTACCCGTTGCAGCTGCCGACCAATCTTTTAGAAAATCATTTACTTGACGATACATTAAATTGCCTCCTTGTTTGCTATTTCTCTTCTATCATATAAAATTCCAATTTATCTAGCAAGTTATCGAACTTAGTTTACATAATAATATTATAAATAATACAAGTTCTTCTACTATAGTTCCAAGTTTCAGTCAATTTCACCATCTCTTCGACAAACTACGTGTGTTGGCACATATCACTATTTATTCATGTATAATGGCATAAACTTACACAATTAGAAAGAAGGATTCTATGTTTTCCCCATTAAAACAAGGTGATACAATCGGTATTTATTCACCATCAAAACCCGCTTCCCTCACCGCTAAAGCACGTTATGAAAGAGGAAAAGCCCGCCTTCAAGCACTTGGCTTTATCATAAAAGAAGGCAGTTTAACTGGTAAAGCAGATTACTATCGCTCGGGAACACCAAAAGAACGTGCCGAAGAGTTGAACATACTGCTACGTGATCCAAAAGTGAAAATGATTCTACCGTCAATGGGTGGGACAAATGCCAACAGTATCCTACCCTATCTTGATTATGAGGCATTGAAAGAAAATCCTAAAATACTCATGGGACTTTCCGATGTTACAGCAATTTTACTAGCCATGTATGCCAAAACCGGTATACCTGTCTTTTACGGCCCATCTGTAGCATCGACTTTAGGTGAATTCCCTCCGTTTGTCGACTTTACAGAACACTATTTCAAGCAACTGTTCATGCAACAACATGAACTCCCGTATAAGATGCCAATTCCACCTATTTGGACAGATGACCGTATAAATTGGCTCGAAAAAACCACTGAGAAAACACAACACAAAAATGATTGGATTACTGCCCAAGAAGGCGTTGCTATAGGTCGATTAATTGGAGGAAATATCAATACTATGTACGGTTTTATCGGCACACCTTATTTTCCGACAATTAAAAAGGGTGATATATTACTTTTAGAGGACACATCGAAAACAATTGATATTGTTGAGAAAAATTTTGCTATGCTAAAGCTTCATGGCTTCTTTGATATGGCTTCAGGTATCATTTTAGGCAAACACGAGCAATACGATGATTTAGGGACAGGTCGTAAACCCTATGATGTCTTAATCGAGCAATTAGATGGCCGTCAAATTCCTGTATTAGCAGATGTAGATTGTAGCCATACCCATCCTTTACACGCAATACCACTAGGATTACATGTTCACGTGGATGCCACGTGTAAACAAATACACTTTACTGAACGCTGGCTATCTTAATATTCGTATAATCAGGAAAGTTTTCGTATAATGAAAACTACTATAATATTTAAAACGTAAAGCATCATATAACAAATGCGCCCTTTATCTATTAATCTTGGGCGTCTTTACTAAGTAATAGTAAGGAGGCCATGATGACTGATATACATAAGCAGACAAACGATGAGGAACTAACGGAAGAAGAGTTTATAGAACTTGTCCTTGCCGAGCAGCAAAAAGCATTGGCAGAAGATCGCGAACAACGACTACATGGCAAAAAGCCAAAGAAACAAAAACCTATTGTAAAATGGATTGTTTGGAGTATGGCTCTTGTATTATTTTTCAATACTTTTGCCCTACTATTCCAGATCTACTCGATTCCTGCAATTGAATTTTTAAAAGTATCGACTAGGCTATCTGCACAAGAAGATATTCAGCAATATAAGCAAGCTGTGGTTGAAGTGTCTACGGGCTCCAGCAAAGGGACAGGTTTTGCGATTTCTGAAGATGGTCTTGTTGTGACAAATGAACATGTCGTTGATAATGCACAAACCTTGTCTATTGTATTCCCTGATAAAGGTATATTTGAAGCAGAGTTACTTGAAAGCTATCCCGATGTAGATTTAGCCATTCTTCAAGTAACAGGTGATGACTTCCCAGCACTTGAACTCGCTCAAAATCCTAGTTTTATAAAGAATGAGCAAGTGAATTTTATTGGGAACCCACTCGCCTTTACTGGCATTGCGAATGAAGGTACACTACTTGAACCAATTTTATTGGATGATTGGACAGAACCTGTGATGATGATACAAGCACCTGTTTATAAAGGCAACAGTGGTAGCCCTGTTCTTAATGAAGAAGGACAAGTAATTGGTGTAATATTTGCCACAATGAAGCAAGAGCCATATGGTCGTGTTGGTTTATTTGTACCAATACAAGTACTTCATCGTTTACGCTAATAATGTAACTATTAAATATGAAGAAAACGCCAACTTCAAATGAAGTGGCGTTTTCTTTAAGTAGTTTACATAATATTATTACTTTGCTTTACTCTCTCGTATTATTACATTTGCAATAGCTGATTTTACTGGAATTTTGCTAACAACTTGGTCACTTGTTTCCGATACTTTTTGCAATACATTCAGAAGTTGCTCATCACCAGACCAGTGCTTTTCAATTACACCAGGCCCTAACTTATTAATTAATGTATTAATGATCATTGTTGCTATCACAATATCATCCATATACCCCCCGAAACCAATCAATCCTTCTGGTAAAAAATCAAATGGCATCATGAAATAGGCAATCCCTCCTCCTATTAATGCTTTACTTTTTTTATCTACATCTGAATCCATCATCGTTTTTATCATTAAATGAAAAAGATCCGGTGCAAACAATAAATATTTAGTAAATTTATTGCTCTTTCCCTTTTTCGAGGAAAGAAACTGGATTAGTTTTGCACGTAGCTTATTATAGAAATCAAGTTGCTCTTGTTCATTTGGTATGTTTTCAATTTCATTCAAAGTACACGTCCTCCTTTAAATTTTTCATTTTTTTCCTAATACCATTATCGTCAAACGTCAATTTCCTTATGCACTCTATTCTTTAATAAAAACAAGCATGGTCATCAACCAGTTTCAACTATCAAAGTCGTGAATTGACCTCAAATTGTAATAACATACGTAATTATACATAGAATGCATTAAAAGTGGTTGCGAATTGATAAATAATAGAGGTATTTATGTATATAAAAAAGACATCCTATTAAATAGGATGTCTTAAGTTAACGAATGTAATTTTAATTGCAGAGAATTAAAGTTTAGTTACGTTAGCAGCTTGTGGTCCACGGTTGCCATCAACAACGTCGAATTCCACTTTTTGACCTTCGTCAAGAGTTTTGAAACCTTCGCCTTGGATTGCAGAGAAGTGTACGAATACATCGTTTTCGCCTTCAACTTCGATAAATCCAAAACCTTTTTCTGAGTTAAACCATTTTACTGTACCTTGTTTCATGTAAGAAAACCTCCAAAAAAATAAAAGTGAACAATATGTAATTTCTTCAACGAATGAAAAATTCACATATTACAAAGAGTACCGAACAAACGCGATCACTTTTTGTAATATGTGAATTCATGCTGTTTACGGTGAAGCAATTTTATTGTTAAGCTTAGTATAAACATTATCCATATAAATGTCAAATGATGAATAAAAATTTTTAGTGATTTTGGAGAAAAATTTCTAAATTGGCTACATAGTTTAAAGGTCCTATCCGCTTTGAATTTCAAATAATAACCAAAACTCCCACACTTACGGTTCATCAATAAAAGTCTGGCATACCATTTAATTAAAGTACTTACTGATTTTAAAATCCGCCTTGATTGAAGCAAGGCTTGCCGCGTGAATCTGCTCATCAGACGCCCCCCGGAAAACACTCAGCCTGAGCAGACCCCCCAGTTATAATGATGAGCTACACTTAGCCATTAAGGTTGTTAAAATGTTATTGATTATAACTCTTCAATTCTTTCGTTTCAATCGCAACAATTCCATGATATAGCTGGGCATCATCATCACAAGCTTCACAATAAAAGCTCTCTTCCTCTGACCAAAAGGCCCAATACTTCCCTTCTTTACTATCTTCATGTTCATATGCTTGTCGAAATTCATTCAATTTCTTTTGCAGTGCATGTTCAAATAAAATTTTTGTTTCAAATGTTTCATCTGTAACGATAAATTTTTGCCAGCCGTCAAATTTCCACCAAGGCTCATAATCTGCTTTCATGTAAAGTATTGTATACATAGATTCGCCACTTTCCTTGCTGTTATAGAGTACTTTCCATTTTAGCAAAGACATGTGAAATGTCTATTAAAACACTCTGAAATATGCTACTATGAATTTATTATGCAATAATTACTTTGGGAGGTTTTTTCTATGTTTTCAAGCATTCGACCTAAGGCAGAACTTGATGAATTGTTAAAGCGAGGAACTGATTTAAGTGCCACAGGCCGTTTCAAAAAAACACTAGCTTTTAATAATTTTAACGCTAAAGATGAACAAAATTTAAAGACACTTTTTGATACATTAAAAGATACTACCCCATCCATGGCTGGTATTTTTAAAAACTACTTGAGTGAAATTTCACCCTCCTCTCAACAAACAATCAGTGATGATAATATAAATCGATACTTGTCACAGTTCTTCCTTGGCGCAAGGGATGATAATTATGTAGATGAAACGGTGAAATTTTTCAACCTGTTTAGACAAAATCAGTATGAGCCTGGGAAACTAATTGTCGTATTCAATCAATTTGCTTTTTATATTACTACTTATATTTTACATAACTTTGGACTTAAACCCTATAAAGCTTTTGAGTATATGAAATCCTTCCAATCAGCTGTAAATGTCGACCAAGAACTATTAGTGGAAGTTCTAACTGAGCGAATAATCGAAAATGTCGTGTCTGAAATTTCCTCACTTATGGACGTCAATGCAAAAATAATGTATATGAAAGATCTAGTATTTAGTCTAGATAAACAAAATGAGGAAATTCAATCTTCTACTGCAGCAACCGAACAAATTGCAGCTTCAATAAATGATGTTGCGCGTATGTCTTCGCAAATTTCTGAAAAAACAACTGAATCTGTCGATAATGCTGTAAGCGGGAAAAATGCGATTGAACTTGCATTAACAGAAATTTTCAAAACAGAGGAAACATTTACGACAATTGTTCATTCATTTACGGAACTACAAAAACGTGTAAATGATATCGAAAATGTTGTTACTCTTATAAACCAAATCGCAGATCAAACAAACTTACTAGCTCTAAATGCTTCCATTGAGGCGGCTCGAGCTGGCGAACATGGGAAAGGCTTTGCTGTTGTAGCGCAAGAAGTGCGAAAGCTTGCTGAGAATACTGTATCTGCATTGAGTGAAGTTTCTTCGAATGTTCATCATTTAAAGAGTTACTCTAACGATGTATCCAAATCAATAACTGAAACAACAGCTATTATTAAAGAAGCAACGGTTGACGCTAAGGAATCATTACCATTACTTAATGCTATTGTTAGTACTATAGAAAGCATTAACTTAGATGTAACAAATACAGCAGCCATTTCGCAAGAGCAAGCTGCTGCCATTGATGAAGTATCTGCTCGTATGATTGAAATTTCAAACCTACAAGATGACAATCGAGAATATAGCCAAAATACATCTAGTGATATTCACTTACTAGGGCAAGAAATTAATCGATTCCGCAATGATATAATTGCGAATAATAACGTACAGCTTTCTTCTATTGCGTTATTACAACTATCAAAGGCAGACCATATTTTATGGAAATGGCGCGTCTACAATATGTTCCTAGGACTTGAAAACGTTAAACCTAGCGATGTTTCATCTCATAAAGATTGTCGCCTTGGGAAATGGTATACAAATAGTAGAACAGTCGAACGCTTCGGACATTTACAAGATTACCGTGATTTAGATCAATACCATGCATGTGTTCATGAATCGGCTAAGTTGGCCGCTGAAGCTCATGCTATTGGTAATATTCAACAAGCAGAAATGCATTTAAAAGAAGTAGATCAAGCTTCTGAGCGTGTACTATACTTCATAAATAACTTAATTAATCTGTTAGAAAAAGAACGTGTGATGCAGTAATTAAAGAGGGTATACCCCTCTTCTTATAGTAGGAGGTTTTAGTGTGAATAAACGCGCATTGATTAAGTTTTTTGGAGATGTATATGGCACTGGCTATCGCTTTTTTATTAAACAAAAAGCAATTGAACTTGGGTTAAAGGGCTACTGTCTTTTGAATGATAAAGACCAGATCGAGGTAGAAGTAGAAGGTTCAAAAAAAGCGCTTGATGAATTCCTTCAATTTGTGCAAAAAGGAGTAAGCCCCCAAGCAGATTCAAATTCATTCACTTTAGAAGTGTTCGATGATTTAAAAGGTTATGTGCGCATGGAGTCGGATATTGTATAATCCGGCTCCATTTTTTTAAAAGTGTTGTTATATCAAGGTTTACAAGGCTTTTCTAAGGTTATCAAAATCACTGACTACGGTTTACCTAAAATAGCGTTGTCGGGGGCAAGTTTTTATATTTTATGTTAAGCGAGATTGGGGTTAATTGCTTCATTCTTTTTTTGTTGGTCAATTATTAGAATAGCTTGCTTACATAAAAAACTGTGCGTTACCTAGCTCTCGACGCAATATAAAAACCCTCCACAATTTACATCTAATTGCTTCCTAAACTTAGAAGGATAAAGGATATTTTCTTTTAGCCACACTTGTTTTTTATTGGTACTTTGCTCCAGGTCTTTCATTGTCCAATAAACACCAGTCAAACTTTGTTCATGTAATTTCTCAAGTTCAACTTTTTTGATTAAAACCATATCTTCTGGTATTGGAATTGAAAGAGTTACATTTAGATGCTGAGTATGCATATTTCTTCGCCTTTATAATTCCTTAACGTTAAAGGAATCTGTTAAATCCTTACCAGCGTTTCTGACTAAAAAACCATCAAGTTCAATATTTGATACTTTCATTCGACCAAGTTTTAATCCTACTAGTTGACCACTTTTAATAAGATTATAAACCTTATTTCTATTGCATTTAAGTCTTTTAGCTACTTCTGCAACTTCTAATAGTTCATTCATGAAAGATCACCTCTTTTAAATGTTATTTTACTGTTTCATATGTAAATATCAACCAATAATAATTAATAAATAAAAAGACCACCCATCACGGAGTGGTCTTTTTATTGGTTTATTCAACTAAAGCCTCGGTTTATTACTCTTCTTGAATCTATAAACGTACAGCATAACAAATGGATACGGTATAGCACAGTAAATATAATTCATCGTAACAGAGAAATTATAAAAATTACTTAGCGATTTCCCGAGCAGATAATAAAAAACAATAGCAATTATTATTATTGTATCTAACTTCGATTTATTCTTTTGAACCTTTACCATTCACAAGACTCCCTCAACTATAAATGCAATTACAAAAACAGAGATATATCTGACTACTTTCATTTTTTTAAAAATACACCCATTCATTTCCCTGAAACAATAGTTTAATAATACCCCATACACAATTCATTTGGATATATATTTCCATTTACCATTGCGACATAAAAAAACCACCCATTATGGAGTGGTCTTATAAATGGTTATTTAATTTAAGCACCTCTTTCGGACACTAGATAGTCGAGTGACACATCCGTTTAATAACATGCTTGAATAGAATGATATAAAAAAGGAGGTGTTAATATGAAATCAAATAATAATGGATGTCATCAATCAGGTTGTGGTTGTCGACGGTGCAGTAATGAAAAATTCAATTGCACTGGGGTTAGACCGTTCAGGGCTATTGACGCGGCCTGTATACCGCCTATTCCAGAACCGCCAAAAGAAGCATATGGATCATTTTACAATCTCTCTTCATTAGGCGCAATTATAACTCCAGTTACACCACCTGATTTAGGGCAGAAAATTAATTTCTCGACACCTGGTCCGTCATTGAATGTAAATCCTGCCCCAATTCCTAATAGTACTACCGATCTTCAAGTTGCCACCGGTGGCGTATACGAAATCAATATGAACATCTTAGTTGAACTTTCGGACAGTACCAGTACTGCTTCAGCTACTAGTGTACGGCTTGGATTGTTCATCAACGATGAATTCTTTGTGCCTGGCAGCGAATTTGGAACCTTTATTGAAATTGCAAACGGAGCCGTCGTTCCCGCTATATCCTCATTTATGGGTAACACCATAGGAAATACAGTACTACTACGATTAAACAAAGATGATAGACTTAGCATTAGGGTCTTAAGTGCCTCTGGAAACATCGATTATACAAAACCATCATTGGTCGTTATTAAAATTGCTGATTGAAAATAATAATTTACAGGCTGACTCTAAGGAGATCAGCTTGTTTTTCATTTAACTGTACGATCCGTTTTATTCTTTACCTTCGAACGATATATCCTCGTTTACTTGCGCCTTTATACTTCTTTATATCAACAATCTTATTCACAACTGTGGAAGGCTTTCTGTTCGTAATCGGTCCACTGTCCAATTCCTGGACCGAAAGAAAATCAAATATATTTAACTGCCCTTGTTGTTCCATATACTCAAAATGCGACATACCTTCCCATCTCCTTCTATCTAAAATTAATTGTTCATCACCGCTATTATCAGCACATAAGAAATAATCGGTTGGTTTCATATAGAAGTCAGCAATCAATTTCAGGAAGCTTGGACTCATCAAAGGTTCACCACTTTCAATATCCATCAAATTATCCTTATCTATAAGTGTTAACTTACTGAATTCTTCTATTGATAAACGACGTTCAGCTCTACAATCTTTTAATCGTTTGATTGTTAATTTCAAATTCGGGTAATATGTCTTTCTCCAAATCCCGTCATCACCCAATGTATTTACGTATGGTATAAATTTATCCATTCTTATTCCCTCCTACCATTCAAGCCAATTTTCTATATTACACGGTCTGCTACTATTTTATTTGCGGACTACTATCACGCTCATTAAGCCAGTTATAAAACGGTACTGTACGTTCTTTAGATGGAGCTTCTCTATAGATGATGAATTAGTCACCTTATTACTTAAACGCTCCGTAGCCTTGTTAAATGCACCTGTAAATACCGCACGTAATGTACTTGTTACTGTCAATGTGCCATCCACAATATCAGTAGCAATTTTAAACAGTACATTTTTAGCTTTTACAAAGTCCTCCACAGATTTTACTTGAGCAGCCAATACAACTTTGTGTAATTCGTCTTTCAAGTTATCTGCTAATGGTAATGAATGCATGAAATCAAATAGCATCATTTGGTACTCATTCATCCAGTCCTTTTTCTTTTCAGCTTGCAAAGCTAATTAATTTTCAAGACTCATAATATTATTTGCATGTTTAAAACTTAAAAGATTATAAGAGTTAAAAGATAGGTTTTCGGATTGTGGAGGGCTAACCATGCTTAAAAAGTTGATTAGTAATAAGAAACGTCAATTAAAGAAACAAGCGAAGAAAGAATTGTACGAAGCATTTGGAGTTAAGCCTATAAAGTTTAAGAAACCTAAGCCATTAATTAAGAAACTACGTAAACCGTCATTGAAACGGACAATAAAAAAATTGTTTTAAGACAGATAACTAATATCAGTTGTCTTTTTTTATTTCCATTTTTCCAAATGACACAATTTAACAATTTTGGTATAGTTATATTCAGTTACACATTTTTATTATAAAAGGAGACAGTTTTATATGAAAAAATTAATTTTTAGTGCTGCATTAGTATTAAGTCTAGGGTTAGCAGGATGTGGAGAAGATACTTCTAAGGAAAAGGATGATAAGTCTGTAGAGGAATCTCCAAAAGAGGAAACATCTGCACCAGTTACTAAAGAAGAAACCCCATCAAACAAATTAACAGAAGAAAAGTTTAAACAAATCACAGAAGGTATGACATATGAAGAAGTAATTAAGATTGTTGGCTCTGAAGGAAAAGTCCTTTCTGAAACTGGCACAGCTGGTGAACCGCATCATACTATTTTGTACGAATTTGAAACTGATGGGACTTTATCTGCAGCTAATATGATGTTCCAAGCTGGTAAATTAATAAACAAAACTCAAATAGGTATGGGTTCTTCAGATGTTAAAATAACAATTGACCAATTTAATAAACTTGAAAACGGCATGACAGAAGCTCAAGTATTTGAAATTCTTGGCGGTGAAGGAGACTTAATGTCTGAGTCTGGGGATCTAAAAATATATACCTATGCTGGTCAAACAGCATTTTCTAACGCTTCTATCACTATTCAAAGTGGTAAATTAATGAATAAAACTCAAATAGGATTAGAATAGATTTATATTAGAAGTCACTCATACGAGTGGCTTTTTTGTTTGGAAAAACGAAAATGACCAGGCTCTTAATTAATTGAGTGCCTAGCCCTTCTCATATATGATTACTAAGTAGTTCACCTTTCATAATTTCAAATGAAAATAGTTCGTTGAAACTGGCGATGTAACACTGTGTTTCCTTCCTGAGGTACACCTGCATTATTAATTCCCCAAGTATTCAAAATACATGGATCCGTTGGAGTGATAGGGTCACCAGGCAAGAATGGATTAATAGCAGTTGGTGGTAATGTCACTAGTACCTCATAACATGGATCAGCTGGTTGCCAAGCATTTTGCGGAGTTGCATGAACGACAAGTAGTTTTTTTGCTGGAATTGTAAAAGTAAGAGGGGTTGGTGTTCCATTAAAAAGTGAAGGTTGAGATTCTCCACATAAGAATGCTTCTTTTGGCATCTCTTCTTGGGCACAATTTTGCCAATCTAATACTGATACTGTCACTGTTTGGGGTGCATCAGTTTTATTCAATAAAGTAACAACGATCGTCTCTGTAGCTGGATTTCTCCAAATTGCTCCTGTTGTAAAAGTATTAGGAACCGAAGGCTGAACAACATTCCCACTACAAATAGGGCATGAAGAAACTTTATTTAAGCGAATTACATTTTTTGTGCAATTGCAATTACAACAAGATTCCATCATCACACCAACAAAGGAATTCCACTTGATTATAAAATTACCTTAATGATAAATGGATGGAAGAAAGTAAAAGAAGTAGAAAAAGAGCGTGAGGAATACTGGGGAAGTCGATATAAAAAAGACGATGCTTTAGTTTCAATTTCTACTTCTGACCCTGATATCTTATTTATTATTTCTACCAATAAAGAAAGTGTTGAATCTCAGTAGAGGAATAAACATGACCAAGATGACAATTAAGCTATCTTGGTCTTTTTGCATTCCATTTAATATTCAAATATAACATATTTACCACTTGTTGGATCTGTAACAAACCAAATACCCAACTAAACTACTGTATTTAAACCGAATACTTCTATGGTATAATTTCCTAAAAAAGGAGTGGTTTTTTTGAGGATTCAAAATTATTTTAAAGTAATAAAATTTCTAGTATGTTTATCTGTTAGTTTATGCATTATAAATTATCCAATTATTTCCTTTGCTGAACCACTTGATACTAATTTGCCTAGTGAAACAAGCAAATCTAATGACATTGATACTGGGATAGCAAACTTGAACTACAATAGCAGCGAAGTTTTAGCAGTGAATGGTGATAAAATTGATAGTTTTGTTCCAAAAGAAGGAATTAACTCAAATAATAAATTTATAGTGGTTGAACGTAACAAAAAATCACTTACAACTTCACCGGTGGATATTTCAATTATCGATTCTATTACGAATCGTGCCTATCCAGGAGCCTTACAACTTGCAAACAAAGCTTTTGCAGACAATCAACCTAGTTTATTGGTGGCCAAAAGAAAACCGCTAAATATTAGTATAGATTTACCTGGCATGAAAAGAGAAAATACTATGACTGTAGATAATCCAACATATGGTAATGTGTCTGGGACAGTAGATGAGTTGATATCTACATGGAGTGAGAAATATTCAACAAGCCATACTTTACCTGCAAGACTACAATATTCAGAATCTATGGTTTATAGCAAATCTCAAATAGCTAGCACTCTGAATGTTAACGCCAAAGTTCTTGACAATTCACTAGGAATTGACTTTAATGCGATTACAAACGGAGAGAAAAAAGTGATGGTTGCGGCATATAAACAAATATTTTATACCGTAAGTGCAGAACTACCAAACAATCCATCAGACCTTTTTGATGATAGTGTTCTTTTTGAAGAGTTAACCCGTAAAGGGGTAAGTAATGATGCCCCTCCCGTTATGGTGTCAAATGTAGCTTATGGCAGAACCATTTATGTGAAATTAGAAACAAGCTCTAAGAGTAAGGATGTACAAGCTGCTTTTAAAGCCTTACTGAATGATATCAATACCAATGTAGAGACTAGTTCACAGTACAAAGATATTTTTGAAGAAAGTTCCTTTACTGCTGTAGTATTAGGCGGAGATTCACAAGCGCATAATCAGGTTGTCTCAAAAGACTTTAATGATATTAGAAAAATAATTAAAGATAATGCAGAATTTAGTCTTAAAAATCCAGCATACCCAATTTCATATACTAGTGTTTTCTTAAAGGATAATTCAATTGCTGCTGTTCATAACAGTACAGATTATATCGAGACGACAACTACAGAATATTCTAAAGGTAGCATCATCCTTGATCATTATGGTGCATATGTTGCTCAATTTGAAGTAGCCTGGGATGAATTTTCATATGATGAAAATGGGGAAGAAGTACTAAATCATAAAACTTGGGAAGGAAACTGGAAAGACAAAACAGCTCATTTCTCTACAGTAATACCACTTCCGCCTAATTCAAAAAACATAAGAATTTATGCAAGAGAATGTACAGGTCTTGCATGGGATTGGTGGAGAACAATTATTGATGAATACAATGTTCCATTATCTAATGAAATAAAAGTTTCAATTGGAGGAACTACATTATACCCAACAGGTAATATTAATTAGGTATTAGTCATGAGAGGTACTTTTTCAATGGCTATGGAAAGGCATAAAATTAAAGAATTTAAGTATTTCATGATTAGGAAGTAACTCCAAACTAAACTAGAGTACTTGGCTAAATGGAGTTTTTGTATTTGCTGAAGGCAGCTATCCTGAAATTAAAATGGTATCATTCGCTATTTTGGGTATAGTATTTATAGATGTTGTATTATTTCAACTAATTTTTCTTTATTTTGTTTTAAAAAGTGCAACTCAATAATTTAACAAAAAGACCAGCTCGGCTAATTTTGAACTGCTCCCTGTCAAGTAGACAGTGGAAATAATAAAAATACTTTAAGCGGCTTGAACCCTGTATTCTAGAGGGCTTAAGCCGTTTA
>NZ_JBIWEY010000021.1:0-81109 GCF_044762775.1 Lysinibacillus sp. NPDC096418
AAAATGACTCCGGCAGCATACCGAAGTCATTTAATCGCTGTTTAATGTAGCAAATGGTCTTTTATTAAACTGTCTACTTTATAGGGTTCAGTTCACAGTTTAGAGAAATTGGGCTTTTCATTACTTCATTAAAGCTCTTGATTATGGAAGGGCCTATTAAATAGGAACTCTTGTTTAAAAGTTAAGGTTTGTAGTCCATTCCCAAACCTTTCACCATAAATCAAGAAAGAAATCATACATAGTTATTATTGTGTTGCAAACATATGAACCCAGTAAGGTTTGCCGTTCGCATCGACCGCATAACCTGCACCGATATTCCTGAATTCCGTATGCTTAATATTAGCATAGTGACCTGGTGATTTAATCCATGCATCAACAGCCCCTTTAGCTGTTTGTGAGCCCCAGTGAAGGTTTTCACCCTGGAGTGACCAGAAATAGCCGAAGTGCGTCAACATATCTCCTGGACTGCCGTATGTCGGCGAATTATGTTCGAAATACCCATTATCAACCACATCTTGAGCTTTAATTTGCGCAATACGAGATAACTCAGGATCATGGACGTATACGTATACGTATAAGCCAAGTCTTGCGCGCTCTTCGGTAACGAGTTTAATCGATTCTTCTGCAAAGATTGGAGCAACGTGGCCTATTAACAAGTTCACTTCTTTAACAAATGCCTTTTGTAGGCTCTCTGATGAGATGTTGATAATACAATCTGCCTAACAAGTATTTTCATCACTATATGCAGAGTCAAATCAACATTATGGAAATGAAGAAGGAGCTAATCTCATAAATTACGAGTGAACATTTTTCTTCTGACTACAAAAAAAATTATGCATACTAATTCAATGTATGCAATTCATATTTTAGATTGTTTATTACATCATGAGGGAAATCTAACTGTAGAAGAACATTTACTGACACTGTCGGTTATACGGGGCAAATTACGAGTTACCTTTATTTACAATAGATGAAGCAAATAAGTATCCAAAACTAGAAGTTATTTGATGTGGGCAAATAAATACAGAGGTCATCGAAGAAAAATATGAGGATGTTTTGCGAGTAGCCCATGGGGGAAATCAAATTATTATTCAAGATAAGTAACTTAGCAATAGCCTTACTTAAGAGAGGGTGAATAAAACAGATAATCTTGATTCTTAAAATCTAGAGATTTGGAGAACACCATTTTAACTTAGTGAAAATGAGCTCATTAGAATCTCAAAAATCACTGAAATTTTATTAACGTTGCAAATCCTAAGGTAGGACGCAAAAAGGGAAGTACAATTTATTTTTGTAAAAAAGTAAAGTAAGGAGAAAGAGAATGAAAATTATGAAAATAGAAGTTCTACACAAAAAAATATAAAGTGACATATTTTTCAGAAAACTTATCCACAATTTACACAAGGAAAATCCTAAGATAAAACTACGAACATCCGTACTTATGCACAAACTGTGGATAAGTTGTGGGTAAGTTGTGATTATTCTATATATTGTGGTGAGTTTTACACAATAAATGGGGCATTAAAGATTTTAGAACTGTGGACAATGTGGAAAAGTCTGTTGATATGTTGGTATTACTAGATTCGTAGTGTGTATAAAATTGTGGGCATTTTTTGTCGAAAAATAGCACTTGACCAATATATACGAAAGAATAGTGGAAGTAAAGGAAAAACCATGTGACAATGCACATGGTTTTAAGGAGTTTTATACAATAATATTTTCAAGTTCTTCGTTGAGTTCAAGCCATTCCATTTCTAGTAGCTCATGCTTTTCTTTTACGGCGTCTAATTCACCCTGTAATTTCGAAATTTTTTCATGATCTGTAAAAATCTCTGGATCGCAAAGTGCTTCTTCTAGACGAGCAATTTCTACATCCGCGGCTTGCATATTACCTTCTAATTCTTCAATAGAGCGACGTATCTGACGTTCGCGTTTTTTTGCCTCTTTGTCGATTTTAGAGGTAGATGTCTTATCGGATGTTGTTGTCTGTGTTTGTGGTTGAGCTGCAGCTTTCATTTGTGCAATCTCTAAAAGCTCCTGTTTTTTTTCAAGATAATAATCATAATCCCCTAAGTACTCAAATGAACCTTCACCAGATAGTTCAATGACTTTTGTTGCAATACGATTAATGAAGTAACGGTCATGTGAAACGAATAATAACGTACCAGGATAATCGATAAGTGCATTTTCTAGCACTTCTTTGCTGTCTAAGTCTAGATGGTTGGTCGGCTCATCAAGAATGAGAAAGTTTGCCTTTTGCATCATTAACTTCGCAAGTGCAAGGCGTGCTTTCTCACCACCAGATAAAGAATTCACCGTTTTATCAACATCTTCACCACTAAATAGGAAGCGGCCAAGAGTGGTACGAATATCTTTTTCATTCATTAATGGCCATTCATCCCATAACTCTTTTAAAATACTCTTATTGCTAGAAAGCTTTGCTTGTTCCTGATCGTAGTAACCGATTTGTACATTTGTACCATAGCGGATATCCCCAGCAAGTGCAGGTAAGTCTTTCACTATTGTTTTAAGGAGTGTTGATTTGCCGACACCATTTGGACCAACGAGCGCGATACGATCTTCACGAAATGTACGAAGTGTAATGCCAGTAGAAATTTGCTTGTCACCATAACCAACAGCTAGTCCATCGATAGATAGTACATCGTTGCCACTTTGACGATCAATTGAAAAACCAAAACTTGCTGACTTCTCATCACCATCAGGAGAGTCCATCCATTCTGTACGCTCGAGCATTTTACGACGGCTTTGCGCCATCTTTGTTGTTGAAGCACGTGCTATATTTTTTTGAATGAATTCCTCCAGTTTTACTTTTTCATCTTGCTGGCGTTCGAACATTTTTATATCACGTTCATAGTTTTTCGCTTTTTCATCTAAATAGGCACTATAGTTGCCAGTGTATTTTGTAACACGATGGCGAGATACCTCATAGACAATCGATACGACTTGATCTAAGAAGTAGCGGTCATGCGAAACAATTAAAATCGCGCCTTCATAGCTCTTTAAATAAGTTTCTAACCAAGATAAAGTTTCAATATCTAAGTGGTTAGTCGGCTCATCGAGTATGAGTAAATCTGGCTTACTTAATAGAAGCTTCGCTAACGCAAGGCGCGTTCGTTGCCCACCGGAAAGGGAGCTGATCGCTTTTTCATAGTCATTAGGGAAGAACTGCATTCCATGAAGGACCGAGCGTGTATCTGATTCATATTGATAACCACCGGCCTCTTTAAAATCATGCTGTAGTTGATCATATTCAGACATTACTTTCGCATACAGGTCTCCATCTTCGTAAACAGCTGGATCAGCCATTCGTTGTTCTAATGATCGTAGTAATTTTTCCTGCGCACGAAGAGGTTCGAAAATTGTCATCATTTCGTCCCAAATCGTTAATGTCGAATTTAGCCCAGCATGCTGTTCTAAATAACCAATTCGTACACCCTTTGGAATGATAATATCGCCAGAATCATATGACATTTGACCGGCGATAATTTTTAGTAAAGTGGACTTACCAGCACCGTTGCGTCCAACTAATGCCACGCGATCACGGTGTTGAACTTCTAATTTCACGCCACTTAAAATTTCATCTGCAATGAAGGATTTATATAGTTGATTGACTTGTAATACAATCATTCGTGACACCTCAATTCTTTATTAGTGTACTGGATGATAGATTTGCTTGCAATGTCAGTGCTTTACTTATTCCAAGCTGTCATGTAAGATTGAAACGATTTACCTTTAGCTAGCGGCGTATGTCACCAATTTTGTTATTCAGAGAAGTGACTGAAAAAACGCCAAGGCGAATTTGATGTTTTTTTGAGGAGGAGCAAGTTTGAAACAAGAAGTAAAAATTCCACAAGCCACAACAAAAAGACTTCCTCTTTACTATCGATTTATTCAAAACTTCGCACAAGAAGGCAAGGAACGTATTTCGTCGAAAGAATTGAGTGAAGCGATGAAAATTGATTCTGCAACAATTCGAAGAGATTTTTCTTACTTTGGTGCGCTTGGCAAAAAAGGTTACGGTTATGATGTCCAGCACTTACTGACATTTTTCAGTCAGACACTTGATCAGCATGAAACGACAAAAGTTGCATTAATCGGTGTCGGGAACTTAGGAAATGCTTTACTAAAATACAATTTTCAAAAAAACCACAATACACATATCGTTGTTGCATTTGATTCTAAAGCACCTAAAGAAGGTAAGATGATCAGCAATATTCCTGTGTATCATCCAGATTTACTAGAGGAAAAATATGCAGAATACGGCGCAGAGCTTGCTATTTTAACGGTGTCATCTCGTTCAGCACAAAAGACAGCAGATCGACTTGCGGCGATGAAGGCTAAGGGTATATTGAATTTTACGCCAGAGCGTATTACGGTCCCAGATTCGATGCAGCTATTAACAATTGATTTGTCGGTAGAATTGCAAGCGTTAATTTATTTGATTCGTAATCAAGAAAATTGAGTAAATTACATAGCGTGTTGGAAGTTTTGTCAAATAACCATGCTATATTTTTTGAAATTAACTGACAACTAGACGAAAAACATTCACATATAATTAGTTAGCCAAATGATAGAAATTAAGTTAAAATGATGGATATAAAGAGGAGGTGGCTGTAATGGGTATTGGTCCTATGAGCCTAATCATCATCGGAATTGTGGCGATTTTAATTTTTGGACCTAAGAAGTTACCAGAGCTAGGTAAAGCTATGGGTTCTACACTTCGCGAGTTTAAAAATGCTACTAAAGGTTTAGCTGACGATGATGATGATGATAAAAAGAAAGTCATCGATGTAAAAAACGATGATAAGTAATTGAAGGATGTCTCTATAACATGAATTCAAACAACCAAACTGTCATTGAACATATAGAAGAATTAAGGAAACGACTTTACTTCGTAGTCGTTTTCTTTGTTATTGCGATTGTAGGTGGGTTTTTCTTGGCAGAACCACTTATACACTTCTTACAAAGAAGCGATAGTGCACAAAGCTTAGAATTAAACGCATTCAAAGTCACAGATTCTATAAAAATCTATTTCCAAATGATTTTTTATATTGCTTTGTTACTGACGTCGCCTATTATTTTGTATCAGCTGTGGGCATTTGTAACGCCAGGGTTGTATGAAAAGGAACGTAAAGTGACGTTAAGCTATATCCCGTTTGCGTTTATATTATTTGTAACTGGGATTGTTTTTTCTTATGCAGTGCTATTTCCATACATAATAAACTTTATGATGGATTTAAATGTACGTCTTGCAATTGAGCCGACAATTGGCATTGATTATTATTTTTCTTTTTTATTCCAAATAACGTTACCTTTCGGATTTATATTCCAGTTACCGATTATTCTATTATTCTTTGCACGTTTAGGTATATTAAATCCTCAGATAATGGTGAAGTATAGAAAATATGCTTACTTTGGTCTTTTCGTGTTAGCAGCGATGATTACACCACCAGATTTAATGAGTCATTTAATCGTAACAGTGCCAATGTTCGTACTCTATGAATTTAGTGTTTGGATTGCGAAAATAGGCTACCGTAAATATCTAAAATCAGAAGAGATGCGTTTAAAAGAGGAACAAGTGGCGGAACAAGAACGTTTGGTGGAAGAAGCGCTTGAACAACAGCGCAAACAAATTGAAGAATTAAATAGTAAATAATCATGAAAACTCGTTGCATCTAATGTGCAACGATTTTTTTTATATTTTGTGGGGGTAAACTGTTGTTGGCTGAGTGAATGATCCGAAGAGAGAAGAAGTGACCTGTTTTTACGAGGGATAATCCACTGAGGCATAAAAAAACGGTATTGATATAGAACTATGTAAATTTCTATTAAAGCCACCCCGATAACGATACCCGGAGCGGCTTTAATGAAAAGTTATTGCATTTTTTGAGCTTCTTCTAGAAACTTTTGCAATGGTTCTGCATAGAATTGTACGAATGTCACAAAACCATTTAGCATAATGTGCGCGATGATGGACGCCCAGATTCGCTTCGTCTGATGATATAAAAAAGCGAAAATTAAACCACAAATTGTATATAGTAATATGTGTGTGAAATCAAAGTGAATTAACGCAAAGAAAATTGCACTCACAATGGCTGCAACCCAGAAATTTGTTGTCTGTACGAGTGAGCCGAAAATGACACGACGGAAAACAAACTCTTCTAGGATAGGACCAAATACAACGATGGCTAGAATGGCAATAGGTGCACCTTTAGCAATTGAAACGATATCGGCGGTATTTTGTGAACCACCTTCAATACCAAATACTGTCATTTCAATAGCTGCTCCAATCATTTGCCCAAAGAACACAAGGAAGAAGCCGACGACGCCCCATACGATCGTAACTGGTATAGAAGCTTTTTCACCAGGATAGACATCCCAGAATGCTTTGTCACGTGACGTTAAAACCAAACTTAGAATTAGCGCAATTGCAAAGCTAACAGCTATATACCACCCTGGTGTAATAAATACTGCCTGTTCGTGAGGAAGACCGGTCGTACTCATGACCACGCTGTGAAACGGCTTCAATAGATACTTGCCAGATAGCTGCATTACGATGTAAATAAGTAGAACGTATAGTGCTGTTTTTTTATACTTAATTGATTGATGAGAAATATTCACCTGCAAAATCCTTTCCTTACATAAGCTTATTTTCTATTGTAGAGGAATATGGAAAGAAAACAAATTTTTTTGAGGTTCTCACTTGCAAAAGAAGAAGTGATTTATTATCATAATAAGAGTATTAGCACTCGGTATGCTAGAGTGCTAATAAATTTAAAGAAATATTTAATTAATAGGAGGTTGTTTCACTTGTTAAGACCACTAGGAGATCGTATCGTAATCGAACTAATCGAGGTAGAAGAAAAATCTGCATTCGGTATTGTACTACCGGACTCTGCGAAAGAGAAGCCACAAGAAGGTAAAGTAGTAGCAGTTGGAACAGGTCGTATATTAGAAAACGGACAACGTGTAGAACTTGACGTAAAAGTTGACGACCGCATTATTTTCTCTAAATATTCAGGCACAGAAGTTAAATACGAAGGCAATGAATACTTAATTTTACGTGAAAGCGACGTTCTTGCGATTATTCAATAATATTTATATATTAATCAGGCTTAACGAATATTCCATTTCAGGAGGGTAATTCAATATGGCAAAAGATATTAAATTCTCAGAAGACGCTCGTGCATTAATGCTTCAAGGTGTCGATAAATTAGCAAATACAGTGAAAGTGACATTAGGGCCAAAAGGTCGTAACGTCGTTCTAGAAAAAAAATTCGGTTCTCCACTTATCACAAACGATGGTGTGACAATCGCAAAAGAAATCGAACTTGAAGATCCATATGAAAACATGGGTGCAAAATTAGTAGCAGAGGTTGCTTCTAAAACAAATGAAATCGCTGGTGACGGTACAACTACTGCAACAGTTCTTGCACAAGCAATTATCCGTGAAGGTCTTAAAAATGTAACAGCTGGCGCAAATCCTGTAGGAATCCGTAAAGGAATCGACAAAGCGGTTGCAGCTGCTCTTACAGAACTTAATGCCATTTCACGTCCTGTAAGCAACAAAGAGGAAATTGCACAAGTAGCGGCAATTTCAGCAGCTGATGAAGAAGTTGGTCAATTAATCGCTGAAGCTATGGAACGTGTTGGTAACGACGGTGTTATCACAATCGAAGAATCTAAAGGATTCACAACTGAGCTTGACGTAGTAGAAGGTATGCAATTCGACCGTGGCTACGCATCTCACTACATGGTAACAGATACAGATAAAATGGAAGCGGTACTTGAAAACCCGTACATTTTAATTACAGATAAAAAAATCACGAATATCCAGGAAGTACTTCCTTTACTTGAACAAGTTGTACAACAAGGTCGTCCACTATTAATAATCGCTGAAGATGTTGAAGGTGAAGCACTTGCTACGCTTGTAGTAAACAAACTCCGTGGTACTTTCAATGCTGTAGCAGTAAAAGCTCCTGGCTTCGGTGATCGCCGTAAAGCAATGCTTGAGGATATCGCAATTCTAACTGGTGGACAAGTAATTACAGAAGAATTAGGCTTAGATCTAAAATCTGCTGACATTACTTCACTAGGTCGTGCAGCGAAAGTGGTTGTTACAAAGGACAACACAACAATCGTTGAGGGTGTTGGCGGTGCTGATGCAATCGAAGGCCGTGTGGGTCAAATCCGTGCGCAACTTGCTGAAACAACATCTGAATTCGATAAAGAAAAATTACAAGAACGTCTTGCAAAACTTGCTGGCGGTGTAGCAGTCATCAAAGTTGGTGCTGCAACTGAAACAGAATTAAAAGAACGTAAACTACGTATTGAAGATGCTTTAAACTCAACACGTGCTGCAGTTGAAGAAGGTATCGTATCAGGTGGTGGTACTGCACTTCTAAACGTATACGGTGCAGTTTCTGCAGTTGCAGAAAAAGAAGAAGGCGATGTAGCAACAGGTCTAAAAATCGTTCTTCGTGCACTTGAAGAACCAGTTCGCCAAATCGCTAACAACGCAGGTCTTGAAGGTTCAATCATTGTAGACCGCCTAAAACGCGAAGAAATCGGCGTAGGCTTCAACGCAGCAACAGGCGAATGGGTAAACATGATTGAAGCAGGTGTAGTAGATCCAGCGAAAGTAACTCGCTCTGCTCTACAAAACGCAGCTTCTGTAGCAGCACTATTCTTAACAACTGAAGCGGTTGTAGCAGACATTCCAGAACCAGCAAGCGCAGGTATGGGTATGCCTGATATGGGTGGAATGGGCGGCATGATGTAGGCCAACAGGAAGTCGCAACATCCGAGTTCCGCTATTTCTGAACCCTTGATATGACTGGGTTTTATGTAAGATGAAAGTGAAATGCTAACATAAAGGGTTTTTAACGGAGGCTTCTCATAAGTTCACTGAACTTTTGGGAGGCTTCTTTTTTCATTTCTTTTCTTTTGTTATGTTGAGATAGATATTTTGGATGTTATAATCACCTGAATGGTTAAGTCTATCGAGAGTGTGAATGGATACTAACAAATAGTGCATCAATATTAATAATCGTCTTTAAAAGTGTGTGTATTTTCATATGCCGGATACGACGGGGAACACTGATAGGCGTGTATTTACTGCGATATCACGGCAGGTGGTCGGCTAGATTGTTAAATTCATGCATAATAAACTTGAAAAAACACAATCTAACATGATTCCATGAAGAAGTATCGTGTATGATGGTGCTTTTCATTTATCAAATTGCCCATTTGTAATAAGGGGTTAGGAAATCATTCGAATTTGCGCTAGCTGGCTTCGAGATTTATAACTAGCTTTATGTTAATTTCAGAATATTTCGTAAATGAAAATCTGGGTTTTTAATTGAGAATTTAAAGCTGTGACAAAAATAGTTACTTACTTTTAAAGGTATAAAAGTAGAATGTGAATATATAAAGAAGCACTATAATAGTTATTGTTATTAAGCAAGAAAGCTAGGTATTATGATAAATACGAGTGATAATATTGACAAAAAATAAAACTTATATAATAATCAATATGGAATTAGAATTATTATAGTTAGTAATTATAATTATTACTGAGGTTTAGGTTTTAAAAATATGACTTAAACTAACCATGTAAACAACACATCTAGGAGGAATTTTTTATGTCATTAATCGGAAAAGAAATTTTACCATTCAAAGCATCAGCTTACAATAGCGGTTCAGGAGAGTTCATCAACGTTTCTGAAGCGAACTTAAAAGGTCAGTGGAGCATCGTTTGCTTCTATCCAGCAGACTTCACATTCGTTTGCCCGACTGAGCTTGGCGATTTACAAGACCAATATGCAGCATTAAAACAACTAGGCGTTGAAGTATACTCAGTTTCAACAGATACTCATTTCACACATAAAGCATGGCACGATCATTCAGAAGCAATTAGCAAGCTTGAATACATTATGGTTGGAGACCCTTCTCAAACAATTTCACGCAATTTTGATGTATTGGATGAAGAGGCTGGTCTTGCACAACGTGGCACATTCATTATCGACCCAGATGGTGTTGTACAAGTAGCTGAAATTAACGCTGATGGTATCGGTCGCGATGCAAGCGTTCTTGTTGATAAAATTAAAGCAGCACAATATGTTCGCAACAACCCAGGAGAGGTTTGCCCTGCAAAATGGAAAGAAGGGGAAGCAACACTTAAACCAAGCCTTGATCTTGTTGGGAAAATATAAGGAGTAGATTTAATAATGCTTGATGCAAATATTAAAGCGCAATTAGCTCAATATCTTGAAATGATGGAGGGCGATGTGTTACTAAAAGTTAGTGTGGGAGAAGATAAAGTTTCGCATGAAATGATGGAACTGGTGAACGAATTAGCCACGATGTCTTCTCGCATTACAGTAGAAAAAGTGAATTTAGAAAGAACACCAAGCTTTAGTGTCAATCGAGTTGGTGAAGATACTGGTATCACTTTCGCTGGTATTCCACTGGGACACGAATTCACTTCACTTGTTCTTGCTATATTGCAAGTGAGCGGCAGAGCTCCTAAAGTGGACGAGAAAGTAATTGAGCAAGTGAAAAAAATTGAGGGCAAGTACCACTTTGAATCGTATATAAGTTTAAGCTGTCAAAACTGTCCAGAAGTTGTACAAGCATTAAACGTAATGAGTGTGCTTAACTCAGGTATTACGCATACAATGATTGACGGCGCTGCTTTTAAAGATGAGGTAGAACGTAAAAACATTTTGGCTGTGCCGACAGTATACATGAATGGAGAACCATTCTCTAGCGGCCGTAAGACACTTGAAGAAATTCTAGCTGAACTGGGAAGCGGTCCAGATGCATCGGAATTCGCAGAAAAAGAGCCGTTTGATGTACTAGTTGTCGGCGGCGGACCAGCGGGTGCAAGTGCGGCAATATATGCGGCACGTAAAGGTATTCGTACAGGTATTGTTGCTGAGCGTTTCGGTGGCCAGATTTTAGATACAACTTCGATCGAAAACTTTATTAGTGTAAAACGTACTGAAGGTCCTAAACTTGCTGCGAGTCTTGAGGAACACGTAAAAGAGTATGACGTCGATGTTATGAACATCCAACGTGCAAAACGTTTGGAAAAGAAAGACCTCATCGAAATTGAATTGGAGAACGGTGCTGTGTTAAAAAGCAAGTCTGTTATCCTTTCAACAGGGGCACGCTGGCGTAATATTGGCGTACCCGGTGAGGCTGAATTCAGAAACAAAGGGGTTGCTTACTGCCCACATTGTGACGGCCCATTATTTGCAGGTAAAGATGTTGCTGTCATTGGCGGTGGTAATTCCGGAGTTGAGGCGGCAATCGATCTTGCAGGAATTGTTAATCATGTAACCGTTCTTGAATATGGAGATCAGTTGAGAGCCGATTCCGTTCTACAAGAGCGTCTGTATAGCTTGCCGAATGTTACTGTACTGAAAAATGCCCAAACAAAGGAAATAACTGGTACAGATAGTGTAAATGGAATCACTTACATTGAGCGTGAAACAGGTGATGAAAAGCACGTTCAACTAGCTGGCGTATTTATTCAAATCGGTCTTGTACCGAATACGGATTGGCTAGGTGAAGCAGTTGAACGCAATAAAGCTGGTGAGATAGTTGTCGATAAACGTGGCGCAACGAATGTACCTGGCGTATTTGCTGCGGGGGACTGCACGGATAGTGCGTTTAAACAAATCATTATTTCAATGGGATCAGGTGCAAGTGCCGCTTTAGGTGCATTCGATTATTTAATTCGAAAGTAAGCTAAGGTTTGCTTGATAATGATTTACTACTTCTCTATTCTTTTCTAAAACTTGTGGTCACATTCCTGATCATTATTTTAGTATTGAGATAGTGTAAAAACTATTCGTTAATATCGTAATTCAATTCAAATATTACATGTGATCAATTTTTAATTTTAAAAGCAATCCAATCTGTTCTATACAGGTAGGATTGCTTTTTTTGTAAAAGGAGAAAAGTATCTCAGTTTATTGTTTTACAATATTGAAATTTAACCTCTGAATTTTATAGTCTGTAAAATTGACAAATTTATAAACGCCCATACTCTTTGCTTTCGCAGTATAGAATCTCAAGATCCCCCTGTAGTGTGTACTCTATATAGAGCACATATTTTGGTGATGCTCCTTAATTTTGGCCGTCTCGATTTGGGCAAAGCAGTTTTCACTTGACTTCACGCCAAGAAGGGATATAAAAAAAGAGATTCTCTAAGATACTTACAGAAATGAATGGCTATGAATAATTTAGGTTTATATTTTTGAACAGAAAAAAGCCTGCTATCAAAAGTCAGTAAAATGATTTTGATAGCAGGTTTTAATATTATGTTATTGTGGTAATGTAAAATCACCTTTGATAATTAGTTTTTTATTTTTTAAGAATATTGTAATGAAGTATGAAATGATTATAGGAATAATAATATAGCAAACTAACATTTCAAGAATAGTCATTATTTTATTATCACTATTTGTAAGTAAGTTTAATGGGGCCACAAGTGAACTTAATCCCATACCTGCAATTTCTTTTGTTGCTTCTAAATGGAACAGTAAAGTTGCGATTGGTCCAACTATTGCACTTGAGACAACTGTCGGTATGATTATAAATGGATTCTTCGTAATGTTTGGTAATTGTACTTTTGGCGTACAAATAGCCTGTGCCAAAAATCCACCTAAGTCATTTTCTTTTCTAGAAATAAACGCCATTCCTGCAAAGTGTGCTGCACATCCAGCGAGTGCTGCACCTGCCGCAATTCCATCTAAGTTTAGCGCCACTGCAAGTGCTACGGATGAAGCTGGGGAAAGTAATAATAGCCCCCAAACAATTGCGATCACAATTGATGTTACAAATGGATTCACACTAGCAGCATCCGTAATAAATCCTCCAACTGTAGTTAAGATAGGGCTCATTATTTTAAAAATCCCTATACCAAAGAATCCACTTAAGCTAATAGATAGAATAGGTACAGCCATCATATCTAATGGTGTTTTACCAGTAACTCTTTTACCGATAAACGTGGCCAAAGTCGCTGTAAGTAATGCACCAATTGGCTCTCCACCAATAATTGTAATACCGGTTTCTGTCATTTGAATAGAACCAGCGCCTATTGCTGAAGCAGCCATTGCTGAAAAAATCGTTAACCCATTAGCACCAAGCATAAATGCAATGCCGGCACCAATTGCTGGAGCCATCAGAACTTTACAGACAGTCCCTATTAATATTAACGATTGAAAATCTAGCATTTTACCAATGTTCTCGAGTAGTAATCCAATTCCTAGTGTTACAAAGATTGCTTGTGCAATACCAGTAGATGCTTTAAACACACGGGGCATAATATATTCTTTCATGATGTTCTCCTTAGAAGTGAATTAGTAACCAATTGTAGCCATGTATTTTCTTAAAACTTCGTTAGACTGATCAAATTTTACTTTTTCGTCATCAGTTAAATTAAGTTCAACAACTTCTTTTACTCCTTGACGTGTTAAGATAACCGGAACACCAGTCGCGATATTTTTATATCCATATTCGCCATCTAGAATTGATGAAACAGCTAGGATTTTGTGGTCATCGTTAAAAATTGAGTGAACGATTGAGGCTAAGGCACAACCAATTCCATAATATGTTGTGCCTTTTCTATGTAAAATTTCAAAGCCAGCCTTTCGAACTTGATCGATAATTTCATCTAAATCGATATTGCCTAATGTTTCTTTTTGTTCTTCTAATATTTGCATGAAAGGTTTTCCGCCAATTGTTAAGTGTGACCAAGCAGCAAACTGTGAGTCACCATGTTCACCAAGAGTGTAACCATGAATACTTCTTGGATCGACATCGATGTACTGAGATAAAATTGATTTAAGTCGAGATGAATCTAATGATGTACCGGTACCTAGCACTTGGTTACGAGGGAGACCAGATTCTTTCCAAACCTGATATGTAATAATGTCTACAGGATTAGAGGCTACTAAGAAAATTCCGTTAAATCCGCTTTTCATGACTTCTTGTACGACTGATTTAGCGATTTTTGCGCTTAATTCTAGCGTATCTAGACGTGTTTGACCTGGTTTTGGCGGACCGCCAGCAGTAATAATGACAATATCCATATCAGTACAATCTTCAAATGAACCTACAGCTACTTTCGTACGAGATGTTGTGAAATCTATACAGTGTTGCAAGTCCATTGCTTCTCCAACTGCTCGCTCATGATTAATGTCAATGAGTAATAGTTCATCACAAATATTTTGGTTAATTAATGAGTAACCTGCACTTGCACCTACTAAACCTGTACCTACGATTGCTACTTTTCTTGTTGAAAATTTCATTTGAAACATCTCCTAAATTTGTATTTATAATTTGTCTAAAAGGGACAAATTATATTTAAGAAATCAATTGGATTGAAATCATGAAATACATACTGTTCAAGATTTCAAACCCAGTATATTAACAGGTTTTAAAAATGTAAATGAATAAAATGATATTTTTTTGATATTACTAATCATTTTGAAATTTTTGTGCATGTAAACTGATAAATGAGAAATGTTTTTATTTTGCAAAAAACTGTTCTATAACAGTTATTCATAACCTATCGGCTGTTGTAATTACTTATTATTACAGTTAATTAATCGATAAAAAGAAGCCGCTTCACAGTTCAAATGAGCTGTGAAGCGGCTTCCTTTTATCGTGGTTATTCAATTAGCTGATTCCTGTTCAACGTTGTGAGTTGAACGACCGGATGCTCTACATTGTAACAAAGTGAAACAGGATGATTATGATCGATGTAGAATCGCTGTGTATAAATATCTTTACAATTACTCAACAATTGGATTGTATCAAGCGACTTTGGTGTTGTGTTTGGGAATAGTCCGGTTTTATAAATAGCTTCTTTCATTGTCCATAGTTCATAAAATAAAACTAATCGATCTTGTTTAGGTTTTAGGTTAACTAACTGTAACTCTGCTACAGATAAGGCATAGGCCATAACATCTTCGTCTACGTAATGAATTTTTTCTACGTCAACTCCCACATAACCTTTGTTGGTGAGTGCAGCGATAATCCAATCACCTGAATGAGAAAGATTAAAATCACCACTCCAATGCTCATCATTAACAAGGTAGGGACGACCAGTTTCATTCCGGTCAATTTGTATGTGGTTTACAAAAGTTAACTTTCGAATCACCCATCTAATTAGTACCTTTGCTAACAATGCTCTTTGTCGGTCTGACCAATGCTTATACCTTGAAATAATATATTGGTCTTCGAAGGGAAGTTTTAGCAAGAAAGCATCCGACTCCCATTTTAATAATCGTGGACCAATATTTAGAGCAAATAGATGTATGCCATTTTTTCTGGAGTCTATTTCTTCCATCATCTAGTTCCGACAAGCTTTGGTTCAGGGAAATACCCCGTTTGTATTCCGTACTTAATCATTGAGCGTATAAAGGATGAATCTGGCGCTGTACATACAACATCTGTCGTGGCTAGGAAATCTTGTGTTTTGTCACTATTAAAGATAAATGGTGAATCACTTGCTCCTTCACCTTCTAGTTGGGCAATTGCTAATGATAAATATTCATGTAATTCGTTTGGATGATCTCCATTCAGTAGCCAATCTTCATATTCAGTAGATGTCGTAATTTCCAATTCATAGCCAAGAACTTTCAGAACTTCAATGAAATCGAGATATGCTAGAGGAACAGGATTGCACAAGTGGAAAATGTGTCCGCTCGCTTTTGGCTGATGAGCTATTGCAACAAGTGCCTGACTAGCATAATTTATTGGTGTAAAATCTATATGCCAAATTGCTTTTGGTGTTTTTCCTAAATAAAGCATAGATTTAATCATACGATAAAAAGCATTTTCATCCATATTACGTTGGAATTTACCTGTTTCAGAATGACAAGTTAAATTGCCTACTCTGTAGATAGAGACTGGTACTTGGTCATTCACTGCACTTCTTACTAGATTTTCAGCGTCTAATTTACTTTGGTTATATACATTTTCAAGCGAAACATTATAGTCAAAATCGTTATGTTCCTTATAATACTCCCATTGACTTGCAGCAAGCTCTTCTGGAATTCCGATGGTTGAAACATGGTGGAAGTGAACTCCTGCTTTACGTTTCGCAATTTCAAGTAGGTACTTTGTACCTTCAACGTTGACATCATTGAAATGGGTAGCCTCTCCGAAATGTCGAACATCAGCACCACAATGTATAATGGCATCTATTTTTTCAGACAGAGTCCGTTCGTCTTCAGCTGATAAATTAAGTGCGGGCTTCCCTAAATCTCCTTGTATAACTGTTACACGATTTTCTATGTGGTGAACGAAAGCATCCCCAAAATAATATTGCATACTTTCTATTAGTTTTTCGATAAGCGGTGCCTGTGTATTTTGTCTAATTAGACAAAATATATGTACATTTGTTTTAACTAAAAGGTCATATAAAACATGACTTCCTAAATAGCCTGTCGCGCCAGTTAACAGAACAGTATTCATAGGTAAAGGATTTACAGTTTGTTTGACCGGAAGAGTGCTAGGTTCCATCAGCTCTTTAATAACAAAGTCATCCGATTTTTCAACTATATCGTCAGACCCAGCTTGGAAGTTTGAGATGTAGTGTTCTTGTTCTGCGATTGTTTGATGCTGGAAAAAATCCTGGATTTTCAAAAATGGTACATGTTTTTTAACTTGAACAAGTATTTCTAGAATTTTCAGTGAGTGGCCGCCAATATGAAAGAAATTATCATGGATTCCAACTCGCGTAACGCCAAGTGTATGCTCCCATGCTTGTGCTAACATTTGCTGTATTTCGTTTTCTGGTGCGTCGTAATGACTCGTTAGCGGTGTTGCTATATCAATCTTAGCTAATTGTTTTCGATCGATTTTCCCAGTAGGGGACAATGGCATTTTAGGTACCTCTATCAAGCGCTCAGGTAACATATATTCTGGTAAATTACTTGCCAAATACTCTCTGATATCAGTTTGTTCTATATTACTTCCATGAATGACTGTATAGAAAGCAAACAAGCTATTATTGCCATCTGACATTTTTTTTGCGAGAATTACTGCCTCTTGGATTTTCGAATGTGTACCTAAAATGGCTTCAATTTCTCCAAGTTCAATTCGAAAGCCTCTTACTTTTATTTGTGAATCCTTACGACCAACAAATTCAATTACACCACTTGGTAATAAGCGCACTAAATCTCCTGTACGATACATTAATTTTCCTGGTGTATCAGAAAATAAATGTGGTACAAATACTTCAACAGTTTTTTCAGGTTGATGTAAGTAACCATCAGCTAATCCTGTTCCAGCGATACATAATTCACCAGGTACATTGATTGGGCAAAGTTGATCGTCCTTGTCTACAACATACATTTCATAATTAGCGACTGGTTTTCCAATAGGGATACTTGAGTAGCTGTCTTTTACTTCTCCTTGCACTTTAAAATAAGAAGACATAACAGTACATTCTGTAGGCCCATATACATTAACAACTTCCGTATTTATCCCGAATTTATCTTGCCACTTTTGCAAGACAGCAGGCATCAGTGCTTCACCCCCTACTGAAAGGTATTTAAGAGTTGCAAAAGCACCTTGTTGGTTTGCAGGTAGGTGAGTGGCTAGCTGAGTAAAGAAAGCATTGGGTACAGTAGCAACTGTAATTTTTTCACGTTTGATCATATCAGCAAATGCCTCAATAGATACCCGTTCTATACTTGTTAACATATGTAATCTAGCACCGGAGAATAGTGCGGTGAATGTTTCTGTAACGGATGGATCAAAGCTGTAGGAGATAAACTGAGAAAAGACATCTTGTTCAGTGGAATTATAGATTCTTTGATTATCAGTAATTAGGTTTATTACTGAATTATGTCTAAGCATTACTCCTTTAGGTTTACCTGTGGAGCCAGATGTATAAATAATATAGGCTAAATTGTCAGGTTGGATAGGGATATCAATATTTTCTTTTGAATAGTTTTTTTCAATTTTGTCTAGTGTAAATACTTTACGGGAAAAAGAATCGTTATGTAATAAATCTGTAATTAATTGCTTATGTTCGTCTTTTGTTAATATGAATGGAGCACCTGTATCATTCAATAAATATTGGCAGCGCTCAGTTGGGTAACTTGGATCAATAGGGACATAAACGGCTCCGGCCTTTAAAACGCCGAGCAGACTAATTACGGTGTCCTTGCTACGGTTCATGACGATGGCTACGTAATCACCCTTTCGTAGACCATGTGCTATCAGCATATGTGCAATTTGATTTGATTGTTCGTTTAACTGTTGATATGTTAGCGTTCCTCCATCAAAAGATAATGCGATCCTTTTTGAAAACAATGTAGCTGCTTCATAAAATGCTTTAGGGATTGTTTGGTCTTTTGGATAAAAGGCGCTCGTTTGATTTAATGCTTGATATAATGACTTTTCTTCATCTGTTAACAATTCCGTACGATTTGCAGGCAGTAGCTGTTGTTTGGTACTTTGTTTTTTCGCGGCATACGTTGATAAATCGAAATCTTTAATTAATTTCACTTATTCCAACTCCTATTTTTTAAAAGTGTTCAATGGAAAGTACTTTCCATTGAACACTTTTTCGTTATGACTTTCCTACAAATGCATTAATAACATTTGATAATTCATTTGAAAGATTGGTTAATACTTGAGCCTCGTCAGAAACCTTATGTATAGCTTCTAACTGTGCAACTGAAGATTGTGCTACTGCCCTTGTATTATCCCTAGAGTTTTTGGAGAATTCTTCAGTTTCTTGGACGGATGTTGTTACTTCTTCCATTCCAGCAGCCATTTCTTCAATAGTTGCCGATAGTTCTTGTATTTGACCAGAAACCTGATGTATCGAAGTTAAAATTTTACTAAAGGACTTTTCTGAATCACTAATAATTAATAATCCATTATCTACTTCTTCTACCGCACGCACCATCACTTTCACGGATTCATTTGTATCATCCTGAATATGAGATATAAGGGTAGAAATTTCCCTTGCCGATGCCTCTGATTGTTCAGCCAGTTTACGTACTTCATCAGCAACGACAGCAAAACCATTTCCTGCTTCGCCTGCACGGGCTGCTTCAATGGCCGCATTTAATGCCAGTAAATTAGTTTGCGAAGCAATGCCCGTGATAATGCCGACGATTTCTTCAATCTTATCAGAATGTGAGCCTAGCATTTTTACAGAGGATGCTGATTGATTTACTGCTTTACTAATTGCATTCATTTGCATTACAGATCTGTTAGTAGAATCATTTCCTTTCTCTGCTTCTTCAGATGCGAGTAAAGAAGATTCTGCAATTTGGTTTGAGGTCATCGCAATACGCTGGATACCGATGCTCATTTCCTCGATAGTTACAGAACTTTCTCGTGTTTTCTGAACTTGTAAATCAGCACTGCCAGCAACTTCTTGCATAGATGCAGCAACGCTATTGTACGAATCTGTGGCCCCTTGCATGTTTGTTGATAGTGTATACGCTGAATTTGAAACATGTGTAGAGACATCTGTAGCACTTTTAATGACGGTTCTTAGAGCCTCAATCATTAAATTGAAATTTTTTGTAAGTAGGCCAATTTCATCGTTGGACTGAATAAGTAAAGGTTCGAGTTCTAAATTACCTTCCGCTACTTTTTTAGATTGTTTGGAAAGATGTTGAATAGGAGTTAGCTTCTTTTTTAATAGCGAATAAACAACGATCGAAGAGCCGATTAAGAAAAGAGCTGTAATCAATAATATCCATGAAGCTTCTGACATTGCTTTAGCGGTTACCATCGATACATCATAGTCTATAGCGTAAGCAGCTATGATTGATCCATCTTCATCAAGTATGGGAGTTAAACCTGTTTTATAGCTACCGAACTCATCACTATAAATATCCGTAGCAGTTGCCTGTTTCTTTTCAAATACTTCTTCAATTCTTGCAAGGAAGTCAGCGGAGATACCCATCTCATGCATGTCTTGATTGTATTCTGCGCCTAATTCTAAAACACTAGATGAAAGAACAGGAGCATTGATTTTTTCGTTATTCATGGTAATCAAAAATAGATTGGTAATAATTTCTGATTCGTCATTGATGGTATCCATTTCTTTTGTCAAACGTAGTACTTTCTGATTATCGGCACTAGGTTGTTGTAATATAGAATTCAATGTCTCTAAATCGATTGTTCGAGATAAAATTATACCTTTGTCATAGAGAGATTGGTTCATATCTTTTAAATTACTATTCTTTAAAATATAATAAGAAAACCCCATAGTTACGAGGCCAAACAACAGTAAAATGCTGACCATGATAACGGTCAGTTTTTTACTGACGGACATATTCTGCTTCTTACTTTTTTCCATCCCTTTTCTCTTCCTCCTATAAATGCATACAAAACATGAATCAAGTGAAGAATGGACAACTATGATGTGATTAGCGAATGTAGATAAAATAGTACAAAATATTGAAGCTAAGTCAGAATGATGTAAATAATTACAACAACACTCTTTTATTACTATAAAAGAGTTTTTTTGACTCGCGGATTTTTATTTGCAAACTATTCCATTCATTTCCTGACACTAAATAACTATACTTCCTTAATATATGATTCACAACCCAAAAACTAACTATTTATGATATTAATTTCCACTACTTGACAAAAAAAGTGGTATTTAAGTCGAGTCATTTTCCTTTGTCTATACATATTATTGTCAAAAAAATGTAATTTATTGTTGTGAAAGTAAAGTGAAGATTATTCATTGTTATGAAGAGCTTACTTAATTATGCGGATTATTTATTTGTAGAGACATGTTTCTTTCAATGCATTCATAAAATTAAAGGGTGCTGTTAATGATCATTTCAAGAGGAGGCAGTCACATTCAAATACACGTTGTACGGGCTGGGGAGTCCTTATGGGGAATTGCACATATGTATGGTACAACTGTCCAAATTATTGTAGACGCCAATCAGATACCAGAACCAAATCGTTTGGTCATTGGGCAAGCGTTGGTGATCCCAATCGTGGGGAATTTTTATTTTGTACAGCAAGGGGATAGCTTATGGTCAATAGGACAACGCTTTGGCATAAATTATTTAACACTTGCACAAGTAAATGGCATTAATGCTAATCAACCTTTGAGGGTTGGCTTACGCCTCTATATTCCACCGATGCAAAAGACGAAGGCAGAAATATTAGCGTACTTAGAGCCAAGAGGGACAATGGTCAGTGATATGTTGTTAGATCAGGCAAGGGAAGCGGGTCCGTACTTAACATATCTTGCATTATTTAGTTATCAGGCGAGACGAGATGGTTCTCTACAAGTACCGCCATCTCAAGGTGTTCCTGAAGTAGCAGGCGAGTTCGGGGCAGCACTCGCGATGGTGGTTACAAACCAAGAAAATTCTCAATTTAGCGAAGAGTTGGCAAGTGATATTTTTCAAAGTACAGCAGTACAAAATTTACTGTTAGACAACATCATTAAGGAAGCTAAGCGTATAGGTAGCTTCAAAGATATTCATTTTGATTTTGAGAATCTAGGAAGCGATCAACGGGTACCTTATAACAATTTTTTAAGAAGAGCTGTTGAAAAACTCCATGCAGCTGGTTTTACAGTATCGACAGCACTAGCCCCTAAAACGAGAGCAGATCAGCCAGGACCATGGTATGAGTCACATGATTACAAGGCACACGGAGAAATAGTAGATTTTGTTTTGTTAATGACCTATGAATGGGGTTATTCTGGAGGGCCCCCTATGGCGGTTTCACCAATTAGGGAAGTCGAAGCGGTCGTAAAATATGCATTGACCGAAATACCTTCCAATAAAATTTTATTAGGGCAGAATTTATATGGCTATGATTGGACGCTTCCATTCGTACAAGGTGGGCCATATGCAGTGGCACTAAGTCCACAAAGAGCGATTGAAATAGCAAAAAAATATAATGCATCCATTCAGTACGATGTGAGAGCCCAAGCACCGTTCTTTGAATATTATGATGAGCAGGGGAGAGCACATATTGTTTGGTTTGAAGATGCAAGGTCTATCCAAGCTAAATTCAATCTTGTAAAACAATATAAACTACGAGGTGTAGGTTACTGGAAGCTCGGATTACCATTCCCACAAAACTGGCTGTTAGTCGGTTCAAATTTCAATGTAGTGAAAAAATAAAGAGTGGGGGGTCATGATAATGACTTCCCCTTATTCTTTTGTAGATAGAGAAAGAGAATCTTCGAAGTGAAGAAAAAGAAGTTAAATATTAATAACTATTCACTAATTTAGGAGTTTACTATACAATAATGGTAAATAGTATTTTAGGAGGGATATTTTGGTTAAGTTTAAAAAGTTAGGTATTGTATTAACATCTACAGCATTTTCGATTGGGGTGCTTTCACCGGTTGCACAGGCTTCAGTGCCTGTAAATGAGGCATCAGAGAAAATTGAAATTCAAGTGGCAGCAACTGATACAAAAGTGTCCAAAAATGAATTGATTAAAAAATTCCGTACATTGTTTCCGACTGAGTTTAATTTTTTAACAGATAAGGATTTTCAGTTAGAAAGGAATCATTTTTATCGAGATGACGAGACGATTCGCCATGGGTTGAGCTTTGATAAAGTTGTTGATGGTAAAAATATTTATGGAAGTATTAGTTTTAAAGGAGATACATTAGAGTTAGAATCTTTCTACTATCAGCCTGCAAACAGTACCGACGCACTATTCCCGGCAAAATATTCAGAGGAAGAAGCACAAAAAATTGCTAATAACTTTTTGAAGAAATTGCCGAATTCTGCGAACTATCAATTACAAGAGGATAGCAATGGGTATGACTATTATATGAGTGGTCCTTTATCAAGACCAATTAGCTATTCATTTACTTATCTGCCAGTAAAAAATGGTGTGCCGATTAGTGATCACGGCATTTCGATTAGCGTGCTAGGTAATGGTGTCATTGAAAATGTGTATAGTAGCTCGTCTATAGCGAATAAGGCAACGTTTGATAGCCAAGAACAAAAGAAAAGTGAAACGGATATACTGAAGCAAATGCGTGATAATTTATCAGTTGAGTTGCGTTATAACATTGGTTATGATTTTGCAACGGACGAGCGTGAAGTAAAGCTTGTGTACGTGCCGATTCCAAGTTTTTATGGTGTACATGCCTTAACAGGCCAGTGGCAAACGGTAAATGGCTTTACAACACAAGCGCCAAAGGCACAAGCGCTTGAAAAGCTATCAGCTCAGCCACTTGCACCAAAAAGGAAAGGTATCACAGCTGAGGAGGCAGAAGCGTTAGGAAAATCCTTAATAAAGGTTGATTTAGACAAAGGGAAACTTACTTTTGATAGTGCCAATGAAAGAGAAAATGAAGCCGGTGAAACGGTTTATTCTTTACATTATATGTACTGGGTTGGTAGTAGTGGCTCAGGCATAACAATAGAACTTAATAAGAATACAGGTGAAATTACACAATTCTATAATTATAGTAATGATCTAATAGAAACTGAAGAGACAGCATCAGGAATTACACAAGAGGTAGCTCTATCAAAGGCTATGGATTACTTAAAAGAATGGGCTCCATCTTATTTACACCATTATGCAAAATCAGCTGACAGTTATTCATTTAATGAGTACAATAAATCTCATAATTTCACATTCCCGCGTGTCGTGAATGGCATTGCTGTTACAGGTGATGAAATTAATATAGATATCGGTACAGATGGATCACTTCAAGGATTAAATATTAATCATCAAGACATTCAAAACTGGCCATCTACAAATAAGGTCATTGCACCAGATGTAGCGAAGACATCGTTTAGTGAAGCATTAAAACCAAAGCTACAATATGTGAAACAAGATAGTGAAGACAAAGACAAGCAACACTATAATTTAGTGTATGCGCCAACGTATGACGGTGTATTAGATAATCAAATAGACGTAAAGACTGGTGAATTTATAAATAGTAGCAAGCCAGATTCGGATACGCCAAAAATTGCTCACCCAACAGCAGCAGATGAGCTTAACTATCTTCTGACTCAAAAAGTTTTAGAGGTAAAGGATCCAGCTAATTTTAACGCCGATAAAGCGGTATCGAAAGGCGAAGCGTTGAAAATTATGATGAAATCACTGACATATGTATACTCAGGTAGATATATGGGAGATGCGGAAGCACAGCAATCATTCTCGAATATCGATTCGAAGCACCCGCTATACGCTATAGTTGAACAGGCTGTACGTATGGGTGTAATAGAGCCATCAGATAACTTTAATGATGAAGGTCTGTTAACTCGTCAGGAGTTCGCAGAGTGGTCTATTCGTGCATTGAATCTTGAAAAAGCTGTGCAGAATAGTGATATTTACAAGTTGAATTTTGCAGATGCTAGTTCGATTCAACCCACTTATGCGGGGTATGTAGCTCTAGCGAATGGGTTGGGGCTACTAGATGCAAAAGACAATAAAATTAATGCAACTGGAAATGTCACGTATGCAGATTTAGCTGTTTCAGCAATTCGTTTAGCACACAAAGTTAACGAAAATAGCGGTAATCGCTATTACTGGTAATCACACATAATTGAAGAGGTGTTTTAGAATTTTTTCTGAGGCACCTCTTTTTTGTATGTTTTGACCTCACTATAGTGCAATTCATTATACTAGTGATTCTGATTTTGTAGATGGAAGAAAGGAACGTTAAAGCAAAGGGTATAAGTTAAATATTTATAACTATTCTCTAATTTGGATATTTACATTACAATAATGGTTAATTTTAATTTAGGAGGGATATTTTGGTTAAGTTCAAAAAGTTAGGTATTGCATTAACGTCTACGGCATTTTCGATTGGGATGCTTGCCCCAGTTGCACAGGCCTCAGTTTCTACCAATGAGCCAGTAGGGAAAATTGAAATTCAAGTGGCATCTACGGAGACGAAGGTAGCGAAAAGTGAACTTATTAAGAAACTGCGTACACTGTTCCCAGAGGAGTTTAACTTTTTAACAGATAATGATTTTCAGGTAGGCGGAACGCATTATTTCTTAAATGACGAGACAATTCGCCATGAACTAAGATTTGATAAAATTGTTGACGGTAAAAATATTTACGGCTATTTCACTTTCAAAGGTGAAAATTTAGAGCTAGAGTCTTTCCACTATCAACCTTCGGATAAGACAGGTGCACTTTTCCCAGCAAAATATTCAAAGGAAGAAGCGCAAAAAATTGCTCAAACCTATTTGAAGAAATTCTCAGGTGCAACGAACTATCAATTACAAGATGATGCTTTAGGATATGAATACTATATAAGTCGTCCGTTATCAGAACCAATTAGCTATTCATTTTCTTATATGCCAACACAGAATGGTGTGCCAATCAGCAGTCAAAGTGTCGGTATTAGTGTGTTAGGTAACGGTGTTGTTACAGGTATGTATCGTGAATTACCCGCAACCAATAAGGCAACATTTGATAGTTTAGAGCAAAAGAAAAGCGAGGCAGATATAGCGAAGCAAATACGTGATCACTTGGCAGTAGAATTGCAATACGCTATTAATTACGATTATGAGACGGACGAGCGTAAAGTAAAGCTTGTTTACGTGCCAATCTCTAATATTTATGGTGTTCATGCACTAACAGGTCAGTGGCAAACAGTAAACGGCTTCACAACGCAGGCACCAAGAACACAAACTCTGGAAAGGCTTGTAGCACAGCCGCTTGCACCAAAAAAGAAGGATTTAACAGTTGAGGAAGCCGAAACGTTAGTAAAATCTTTCTTGAAATTTGATTCGGACAAGGCTAAGTTAACGGTCGAAATGATTGAAGAAAGAGAAAATGATGCGGGCGAAACGATTTATTCCGTATATTATACGTATGATTACGGCAATAGGAGTTCTGGCTCAAGCATGGAAATTAATAAGGCGACAGGTGAAGTTATACAATTCTATGAATACGATAATGAGTCTCCAGATAAAAATGAGTCAGCGTCAGGGATTACAAGTGAGGTTGCTTTATCCAAAGCAATTGAGTATTTAAAGGAATGGGCTCCATCTTATATTCATGATTATGCAAAATCAAAGGATAGCTATTCGTTTGATGAGTATAGTAAATATCATACCTTCACATTCCCACGTGTTGTAAATGGTATTACGGTATCAGGTGATGACATTAATGTTGCTATTGGTGAGGATGGCTCTTTACGCATGTTAAATATTTACCGTCAGAATATCCAAGATTGGCCATCTGTGAGTAAGGGTATTACGCCAGAGGTAGCGAAGGAGCGGTTTAGTGAAGCATTAAAGCCGAAGTTACAATATGTAAAACAGGATAATAAAGACAAGGAACATTATGATTTAGTATATGGGGCAACCTATGATGGTGTCGCATTGAATCAGCTGGATGCAAAGACTGGTGAATGGCTGAATAGCATTAAGGAAGATGCGAATACACCGCTTATTACACATCCAACTGCAGCTGATGAGCTAAATTATTTACTGCACCAAAAAGTTTTAGAAGTAAAGGATCCAGCGACCTTTAATGCCGACAAAGCGATTACAAAGGGTGAAGCATTGAAAATCATCATGAAGTCAATGACATATGGTTATTACAGTCGCTATACGGTAGAAGATGATGGGAAGCAAACCTTCTCAGCTATTGATTCGAAACATCCACTGTACAGTACGGTTGAGCAGGCTGTAGGTATGGGCGTTTTAGAGTCAACAGACAACTTTAAAGTTGAAGATCCATTAACACGTCAAGAACTTGCAGAATGGTATATTCGTGCATTAGACTTGGAATCAGCTGCACAATACAGCGGTATTTATAAGTTAGATTTTGCGGATGTAAGTACAATTCAACCTGCATATGCGGGCTCTGTAGCTCTTGCAAATGCGATGGGTCTATTAGAGGCGCAAGACAATAAATTTAATGCTACTGGTAAAGTGACATATGCTGAGTTAGCGGTATCAACAATTCGTTTAGGGCATAAGATTTACGAAAAAGATGGCAACCGTTATTACTAGTATGAAAAATTAATAGAAGAGGTGTTTCAGAATTTTTTCTGAGACACCTCTCTTTTTATGAAAAGCTATAAATTAAAAGAGTTAAGAATAAATCATTCCAATTTGGGTAAATTGAATTAATATGTAATGTTTATGAATTTTAATAATCGAAATGTTATAATTTATGAATTTTTTATTATAATATAAGAAAATCGCTAAAGGATGTCGAGTTATGGATGTTGTTAAAATTAAAAAAGTAACTGTGCATAATTTAAAAAATGTACGAAACGGTGAGATAACATTATCGGCAGATTTTGATTCGTTTTTAAAATCGAATGTTGTTGGTTTATATGGACAAAATGGATCAGGGAAAACAACAATGGTGGATGCATTTAATTTACTGAAAACATTGATTTCTGGTTGGATTAGTCATGAAAAGCTACAATTACAAAAAAAACGTTTGATTACGGCTAAGGAAGAAACCGCTAGCTTAGATTTTGATTTTCTTGTACAAAATGAATTTGGGGAGTTTTATGTGAATTATTTTGTAGCTTTCCAAGAGGACGATGAGCGCATTTATACAACAATTGAAAAGTTAAGCTACCGAGAAAATGAGAAAGGGAAACGCTCGAAAACGCTTATCTATAAAGATGAAGATGTTGTGCAAATCCGGACGACTTCACTGAAAGAAATGAATGAGAAATTGCGTGTGAAGGTGATGGTTGTGCGAGCAATGGCACAAAAAGAGCATGTTTCATTCGCTTTCCATAAGGATCTTAAGCCTGTATTACAAGAAATGCTTAATGAGACAGAATGGCATCTGTTAAATAATATTGCAATAGATTTTAACAGAGATTTACATGTCATCACCAACCAAAGTATTGGCCTGTTGATGATGAAATATATCATGCCGTTTAGTGTACATTTGGATAAATCGAGAGGGTTTATTCCATATGATTTAGAGGGTACTTCTTTACTTCAGAAAGATCGTTTTGAAGTGTTGTGCAAAGTAATTGATCAAACGAATAAAGTACTTTCAACAATTATTCCAGAGTTGACGATTAAAATCCATTTTATTACAGAACAAATTTTAGATAACGGAGAACTAGGTGTTCGCTTCGAGTTTTTATCGAAGCGGGGCGAATATGAACTACCATTACGCACGGAATCTGAAGGAATCTTGAAGATTATTTCGGTACTGAGTGCATTGATTGCAGTTTACAATAATGCCAATGCCTGTGTTGTGATAGATGAGTTAGATTCGGGTGTGTTTGAGTATTTGTTAGGTGAATTATTAACAGTTATTGATGAAGCTGGCAAGGGACAGCTCATCTTCACCTCGCATAATTTACGTGTATTAGAGGTACTGCCGGTTAAAAATCTTTGGTTTACAACAGCTAATGAACACAATCGATATGTTCAGTTAAAGGGCATTAAAGAAGTAAATAATACGCGTGATGTTTATTTACGTGCTATTCAGCTAGGTGGTCAAGCAGAAGAAATTTATAAAGAAACGAAGACATTCCATATTAAGCGTGCTTTTAGAAAAGCGGGTGTTAACAATGACTAAAAAGGTAATTCTTGTTGTTGTTGAGGGCGAGACAGAGCAAATCGTTTTGAATGATTACTTAGATACGTTCTTTGCAGAGACGGAGGTCCGATTTGACGTACAACGCGGTGATATTTTAACGAAATGGGAAGGCACAAAAAGGACTACGAATGTCAAAAATGCTGTTGGACAAGTCATTAGTCGTTATTTAGAAAAAAATAAATTTTTACCAAAGGATTTACTAGCAATTGTGCATATAACGGATGCGGATGGCTGCTTTATCCCACATGAACATGTGAAAGTAAGTCCGGATGTAAAGGGTTCGATCTTTTATGACGAGACTGAAATTCTTGTTGGAACGACGAAGAAGAAAGAAGCGATTGAGGCGAGAAATACGCTGAAGGCGCAAAATATAAAAATACTTGCAACGAGCCAATCCTTTACTTTGAAAAAGAATCCTGTGCCGTATCAATTATTTTATTTTTCGACGAATTTAGAGCATGTATTGTGGGGAGAACGTAATGAGGACGCTATTGGAAAAGTCCATAAAGCGGATGAATTTATCGAAACTTTATCTTGTTCTATTGAAGAATACTTGCGCCCATTTTTACATGTAGATAAAGGTGGCTCTTATGAAGAAAAGATTGAGGAAAGCTGGGCACATATAATGCAGGATTGTAATTCACTACAGCGAAGTACAAATGTGCCATTGGTAGTTGAAATGGTAGAAAAGGTTCAGCAGGATGTCCAATAATGTATGAATGCTCTTTTTAAAGTTACCGATTAGTTCATAAAAAATTCGGGAATAATAAGTACTAACGAAAGGAGTGTAACTAATGAAAAAATTAAAAGTTCTATTAGCAGTACCTATAGTAGCTGGAGCACTTTATGGTTGTAATAAGGATGAGGTTAAGGATGTGCCAGAAAAAGCACCTGTGGAGACAAATACTAAAGAGGAAGCAAATAAACATACAAATGAATCCGCATTATTTAACTTTACAAACTTTTCATTAGACGTGGATTATTCTGAAACTGAATCTTACGATGTGGATTATGATAATGAAAGAAACGGCATGGAGGCAGAGTTAGAAGATAATCGAAAGAATGAAAAACTACATGGTGATGAGGCGTTTACGAAGCTAGAGCCATTATTTAAACAATTGACATTTGATTCGACTACTCCGAATGATGAAGTAATCGACCAAGTCATTTCTGTTTTCAATATTGCAGATGACTATCAATCCATAGAGGTTGAAGTGAAATTTACAGATGGAACGAAAAAGAAGTTCGAGCGAATTAAATAACTATAACAAGGCTTCTTTTGCAGGTGTAAAACTTGTAGGGGAAGCTTTTCTTTGTGTGAAAATATGTCACGAAATGCATATACATAAATGAAACCCGAAGCTCTATCGTAAGGCGGATGGATACTTCAGGTTTTCAATTATAAATACACTAGTTACCACAAAAAATGGAAATCTGCAAATCTATTATTTTTTATTGAAAAGCTTTGCATCTAATGAATAGTCTGATGCCCCCGAAAGTGCGAAGTATAATGCGATTGCGCCTAAAGCTAAATCAAATTCATAACCAGCTAAGCCGTCTGCGCCGATAAAGCCCACGCTAAGTTTCGCTGTGAAAATTGCAACGACCATCACGATAGTTAATAATGCACCAACAAGTCTTGTAGCAAATCCTAAAATAATTGCAATCCCGCCGATTAATTCAATTATCGCAACAAGATAGGCCATGAATCCTGGAATGCCAATGCTATCAAAATAACCTGCTATGTTGCTAATCCCACCTTGAAACTTTTGTAAACCGTGTGCCGCAAATATTAAGCCAAGCACGACACGTAAAATTGTTGAACCGATGTTTTGCATAGTTGTAAAAACTCCTTATGTTTTATTGATTACTTTTCGTAACTTAGTTTATTTTTAAAAACAACTTTTGTCAAGTAACTAATTTTTAGTTTTGTAGGCTATTTACGAAAAAATGCTATACTAAAATATAGGAAAAGAACATAATGGAGGCAGGCAAATTGGAGAAAAAAAAAATTTGTCCACGATTTGAAAAGGCACTGAAACTCCTGAATCATAGCTGGAACACGTTGCTTATTTATCAGTTATTAGTTGGACCACAACGATTTTCAACCATTAAAAATGAGTTAAATATTAGTAGCCGTGTGTTAGCAGAACGTTTAAAGGAATTAGAGGTTGAGCAAATTGTAAGACGTACAGTTTTCCCTACAACACCTGTGGTAATTGAATATGAGCTGACTAAAAAAGGACATGCACTTGCACCAGTCCTCAAGGAAATTGAACAATGGTCTGCTATGTGGGTGAAGATGGAAGAATAGCACCGTGGATATCCAAGCGAGGGGGCTTGGATATCCTTTTATATTTTTTTATGAAGCAAAAGTCTTGAAAGACTATTTTTTACGTGTTATTATTATCTCGAATTAAAGATATATATATTCGAGGTAAATTGAGGAGAGGTAATTGTATGAAGGAAAATAATCGTAATTTAAAAGCTTTTACGGTCATATTCCGCGCGAATCAAGCGATACAAGATGCAACGAAAAATGATTTAATGCAGTATGGTTTAAATCAAACTGAGTTTAGCGTTTTGGAGTATCTTTATCATAGAGGCGAACAGCCAATTCAAGTACTTGGGAAAAAGATTTTAATCGCTAGTAGTAGCATCACATATGTAGTTGATAAGTTAGAGGAAAAAGGATTTGTCTGTCGCCGTTCGTGCCCAAATGATCGCCGTGTTACTTACGCAGTATTGACTTCAGAAGGGCAACTGTTAATGAATAGAATTTTCCCAGCACATGAACAAAAAATTAACGAGATTTTTGAGGTTTTAACAGAACATGAAGTGGAAACAATGATGGAAGCACTAAAAAAAGTTGGCATCAACGCCACTAAAAAATAAAAAATTTTACACATATATCTCGAAATCGAGATAATTAGGAGGAAATAAATCATGAATCATTTAAAAGGTATTCACCATGTAACAGCAATTACTAGTAGCGCGGAAGAAAACTATAAATTTTTCACGTATGTATTAGGGATGCGTTTAGTGAAAAAGACAGTAAATCAAGATGATATTCAAACCTATCACCTATTCTTCGCAGATGACAAAGGTAGCGCTGGTACAGATATGACATTCTTTGATTTCCCGAACATCCCGAAAGGTGTACACGGTACAAATGAAATTTCAAAAACATCATTCCGTGTCCCAACTGATGAAGCTTTAACTTATTGGGTAAAACGTTTTGATCGTTTAGAAGTTAAACATACAGGCATCAAAGAACAATTCGGCAAAAAGACACTTTCATTTGTGGATTTTGATGACCAGCAATATCAACTTATTTCAGATGAAAAAAATGTAGGTGTTGCATCAGGTACACCTTGGCAGGATGGTCCTATTCCGCTTGAATATGCAATTACAGGGCTAGGCCCAGTATTTATTCGAATAGCAGATTTAAAATACTTTAAAACAGTTCTTGAAAAAGTAATGTTGTTTACTGAAATCACAGAAGAAGGTGATTTCCACTTATTCGAAGTAGCGGAAGGTGGGAACGGTGCACAAATCGTGGTAGAACATAAAGCAGACTTACCTGCTGCTCGTCAAGGCTTCGGTACAGTCCACCATGTCGCATTCCGTGTAGCAGATCGTGTTGTATTAGATGAATGGACAGAGCGTTTGGAAGGCTTTGGCTTCCATACATCGGGTTATGTAGACCGTCATTTCTTTGAATCATTATATGCACGAGTAGCGCCACAAATTTTATTTGAGTGGGCAACTGACGGTCCTGGCTTCATGGGTGACGAGCCATATGAGACTTTAGGTGAAAAATTATCATTACCACCATTCCTTGAAGCGAAACGTGACAAAATTGAGCAATTAGTACGTCCAATTGATACTGTAAGAAGTGCGATTTCGTTCGAAAAAGAATATGAGTAAACATTTAAAGTTGGGGGTAATATAAGTGGAATTTACGAAATTAATTGATAAGCGTCGCTCTGCAAGTAATTTCATCAAAGATGTCAAAATGACTGTAGATGATATTCGTCCAATTTTAGAAGATGTGAAGTTAACGCCTTCTGCATTTAATTTACAACATACTGAATACATCGTTGTGATGGATGAGGATATGAAGGAGAGGGTACGTGAGGCTGCTTATGGTCAATATAAAGTACATGCAGCATCAGCTGTTGTTTTAGTATTAGGTGATAAAGAAGCCTATAAACAAACAGAACGAATTAGTCAGGGTATGGTAGATTTAGGGATCATTACTGATTTCGAACTTCAAGGTCTTGTAGATGAAAATGCGAAGTTTTATGTGGGGCGTGGCGATGAATTTATGAAAGAGGATGCAATTCGTAATGCATCACTTTCAGGTATGATGTTTATGCTTGCTGCAAAAAATCGTGGCTGGGACACATGTCCGATGATTGGTTTTGATCAAGAAAAAATGCGTGCATTATTTAACGTGCCAGCCACACATGAAATTGCATTAATGATCACGATTGGTAAGGAAAAGGAAAGTAGCCGTCGTTTACGTGGCTATCGCAAGCCAGTCGAGGAATTTGTTACTTATTATTAAGAATATAAATCATACAACCAATACTTTTAATATTGGTGAATATCTGGAGGGAATATATATGAAAGTAGTAGCTATTGTAGGTAGTATCCGTAAAGAATCTTATAATATGCAATTAGCAAAATATATTCAAAAACGTTTTGCGGAGAAATTTGAACTTGAAATATTAAGCTTACGTGATTTACCGATGTATGATCAAGATATCGAAAATGATGCACCACAGGTTGTAATAGATTTCAAAGCAAAAGTAAAGGCAGCGAATGCGGTACTTTGGGTAACGCCAGAATATAACGGTACCGTACCAGGTGTTATGGTGAATGCGATTGACTGGTTATCTCGTGTAGATAAAGTCATGATTGGCAAACCATCATTTATTATGGGTGCGTCAATGGGTAACTTAGGTACTGTCAAAGCACAACTACATTTGCGTGATATTTTATTCTCGCCAGGCATTAACTCACCTGTACTAGGTGGAAATGAAGTCTATGTCGGCGCGGTACACACGAAATTTGATGCAGCTGGTAATTTAATTGATGAAGGCACAGAGAAATTCTTAGACCAAGTCATTGAAAACTTCTTAAACTGGATGCGCAACTACGTTTAAAATATTGTGGGATGATTTCTATAAGATTTAGAAATCATCCTTTTTTTATGTACATGAAGATAACGTTCTACTTCTGCATGAAATCTTCATATTTTAACGTTATAATTTTAGAAAACTCAATAAAATGGCGGTATTTAGATGCGGAAACTTTCATTGAAGCTTGGTATTATCTTTTTTGTTACATTATTTAGCATCGAGACGTTTATGATGTTCTTTTTACATGCCTCACTTGCTAATTCAAGGGTTGAAGAAGAGCTTATAAGCTTACAAGCAAGAGGAAATTCACATAGAACGATTTTAGAACGTAATTTTGATAAGGAAACACTTTCCCATGTAGTGTTAATGGAATCAGAAGCGAGTACTGATGTTGTTATTATCAATAATGAAGGAGATGTATTAGCAAGTTCTCAATCGCAGCTCAATATAGATGCTTATATTAAAAGTTTAAACACACCAGTTCCATACATGGGGCGAACGCTAGAAGGAAATTGGGAGGAAGAAGCGTTTATTGCAACGATTAGCCCAATTAATAAAGGGCAAACAACAATTGGGTATGTCCTAATGTTGCAAAATACAGATTCCATCCACATGTTAATGGAACGTTTGAATAGGCACTTTTTTATGGTTGGAATGATTTCGTGCTTGGTGACAATGTTCATCATTATCATTTTGTCTAGGAAGTTGGCTAAGCCACTCATTCAAATGAAGGTAGCCACACTGAAAATGAGTAAAGGCGATTTCACTGTAACCCTTGCTCCGAGTAGTAATGACGAACTTGGTGATTTGTCGAAAGCCATACAGCTATTAGCAGATGACTTGCAGCATGTGAAACAAGATAGAAAGGAATTTTTATCGAGTATTGCGCATGAATTAAGAACACCATTAACATTCATCAAAGGCTATACAGACATCCTGTATAAGCGTAATTTAACAGAAGCGGATAAAAAGAAATACTTAGGCATTATTATTGAGGAAACAAATCGACTTTCACGTTTAATTAAGGACTTATTCGACTTAGCTAAATTAGATGAAAACTCATTTGTTATAGAAAAAGAACGACTTGATATGAAAGAATTTTTTACAAACATCGAAGCAAAGCTAAGCCCTGCTTTTCAAGAGAAACAAATAAACCTCTCTATTCAATGTGAAGAACGTTTTACGTTAATGGCGGATTCATTAAGGCTTGATCAAGTTATTATCAATTTACTTGATAACGCATTAAAGTATTGTACTGCTGGAGATTCAGTTGTAGTGTCTGTCCGGTGCATTAATAAGGCAATTCAAATCACAATTGAAGACACAGGGAAAGGGATATCTAAGAAAGACCTGCCTTATATTTTTGACCGTTTGTATAGGGTAGATAAATCACGTTCTCGAGCATTAGGGGGTTCTGGGTTAGGACTTGCTATTGTGAAAGAACTTGTCCATGCACATGGCGGAGAAATAGCAGTACGTAGTGAAGAAAATAATGGAACTACTTTTGAATTAACGTTTAGAGGAGTCGAAAATGATGAGAACATTGTTACTAATCGATGATGAGCCGAGAATGTTAGATTTACTTTCTCTTTATTTAGAGCCAAGATTTCATTGCATCACACAGTCCTCTGTACTAGAAGCATTTTCGTATTTAGAGATACATCATGTAGATTTAGTGTTACTGGATATTATGATGCCGGAAATGGATGGGTGGCAAGCGTGTCAGGAAATAAAGAAACATTGGGATGTACCAGTAATTATGCTGACGGCTAAAGGGGAGCGCGCAGATATTGTGAAAGGCTTGAATCTTGGTGCCGATGATTATATTCAAAAACCATTCGATGAAGATGAAATGATTGCACGAATACATGCAGTGTTAAGGCGAACTAAGACAGGGGAATCTGTCATTACTTTTCAAGGGCTACGATTGATGAAAGAATCTTTTGAGGTACATTTTCAGCAGGAAGAAATTCCATTAACGCCAAAAGAGTTTGCTATGATGGTACTATTCCTTGAATATCAAAATAAAGTATTTTCTAGGGAACATCTGATCAGTGCGGTATGGAATTTTGATGTTTCAATCGAAGATCGAACTGTAGATTCACATGTGCGTAATTTGCGAGACAAATTACGTAAAGTCGGATTTCCAGTAGATGATTATTTGCAAACTGTATGGGGGATTGGCTATAAATGGTATAAATATTCAAATGCAAAATCCATAAAATAAAGAAAGGTGTACTCGGTAGCGTTAAAGAAAGCAAACGATTATTAACTTTAACGGACTATTTCCATAGAAGAAGTATTAGCGAATTGATTGATCGCGGTTGAACAGTATGTTGTGAAAAAAGTGTGCAAAAGAAATTGAATTATAAAAATAAAAAAGAACGTATATTTTCAATTAGCCATATACGTTCTTTCGATATTAATTTGGTAAACTCACCTTATTTAAATATCCTTCATTTCGCAGGGGAATCATTATTCATTTTCATTAATAATTCCATAGTATACTAAATCCTTATAGTTACCGTCTTTAATGGTATGCTCTTTTAGAGTCCCTTCTTTTTTCATACCAATCTTCTCCATAACTTTTCCTGAAGCAGGATTAGTTGAAAAATATCGTGCAAACACTTTGTGCAGTTTCTTTTCTTTAAAAGCAAACTGTAGGATTGACTGTGCTGCCTCAGTTGCATAGCCATTTCCCCAATATGGCTCACCAATCCAATAGGCTATTTCACCTTGGTTAGAATGTTTATTGTTCGATAATGCAATTGCTCCAAAAACTTCGCCGGTTTCCTTATCTGTTACTGCAAACTCATACGAACGATCTTCGATAAAATTTTCGTAATGGTGTTCTATCCACGATAATGCGTCATTTAAACTATACGGGTAAGGTAGGAACAGTGTATTTTTATAAATATTATAGTTATTGCAAAGTGTCGCAACCGTCGCTGCATCTGATGGTTGAAATAATCTAAGAACAAGCCGTTCTGTCTTAATTAATAATTTTTCACGAACATCTCCCATTTGCTCATCTCCCTTTATCTACAATATATAAATCCTACCTTTATTAAAAAAATAAGTGTTTAGAAATATTGTATAACAAACTGAAAATTCAAACTACTGAAAGGGTAATATAACTAATAAGGGGCATTCATAAAATTAAATCGGCTTGCGAAGAGGACCTATTTTTACCGTATAGAAAGCCAGTTATTTTGCTTAAAGAGAATTATTGGATATCTCCAAAAGATTTACCTAAAGCTTCTATATTATTTTGCAGTTGCTAGTTCACTCTCTGTGACCCATTTATGATTTTTAACCGCTTCACCATCAGTAGTAGATTCAAAATCAATCATGTAGACGGTCGTTTGTATTGCTTCATCAATAACAACTTTTGCATTTTCCATACCTTCCATATGAGATGCATCAGTTTTCACCTCTGTACCAGGCGGTAATGGTGTATCACCTGGATTGATTAATTCTTCGTGAATAACCCATTTATGCTTCTCAACGCGTTCAACACCAGTAGTAGGATCATAAGAGATCATGTATGCAGTTGTATCATAAGCACCGACGATTGTTGCCTCTGCACCTTTCATGCCCTCCATATGACCATCCGTAATGATAGCGGGACTTCCTACTGGGAACAGTGGACTTTCTGCATTTTTCAATCCGACAGGCACATCACCTGAACTAGAATGATTCATCGCTGAGTGGTCCAGTGTTGTATTTAGTTTTTCAATATTTTCTTTTTTTGTTTCAGATGGATCTTCTGAACATGCTGATAATGCCAAAGCTGCCACCATTGTTAGTAAACCTACATACCACTTACTTTGTAACTTCATATCATTTTCCTCCCAACTCTTTGTTTTAATCTAACAAAGAAATGTGCAGAAATTATGCATGAGGTCATTGGTGGGTAGGGTATATGCTAGCTAATTTCTTGAAAAGTAATGGGCTTATATCAGAAGGTTATTTTATTTAATCGGAATAATTTTTAATATTTTTTGCATACGATAAGCGAAAAATCCTGCAAATATAGCTAAAATGATATCTTTTGGTAATGGTGGCATCATCCAAAGCCATGCAAGTTTGTACGTAAATCCATCTGGTGCACTTGCCCATAACTTGTAAGCAAAGTACATCCAGTTTGTGCCCAATAAATAATTAATCGCTGTTGCGACAAGTGCAGCAATAACATAACTTTTCTTGGTACCACTGCGCTCTACGATAAGGCCGGCAACGTATGCGGCTAAAATGAAGGTCACGATGAAACCGAATGTAGGACTTAAAATATGTCCGAAGCCACCGCCAAAGCGAGCAAAAACTGGTGCACCAGCTAAACCGATGAGCATATAGATTGTACAAGCAAGTGCACCTTTGCGACTACCGAGAATAAGTCCAGCTAAAATAGCAAAAAAAGTTTGTAACGTAATTGGTACTCCACCTACAACCATGAAAGGTGCAAAAGATGTAATATTAGCACCAATCATCATCAATGTTGAAAATAACCCAATATAAGCAATATCGACTGTTTTTAATTTGTGATGCGAATGTTCAGCGACGGTTGACATAAATTCACTCCTATAACGTTAGTTGATAAGGTTATTTTAGGAAAAAACAATATTTGTGTCAACTTAATATTTTTTTTAGTTAACACAAATTGAAGATTGATATATTAAAGATATTTTTTAGGGTTATTTATAAAATATAATCGTGCCTTACTGGATATTTTATTCATTTTCTAAAATGTGAATAAACCGATAATTATTACACACTCTATTTCAGAGAGGATGTGTAATAATTATGGAAGAATCAAAATTTGCGCAGTTAAATCAGGAGCAAATTGAAAAAATTAATGACCTAGAACAAAAAATTGGCGTGACTTTACTTGCTTATGATCATCAAGTAATACAGCGAAATAATGAAAGTAGTACTAGGACAACTGATCTTTATGAAGATGTATAACGGCCTTGCAGAAATGCAAGGTGTTTTATTTTTGAAGGAAAAAGATAATAGTTGAAGTAGTAAGGTGGAGAGTTAAAGGAGCTGTTTTAAATGCTGAAACACTATTATGCAGATTTACATATTCATATTGGTCGTACATCAAGCGGGCGTGCTGTGAAAATTACTGGCAGTAAGACACTTACGCTATCAAATATTTTAGAAACGGCAAGTATTCGAAAAGGTCTTGATATTATTGGTATTATCGACTGTCATTCACCAGAAGTAATAGAGGACCTAGAACATATGATGATGGATGGAGAGCTTCATCAATTGGATGAAGGAGGTTTGCGTTTTCGAGAGACCACACTTATTTTAGGTTCAGAAATTGAAGTATACGATACAAACTGTCATGGACCAATTCATGTACTTGCTTATTTTTCAACATTGCTTCACATGAAAGAATTTTCAAACTGGATGTGTGAACATATGAAAAATATTCATCTGAGCTCGCAACGAATTTATTGCGACGGCCAATCATTGCAACAAAAAGTGCGAGAATTAGAGGGTTTATTTATTCCTGCACATGTTTTTACACCATTTAAAAGTTTGTATGGTAAAGGTGTCGTACAAAGTTTAACAGAAGTATTTGACCCTCATCTAATTGATGCAATTGAACTTGGATTAAGCTCTGACACAACGATGGTGAGTGGTATTAGGGAACTGCAGCCTTACTCATTCGTGACAAATTCGGATGCACACTCACTCGGAAAAATGGCACGAGAATATCAAAAATTACAATTAGGGGCTGCGAATTTTAACGAATTAAAAAAAGCGCTTCATGAACAAGAAGGGCGAATGATTTTATGTAATTATGGTTTAAATCCGTTACTTGGAAAGTATCATCAAACAGTATGTGCAAAATGCTGCGAACGAGTAGAGGATGGAGCAGTCCAATGCTTGGTTTGTGGTAGCAAGCAGATCATTAAAGGTGTTTCATTGCGCATTAAAGAACTATCGGAGACGATAGAGAATATGCGAGTGCGACCGCCTTATATTCATCAAGTACCTTTAGATTTTATTCCAGGATTAGGACCGAAGATGATGGACCGTTTATTACAAGACTTTGATACAGAGATGGCTATTTTGCATACTGTAACAGTGGAGCAACTAGAACAAGTGGTACCACATAAAATTGCGAAAATGATTGATTTAGCGAGAATCGGTCAATTAGCAATTGCTGTAGGTGGGGGTGGTATTTACGGTAAAGTTCAATATGAGTAGAAGAAGGGGAGTATTCTTGAAAATAGAGTACTGCCTTTTTTGTTTCTATTTAATGCAAGAAAAAGGGCTCTTCATAAAAAGGAGGAGTTGACATTATAACCAGCGTTTGTTGATGGGAGTGGTGCCGTCGCGCATCTTTGTGGATTAGCCAATAGCTTGAAACCCCGCAGGAGCGCATTGAAAACTCTAGACTAGGATTATTTTATGGTATTTTTTTGCTTATAAGAAAACACTTCTTCAGTGCCCTCAGCGTAAGCGACGAGGAGGCTCAAGGTTCGCCCACAGGAACGCACGCTGGCGTAACGGAAATCAACATTAGTTATGGTGATAATCTAAAAAAGTATGTACTTGAAAATTATAAATGCTATTTAACCCAATTTTAACCTTTATCTAGTAAACTGTTAATTATTAGATAGTTAGGAGGAATGGGCGAATGCAATTTTCAAAGAAATTCCGCTTTTTAGCGGCAAGTGTATTGGCATTACAATTAACAGTGCCAACATTAGCAGGTGCGGAAGAAAATAAAATAGATGAGGTTCCACCAAGTTGGGTACAACATGTAGATTATGTGGCATTGGGTGATTCATTGGCACATGGCATGAATGAAGTAGGTGCAATTGGTTTAGGTTATACCGATTTTATCGCACAATCGTTGCAAAAAGAAGGACTCATTACATCTTACAATAAGGGCTTTGCATACTCAGGCTATACAACAAAAAATGTATTGAATGATTTACAAGCAGATGTAGAGAAAGCAGTTACAGGTTTCGGTTATAAGAATGAACAAGCGAATCTTCGTGCATCCATTAAAGATGCGGAGTTCGTAACGCTAACAGTAGGTGCAAATGATTTATTGCCACTATTAGAAGAAGCAACAGCAACAGGTATTAATATGGAAACAATATTGAAAGCATCCACTGAGGCAATGGCTAATTATGCAAATATATTAACAGAGATTAAGAAACTAAATCCGCAAGTAGAAATTTATGTGATGGGGTACTATAACTCTTTCCCTTACTACGAAAATAAATTGCAATCGCAATTTAAAATGCTTTTGGGTGTGATGAATAATTCAATTAAGTTAACTGCAGAAAAAGCCGGCGCAATTTTTGTACCTACAGCCGATATTGTTGCAAAGAACGTTAAGGGGTATTTACCAAATCCGGAAAATATCCATTTAAGTGAAGCAGGTTATCAGGCTGTTGCAAATGAGGCGTTTTTGCCAATCATTAAAAAGAGTAAGCTGTGGGATATTTCATCAGCCATAAATGTAATACAGGAAGGATTGTCAACGGCACATGTAAAATGGACAGCAGCAACAGATGATGTTGGTGTTGTGAAGTATAAAGTTTATGTAAATGATCAATTGTTAGAAACAGTTGTGGCAGAAGAAACAGCAATTACACTTAAAGATTTAGCAGAAAATACAGCCTATACTGTCATTGTAAAAGCAGTAGATGCAGCAGGAAATGAAAGTGTGCAAAATCCATCTGCAACCTTTACAACAGGCGGTACACCGAAATTCACAGATACTGAAAATCATTGGGCACTACCATATATTCAAAAAGCAGCAACGACAGGTATTATGAAGGGTTATGCTGACGGTACATTCAAACCAGAGCTAGATGTCACACGTGTACAAGCAACGGCAATTTTAGTACGTAGTTTAGGATTAACAACAACAGAAACTGCACCTTTCACTGATATTAGTAACTATGATGCCAAAACACAGGCGGAAATTGCTGCAGCATATGCCGCAGGATTAGTAAAGGGCACTGAAGGGGAATTTAATCCAAGCCAGCCAGTTACACGTGCACAGCTTGCGCTTATGATTAATCGTGCGTATGAATTAAAGACACAACAAGCATATGTCGTAAAAGGTGAAGTGCCATTTACTGATATTGCTACTTATAATGAAGAAACAAAACGAGCAATTGCTATGTTATATGAGTTTGGGATCGTAGCAGGTAATGGCGGCAAATTTTCACCTGCTGATTCAACAAAGCGTAGTCACGCAGCAAAAATGCTTGTGAATTTTAGTGAGCTAGTGCCAAAATAGTAAAATGAAAAGGGTAGAGGTCCTCGAAATGGATCTCTACCCTTTGTGTTATTACGAAAAAAAGAGGCAGTCCAATAAATCGTAAATAGGATTTATCGGACTGCCGTGTTGTAAAACTTTATGATAATTTGGCAATAATGCCTTCTTCATCGTCTAATACAAGTTCAATACTTGTTGAAAATGGATCGCGGTGAAGTACGTCTTTTATCCATACGCGTAAAGTACCAATCATTCCAGCTGTATCTAATACCTCTGCTTGTCCATCGACTTCAACCTCTGCCCCAAATCCTGTTTCATCATCATACATAAGTTCAACAATGACATCTTCTGGACGAACATTTTTGTGATATGCGTGTGATAAGCAAATCGCGTTAATAATATCTTGTTCGTTTATTATTTGTTCCATTGTGTAGCTTCCTGCTCTTTACGTTTTTTATCTTTGAACATTTTAACGATTTTCACAACTAACATTACAATCGCTGCTACTGCAATTGCGTTAATAAGTAGACCAAGGATTGAACCAAGCATTCCCATGTTGCCAAATAGACCGCCGAATAGTAAACCAGCTAAACCACCAAGCATTAAACCTTTCATCAGACCACCTGAGAAGAAGCCGCCTTTTTTATCTGTATCTGCTTTTTTAGTAGAATTTGTGTTGCTTTTATTTGTTGTTGCATTGTTTTGATCTTTAGAATTATCCTGTGATTTTTGGATATTTGAGCTATTGTTATTATTACTGAAGCCTTTTTTACCAGACTTGTACGATTTTGCTTCCGCTGTAGGTGTTTCAGAGATTAAAAGTGTCGCTCCAACAGTGGCAAACATTAGTGTCGCTGCAAATAGAGCGGCAAGAATTTTTTTCATTACTTACATTCCTCCAAGAATTTTTTTGGTATTGTCATAAAATATTTCATGATAACAATACTACATGAAATCATATAGAAAATACAATAATCACTATATTAATTTTGGGTACTTCAAAAAAAATGAAATAGTAGTGTAGACTATAGAAAATACTTAGTCCAAAATAGATGAAGTTTGTAATTTGCTTTAGATAGTGGAGAGAGTTGGGTAATAGATAATTTACAGATTTTCAGTGTGTGGATAGACTGAGTTTGTAAAGCTAAAAAATAAGGTATAGATTATGAGATAGGTTCTTAGGCAGTTCTTGATGTATTCACTCATGACTTTAAGGGTTTAAGTTGGAAGTGTGTAAATTGTAGCAGATATTGTAAGAATGGCTGTTAAACAATTTTGCTTTCTTCCATATAATAGTGCAAGAGTGTTTTTTACATAGTTAAGGGGGGAAACGATGTATAAACAATTATTAGTCACAGAAAATAAAGAACGTATTACAGCATTACAGCAGCTAGTGCAAACGCAAAACTCATGGTTTGCTCAAAATATCATGTTGCTTACACTTCAAGAGGTGCAATTAACGATAATTCAAAAGATGATTTATCAGGTAATACAGGAATTATTAAAGAATAATCAGCAACGTCATTTACAAATTGTGCACCCTAAGCAGTCGCAATCAATACAAGAAAATGTCTTAACGCTTTTAGCAGAGTATGATGATTTGTTACGTGAGGCGATACCTCTTCAAATTTATGTGGGAATTTGGCAAATTAGTTCGTTGGAAAAATTAGCGCATACTGCTGAAGTTGTAGATGATGTACTTGATGTGTTGGAATGGTATTTTGCGCAGGACGACAAAGAACTAGAGGCTTTCGAAGAAGATGACCTAAATCATGAGGAAATGATTGATTTATATAAAGAAGCAGTTGAAGAGAATAATGCGGAGGCCCAGTATGAGCTGGGAAGTTACTATGGTACAGATGAGGATATTCCGTATCAGCCTAAAAAAACAATAAAGTGGCTTGAAATAGCGGCAGAACAGGGTTATGCGGAAGCGCAATATGAGCTGGGGAACTATTATTTTGAAGGTATTGGTGTGCCTGAAAGCTATGAATGCGCTTTTACGTTATATGAAGCAGCTGCAGTGCAAGGGCATCCGGATGCTGCAAATAATTTAGCAGACATGTACTTTAATGGTGAAGGTGTACCTGAAAATATGGAGCTTGCGACCCAGTGGTTTGATTTTTCAGCTAAGCATGGTGTGGCAGAAGCGATGTTTACGCTAGGAATAATGGCCGAGCAAGGATTGGGATGTGTTATAGATGAGAGCCAAGCGTTTTTGGCTTATAAAAAATCAGCAGAGTCTGGATATGTAGAGGCACAGTATTATCTTGGTGGTATTTATCTAGACGGTCGTTTAGGCCAGCAAAAGGACGTAAATCAAGCATTGTATTGGTATGAAAAGGCAGCGGCACAATACCATGTAGACGCTTTTTATGATTTAGGATTTATTTGGAGCACAGGTTCAGCTGGCATTCGTAATATTGAAAAGGGTATTCATTGGTTTAAAAAAGCAGCACTTCAAGGCGACCTAGAAGCGAAACTTCAACTAGGGCATATATATAATGAAGGAAAAAGTATTCCAAGGAATATTGAAGAAGCGAAAAAATGGTATCGTTTAGCTGCAGAAGCTGGTGTAGAGGAAGCTAAATCCAAGCTTAAAGAATTAGAAAAATAGTGATGTAATTAGGTAATAATTTGTAAGTGTACGATGCTGAATAGATATTATTCCAATATATAATTTATTTTTGTAGACTGGATACATTGTTCACGATGTTTATTGTAGTAATGTTCGGGCAATATAATAGCAACGAGTTTTGTAAAGGAGCTAGTTTTAAATGGACATATTAAAGTCAGCAGTAGAAGATGAACGAGAGATAAACTTACGTGTGTATCAAGAAGCTTTAATTGCGCAACGAGATGATCTTTCTTTGTTATGTAGTACTATTGAGTATCTAAAGAGCCACAAAAGTGTTCGATTGGATCACCAAGATACAAAGAAGTTCACAGAAAAAATGCGCACATTAAAATTACGTCAAAAAAATCGATATGAAATGCTCGATACAAAGATAAATGAAAATTTATTAGAGATTAAAAAAGGTAGCGTAGATAAACGTTTATTCGTAGAGTATGGTAAGGAAATCCGGAAATTAGAAAGTGGACTTCGTACGTTAATCATGTTTACATGTGATGTTATTGAAATGATGAAAATAGATTCAACGATTGAAGACAGAATCGATGATCGGATTTACTATTTTGATAAGCGTTCAATATCGTTGGAAAATGAAATGATCACCATGCAAGTTAAGGTAAAGTAACAACTTTTTACAAAAAACAAGGTATCCATTATTCGGATACCTTGTTTTTTTGATACTGATATTTTTCTATTAAATCTCATAACATTACCTTTGAATGAGTGGATTAATGAAAAATTGGTAAAAAACTCCTTATTTTTATTCGTTTTTACATAATGTGCTAAATTAATGTATAATCAATAATTGTAATTTCATTAAATAATGATTAAAAAGTGAAATTAATGTGAATTTATTAACAATATAATGCTTATTTCACTATGATTTTGATGTGGAACTTTGGGATAATGTAATCTGGAGTATAACGGAATTTTTTGATGAGCCAAATAATATATTTAAATAAACGGAAATGGAATGATGCTCAACTATTCCAAGTTTATATGTAAGTGAAAGAGGGAAAATGTGTGATTTTTCAGAAGAAAAAAAGGGTTGATGTTTTAGATTTACAACAATATGCTGTCAAGATGGATGTGTCTGGTCATCCATTAATACGAAAGCAAATTGAAATGTTAAATTTAACAGAGCAAGACCTACAATATTTAAAGGCGTTTAAGCCGTATGTAGAGGAAAATATTAAATACATTGTTGATCGATTTTATGACATGGTGGGAACTGAGCGTAGTTTGACTGATATTATTAATAAACATAGTTCCGTTGAAAAGCTGAAAATCACATTGAGTCGTCATATTATTGAGATGTTTAATGGTATCATTGATGAAGATTTTTTTAAGAGACGGATTGCTATTGCGAAGGTTCATGTTCACATTGGATTAAAAACCCAATGGTATATTTGTGCGTTCCAGGACTTATCAATTTCCTTTATTGATTTGGTTGAAAAAAACGTTGAGAACCCAATAGATCAATTTAATACTATTCGTGCAATCTCAAAAGCTTCAAATTTTGAACAACAGTTAGTATTAGAAGCATTTGAAAATACAATTGAGCATTTAAAGCTGAAGGTTGAGCGAGAAAAAGTAGAGGTAGAAAGAAAAATTGTAGCCTCTTCAGAAGGTCTTGCTGCTATCTCGCAAGAAACAAATGCTGCTTTTCATTTGTTAAATATACAATCAAATGAAATTATGCAGCTTGCTAAAAAATCGTTAAGTGTATCCACATTAGCTGAAAATCAGGCGTTAGAGGGCAGGGAACGTTTACGCAATCAATCTATGAACATGCATAATATTATTCATTCACTTGATGATATTACAGATAATATTGGACAACTTGCAGAAATGTCTAAAGAAATGGAAGATATTATGAGTGTTGTTACGAATATTGCAAACCAAACAAACTTATTGGCATTAAATGCAGCCATTGAAGCCGCGCGTGCTGGAGAAGCGGGAAAAGGCTTTAGTGTTGTTGCGGATGAAGTTCGAAAATTATCAGATCAAACAAAGCAATCTGTGACGTCAGTCGCTGAATTACTAAATAATACAAATGATCGGACGGACAAACTTGTTCTTTCGTTAGACAATATTCAACAGGAGGTTGCCTCTGGCGAAGAGAACATGGTGCAAACGGAAGGTCAATTCAATAAAATTTTAGATGCTATGACGGAAGCAAAATGTCAAAATGATTGCATGGAAAAAGATTTAAATGCAGTGACTAAAATAGTCAGTGAATTAGCTATTGCCTTCGACGAAGTGACACACTCGGCAGACAAATTAGCGAATGTTGCACAGGACTTAACAGAATAAAAAGAAGAAAATGCTTAGTAAGTGAAAGGGGAACTTACTGGGTATTTTTTATTTTCAGGATAAAGAAAGTACATGAATGTGTCTTAGCAGATAGAGGGGGCCAAAAAGAAAAATAGTGCAGTGTTTTTTTCATAAAGAAAACCCATTGTTCCGTGTAATATAAGAAAAATTTTTTCGAATAAATAGTTAGTTGATTGGAGTGGCCCCAGGAAGCTTTGTTCTGTAGCGAAAGAGACAGGCAATACCCCACAAGAGTGAAGAATGATCGACGAGGAGGCTCGACGCTCGCCCGTGGGAAGCAACTACCACCTTATTAGATGGAAATAAATGTTTAGTGTTTTGCTCGTTATGAGAATGTAATTATTTTTGTTTCTAATTTTGTAAAGGGTTTCACATAATATTTGGGTGAAAAGGTCTATAATTAAGAGGAGAAAAAAGAAAATAGGAGCGGGTAGAATGAAAACAGTAGCTGTACTCGGCGGAGGCATTACGGGTTTATGCACGATGCATTATTTACAACGACAAGTACTAGAAAAAGGTTTAGACGTTAAGCTTGTGTTGATAGAACAAAATACATATTTGGGTGGGAAACTGCACTCAGCATATGAACAGGGTTTTATTATGGAAACAGGTGCAGATTCCATTGTGGCACGTCATAAGGGTGTTATGGAGTTAGTAAAAGAGTTGAATTTTGAAGACTCACTTGTCTATAACGAGACAGGTACGTCCTATATTTACACAAATAATGAGTTACATGCCATTCCATTAGATTCAACTTTTGGTATCCCAATGAGTTTAGCTTCGTTGGAAGCTAGTACATTAGTGTCAGCGGCAGGAAAGCAGGAAGCACTAAAGGATTTTACACTGCCAAATGTAGGATTTACGAAAGAAAGTTCGATTGGTGAGTTTTTAACTTATTATTTTGGGGAAGAGCTTGTACAAAATCAAATTGCACCAGTACTTGCTGGGGTATATTCTGGAGATTTACATCAGTTATCGATTGCTTCAACGCTACCGTATTTAATCGATTATAAAAATGATTATGGCAGTATTATTAAAGGTTTTGAAATGCATCGCGAACAATTTGTCAAAGCGGCAAATAAAAAATTCATCTCTTTCAAAAATGGATTATCTTCACTAATAGATCGCCTAGAGGAAATGTTAACGGAAGTCGAAATATTAAAGGGTGTAGCGACAACCGGTGTTGTGAAAAATGACAATAACTATGCTATTTCTTTAGCGAATGGTGAAACAATCGAAGTGGATCATGTTGTCATGGCGATACCGAATGAAGCAGTACAACGTTTATTAAGAGATGAGCCTTTAAATGAGTATTTTAATCAATTTAACACAGCTTCAGCTATTACAATTTATTTAGGCTTTGATGTGCCAGATACTGTGTTGCCAGCGGATGGAACAGGTTTTATTGTGTCACATAATTCTGATTTGCAATGTAATGCTGCTACATGGACGAGTCGAAAGTGGAAACATACTTCTTCTGAAAGTAAATTACTCGTGCGACTCTTCTATAAGAGCATTAACCCTGCATATGAGCAGTTACGTGCCATGTCAGAGGAAGAACTTACAGCAGTAGCTTTGGAGGACGTACGAAAAAGCTTAGGAATTGAAAATAAGCCAGTGGTTGTTAATGTCGCGAAATGGATTAATGAAATGCCAAAATATGATTTAGCGCATCAAGAAGCATTAAAAGGTCTAACTGCTGAGTTAGAAGTAAGGTATCCAAACTTATCACTTGCTGGATGTTCGTATTTTGGTGTTGGTATTGGTGCATGTATTCAAAATGGCAAAAAAGTTGGAGAAATGATTGCTAAAAAGCTTGTATAAAGGTTTTTTCCATATAGTAGGGGAAACATGAAATTGATGTGTTTTAGATTAAAATTACTTTGTTAGGTGAAATAGTCTTGACGTCAACGTGCGTAAGCGATATGATTCTTTTAATTATTTAAAAAATTCATACAACATTCTTATCGAGAGAAGTCGAGGGACTGGCCCTATGACGCTTCAGCAACCAACTTAATGTCAGGTGCTAATTCCAGTAGACCTTTGTGGTCAGTAGATGAGAAGGAAAAACAATTACGACACGTTAAAGCCTTCTTTTTGTAAAGAAGGCTTTTTTCTTTATTCAGCGTTAGAACGCTGAATAAAGAAAAAGCCTCCGGCGGATGTCATAGATTTTAAAAGGAATGAATTGTGCATGCACAATTCAAAATCTAGACGAAAATCCGCTGGAGCGAATTTTATAGATGTGACAGAGGGGGCTAAGATTTATGGGATTGCTTGAAAAGTTAAAAACGCATGTGCTAACAGCTGATGGCGCAATTGGAACGTTGTTATATGGCTATGGTTTGGAGTACTGCCACGAGGAGATGAATGTGCAACGACCAGAGTTAATTGAAAAAATTCATCGTGAATATATTGCTGCAGGTGCTGATATTATTCAAACGAATACATACGGAGCAAATGCTATAAAACTAGCACGCTATGGTTTAGAATCACGCGTGCAACAGTTCAATGAAGCGGCAATAACAATAGCCAAGCGGGCAGTTGCAGATGGTGGACAATTTGTACTGGGCACGATTGGCGGGATTCGTGGAATCCGTAAAAGTGACGCAACATTGGAAGAAATTTTAGCAACAGTTGATGAACAAGCAAATGTGTTATTGGCAGGCAATCCAGATGGCCTTCTACTTGAAACTTATTATGATTTTGAAGAATTAGCAGCGACTTTAAAAATGCTGCGAGCAAAAACTCAGTTGCCGATTATTGCGCAAGTATCGATGCATGAGCCTGGTGTATTACAAAATGGTATGTCGTTAAATCAGGCATTACATGAGTTAGAAGCTTTGGGCGCAGATATTGTCGGCGTAAATTGCCGTTTAGGTCCGCATCATACGATTCAAGCGTTTGAGGGAGTGGAGTTGCCTAAAAATGCATTTATGTCTGCATATCCAAATGCCTCCCTGTTAGATGTGGAAGATGGTCGTGTCGTTTACGAATCTGAGGCAGATTATTTTGGGCGTGCAGCAGTTGCGCTACGTGATCAAGGTGTACGTTTAATTGGAGGGTGCTGTGGTACGACACCGAAACATATTGCCGCAGCTAAAAAGTATTTAGAAGAGTTAGCACCTGTACAAAACAAATCCGCGAAGCCAGAAAAGAAAGAGATTGTACGTGAGGCGGAACCTACGATATACGAGCCTCTGCATGAAAAAGTGAAACGTGAGCGCTCTGTTATAGTGGAGTTAGATACGCCTAGACACCTAGAAATAGATGGCTTTGTAGAGGGTGCGAAAAAATTATATGAAGCTGGCGCAGATGTAGTCATGATGGCCGATAATTCTTTAGCCTCACCGCGTATAAGTAATATAGCGATGGGTGCATTAGTGAAACAAATACATGGTGTGCGTCCATTGACGCACATTACATGCCGTGATCGTAATCTAATCGGCTTGCAGTCACATTTAATGGGCTTAGATGCATTAGGCATTCATGACATTTTAGCGGTTACTGGTGACCCGACAAAAGTGGGGGATTTCCCAGGTGCAACAAGTGTGTATGACGTGTCTTCAATGGAATTAATCCAACTGATTAAGCAGTTAAATGAGGGTGTATCATTCTCAGGGAAACCCCTGCGTAAAAAGGCAAACTTCTCTGTGGCAGCGGCGTTTAACCCGAATGTACGTGTTTTAGACCGTGCAGTGGCACGACTCGAAAAGAAAATTGAGCACGGTGCAGATTATTTCATCTCGCAACCTGTCTATACAAAAGAGAAGATTGTAGAAATATATGAGGCTACGAAACATTTAGAAACGCCAATTTATATAGGAATTATGCCTGTAACGAGTTATAAGAGTGCAGAATTTTTACATCATGAAGTACCAGGCATTAAATTATCAGAGGATGCGTTAGAGCGTATGAAAGCGTGTGGCGATGATAAGGACATGGCGACACAAGAGGGCATTGCAATTGCACGAGAACTTGTAGAAGTAGCGGCGGAATATTTCAATGGCATTTATTTAATCACACCGTTTTTACGTTATGATATGACGCTAGAATTAATGGACTATATAGAACAACTGGATGAACAGAAAAAAGGGGTAAGTACAAATGGCTAAGCACTTGATTGAAAAGCAACTAGAAAAACGAATTTTAATCCTTGATGGCGCGATGGGTACAATGCTTCAAAATGAAAATTTAACAGCAGAGGACTTTGGTGGGGAAGAGTTAGATGGTTGTAATGAAAACCTTGTACTGACAAGACCTGATGTCCTTGAAAAAGTACACCGTGAGTATTTAGAAGCGGGTGCAGATATTATTTGTACGAATACATTTGGGGGAACGCCTCTTGTATTAAATGAATACGACCTTGGAGACAAAGCAGATGCAATCAATACACGTGCCGTTGAAATAGCACGTAAAGTGGTCGATGAATTTTCAACATCTGATTGGCCGCGTTTTGTTGCGGGGGCTATGGGGCCAACGACTAAAACGTTATCTGTAACAGGTGGCATTACATTTGATGAGCTTGAAGAGAATTTCTACGTACAGGCAAAAGCTTTAATTGAAGCAGGTTCAGATTTAATACTTCTTGAAACGAGTCAGGATATGTTGAACGTAAAAGCTGGGACACTAGGTGTTTCACGCGCATTTAAAGAGACAGGTAAAGAACTACCAGTCATGATTTCAGGAACAATTGAGCCAATGGGTACGACGCTTGCTGGCCAATCGATAGATGCGTTTTATATTTCAATTGAGCATATTAAACCGTTATCAGTTGGCTTAAACTGTGCGACTGGCCCAGAATTTATGACTGACCATATACGTACATTATCAGAGCTTTCTACAGGCTATATTAGCTGTTATCCTAATGCTGGTTTACCAGATGAAGAGGGTTGCTATCATGAGTCACCAGAATCGCTATCACAGAAATTAAAAGGTTTTGCAGAAAAAGGTTGGTTAAATATTGTTGGTGGTTGTTGTGGTACAACACCAGCACATATTACGGCAATTCGTGAAGTATTAAAAGTCGAAAAACCACGACTATTACCAGAAGCAACACATGGTCACGTTGTATCTGGAATTGAATCATTAGTGTATGACGATTCAATGCGCCCATTATTTATCGGGGAACGTACGAATGTTATTGGTTCGCGTAAATTTAAAAACTTAATAATTGATGGCAAGTTTGAGGAAGCGGCAGAAATTGCACGTGCCCAAGTGAAAAATGGTGCACATGTTATTGATATATGTTTAGCCAACCCAGACCGTGATGAGCTAGAAGATATGCGCGGTTTCATGCAAGAAGTTGTGAAAAAAGTTAAGGTGCCATTAGTAATTGACTCAACTGATGAGAAAGTTATTGAAGAAGCATTAAAATTCTCGCAAGGTAAAGCAATTATTAACTCCATTAACTTAGAAGATGGTGAAGAGCGTTTTGATGCGGTAATGCCACTTGTGAAAAAATACGGTGCGTCTCTAGTTGTTGGAACAATTGACGAGCAAGGGATGGCTGTTGACCGTCATCGTAAGTTAGAAATTGCTGAACGTTCGTATAAATTATTAACGGAGAAATGGGGCTTAGCGCCTGAAGATATTATTTTTGACCCATTAATGTTCCCGGTAGGTACAGGTGATGAACAATATATCGGCTCAGCGCTTGAAACAATCGAAGGAATTCGTTTAATTAAAGAAAAACTACCACGCACGCTAACAGTCCTTGGTGTAAGTAATATTTCATTTGGCTTACCTCCTGTAGGTCGTGAAGTGTTAAATGCAGTGTATTTATATCACTGTACGCAAGCTGGTTTAGATTATGCGATTGTTAATACAGAGAAATTAGAGCGTTACGCTTCGATCCCTCAAGCGGAAATCGATTTAGCTAATGATTTATTATTCAATACGAATGATGAAACATTGGCAATGTTTACGGACTTTTATCGTGATAAAAAGAAAGAAAAAACTGAAGATGATATACCAAAAACTGTAGAAGGCCGCTTAGCGTACTATATTTTAGAAGGTACAAAGGAAGGGCTCATTGAAGATTTAGATGCGGCTCGTGAAATGTACGATGCACCACTGGATATTATTAATGGACCGTTAATGGAAGGTATGGCGGAAGTGGGTCGTCTGTTCAATGACAATCAGCTAATTGTAGCAGAAGTATTACAATCAGCTGGTGTTATGAAAGCGGCAGTTGCTCACCTAGAACAATTCATGGAAAAAGATGAAGAGAGCGCTGGTAAAGGGAAGATGGTATTGGCAACAGTTAAAGGTGATGTGCATGATATCGGCAAAAACTTAGTAGATATTATTCTAAGTAATAATGGCTATAAAGTAGTGGATTTAGGCATTAAAGTCACTCCAATCCAACTTATTGAAGCTATTCGAAAAGAAAAACCAGACTTCATTGGACTTTCAGGATTACTTGTAAAATCAGCACAACAGATGGTGATTACTGCACAGGATTTCAAGGAAGCGGGTATTGATGTACCGATTTTAGTAGGGGGCGCAGCGTTATCTCGCCGCTTTACAGAAACAAAAATAGCAAACGAATATGACGGTCCTGTTATTTATTCAAAAGATGCAATGCAAGGATTAGAACAAGCAAACCGTTTAATGGGTACAGAAACGCGTGAGGATTTCTTAGCTGAGATTACTGAATCACGACAGAAACGTTTAGAGGCAGATGAAAAACGTGCGGCTCGTCCAGTAAAAGAAGTGCTTGTTAAACCAGCACGTACTATAGGAGATGCATCTGTATTCTTGCCATCAGATTTACGCCGTCATGTGAAGAAAGATTACTCTGTATCACATTTATATCCGTATGTGAACATGCGTACATTGATTGGTCATCATTTAGGCTTAAAAGGACAAGTGCAACAATTACTTGATGCAGGAGACGCACGTGCGACAGAATTAAAAGAACTTGTGGATGATTATTTACAGAGTGACCTATTAAAACCATCAGGTATGTATCAATTCTTCCCTGCACAGGCAGACGGTGATGATGTAGTCGTATATGATCCAAATGATAGTAAAACCGAAATCGAACGTTTTACTTTCCCACGTCAGCAAGTTGAGCCATTTATGTGCTTAGCTGATTTCTTGAAAACGGTGGACAGCGGAGAAATGGATTATATTGCGCTAATGGTTGTGACGGCTGGACAAGGTGTGATGGCAACAGCACGTGATTTAAAAGAAGAAGGTAAATTCTTAGAAAGTCACGCCTTACAGTCAACAGCGCTAGAACTTGCGGAAGGGTTTGCTGAACGTATGCATCAGGAAATCCGCGATCAATGGGGCTTCCCAGATGCGACGGACTTCACGATGCGTGATCGTTTTGCTGCGAAATATCAAGGACAACGTTTCTCGTTTGGTTATCCGGCTTGTCCGAACCTAGAAGATCAAGAAAAATTATTCGGTCTGTTAAAGCCTGAAGATATTGGTGTTAATTTAACAGAAGGCTTCATGATGGAACCAGAGGCATCTGTTTCTGCAATTGTCTTTGCACATCCAAATGCACGATATTTCAACGTGTAATTTTGTAAAGAAGTTTATAATGGATAAGGTCCTACTGTTTACGGTAGGACCTGTTTTATCTTAATGATTAGGCGTAAAAATGGGATTGTCTATTATTGTTTCGGAATTTCAAGCGTAGACTAGCAATTTAGTATTTAACTTAGGAGTGTTGAAAAATGATACGAGCAATGGAAGAGAGAGATTTACCCGGAGTTTTAGAAATCTATAATGATATAATTTTGACGAACACAGCTGTGTATATGAATGAACCACAATCAATCCAAGAGAAAAGAGAATGGTTTGCAGAGCGAAACGTAGCAGGGTATCCGCTGTTTGTTTTTGAAGAGGATGGAGAAGTTGCTGGCTTTGCTACATACAATCAGTTCCGCCCGTATCCGGGTTATAAATATACAATGGAGCATTCGGTGTACGTGCATAAAAAGCATTATCAAAAAGGGATTGCGACTAAGCTAATGCATGAACTGATCCGTACCGCAGAGGAAAAAGGTGTGAAAACACTTGTAGCGGGCATTGATGGTGAAAATATTGGTAGTATCAAAGCACATGAGAAGCTAGGCTTTGAATATGCTGGAACCATAAAAAATGCAGGCTTTAAATTCGGTAAATGGTTGGATTTAGTATTTTATCAATTGCAGTTGACGGGGCCAAAAGAGAGATAATTAGAAGGGTATGACAAATGTCATATCCTTTTTATGATGTTTGCGTCTGTTATCGTTTATATGCTTGTTTTATGATGAGGTCATAAGAAAATATGAAACGAGGGAAAAGGGATGGCAACAGATAAAGAAAAAACAAAAAAATTGCGCCAAGATGTAGCGCCATTTGCGAAATCAGATACTGGTAGAAGCGTCTTCCAAATGATCAATACGATGGTGCCACTGTTTGCACTTTGGATTGCAGGATATTTGCTTGTAGATTATTCACCGTGGCTAACTGCAGGACTTAGCGTAATTTCAGCTGGGTTTGTCGTAAGAACATTTATTATTTTCCATGATTGTACACATGGTTCATTTTTCAAAAGTAAAAAGGCAAACGACTGGGTTGGCTTATTAACTGGGGTGTTAACATCGTTCCCGTACGAAAAATGGAAGCGTGAGCATACAATTCACCATGCAACTAGTTCGAACTTAGATAAGCGTGGAATTGGCGATATTGATATGATGACAGTTGAGGAATATTTAGCAGCATCAAAAGGACAACGCTTATGGTACCGTTTTTATCGTAATCCATTTGTAATGTTTGGTTTAGGACCACTTTTCATGGTCTTCATTTTAAATCGTTTTAATCGTAAAGATGCGAAGACAAAAGAACGTGTTAATACACAGTTAACGAATGGCATTCTTCTAGCAATTTGCGCAACTTTAATCTACTTCTTAGGTTGGCAAGCATTTTTATTGGTTCAAGGTGTGACATTATTTGTAGCGGGATCACTGGGTATCTGGTTATTCTACATTCAACATACGTACGAAGATTCATATTTTGAACATGATACAGAATGGGATTATGTGAAAGCTGCTGTTGAAGGTAGTTCTTACTATAAATTACCGAAAATATTGCAATGGGCAACAGGAAATATTGGTTTCCACCACGTGCATCATTTAGCACCACGTGTGCCGAACTACAATCTTGAAAAAGCACACAATGAAACGCCGCCACTTCACACGGCGACAACTATTACATTACGTACAAGTTTAGAATCATTACGTTATAAATTGTATGATGAAGAGCTTGGTAAGTTTGTTTCATTTAAAGATGTTAAAGAAACAATCAGACGTAAAGACAGTATCGCTGCTTAATAAAGAAATAGTACAGCCATCTCTTCTAGGGGGTGGCTGTTTTGCGTAAGGTGGAGATTGTTTATTGCGTGACAGTGGAAACGAGCACATTCCACTCTTCATTGATATAATAAGTGGAAAAGTAGGAAAGTTTGTGAGGCAACGATGAGAAAGTGGCATAGTATTATTCCGAATAGTCCAATGCTCAGTATATATTTATGGGTCATTTTTTGTTTTTTACCGTTTTTCTTTATTTTTAAGAAGTCTTCGTATATCGAAATTTCAATTGGAATCACGTTTTTAATGTTGTATTTCATATTTTACAGATTTTCTGTAAATGCTAAAAATGGACTAGTCTATATGTGGATCAGCTTTGAAATGGTTATTAATATTGCTTTGACTGTTTTATATGGCTATGTGTATTTATCGATTTTCACAGCATTTTTCATTGGTAATATTCGTAGACCAGTTGGATTTTACATTATGTACGGGCTACATATAGGATTTACAGTTTTATCAACAGTATTTGGGTTCTTTGTAGAATTGCAACTGTTTTTATCGCAGCTACCATTTGTCGTATTAACAATTTTAGCGGTTGTGTTATTACCACTAACAATTTATTCGAAAAATAAACGTGATAATTTAGAGGGTCAATTAGAAACAGCAAATGAACGAATTGCGGAATTAATTATTTTTGAAGAGCGTCAACGAATTGCGCGTGATTTACATGATACGCTTGGCCAAAAGTTATCAATGATTGGTTTGAAAAGTGACTTAGCGGCACGTTTGATAGAGCGAGATCCACAACAAGCGCTAACAGAAATTAAAGACATTCGCCAAACCGCGAGTATTGCTTTAAAAGAAGTACGTGAATTAGTAGCGGATATGCGTACTGCAAAGTTTGAAGATGAGATGATGCGTGTTTCTCAAATTTTAAAGGCTGCTGAGATGGAACTTCTCTTTGACGGAGATATTGATACGCTCCACGTGCCACCTCTTGTGGAAAATGTATTATCGATGTGCTTGAAAGAAGCTGTAACGAATGTTGTGAAGCATAGTGGTGCAACAAAGTGTGAAATTGCATTCCATCAAAACTTCAAAGAGGTATATTTAGTCGTGCGTGATAATGGGCAAGGAATTGCAAATAAGCATGCTTTAAAATCAGGAAATGGTTTGAATGGTATGCGTGAACGACTTGAGTTTATCAACGGGTCATTTAAAATTGAGGGTGGAGAAGGTACAACATTAACGATAACTATTCCAGTGACGATTACCCACCAAAAAGTAAGTGAGAAAATAGAAGATTTGCATAGAACGTAAGTATTATAAAAATGAAGTAAGGAAGTGAACGACATGATTCGAATAGTAATTGCTGAAGACCAAGGAATGCTTTTAGGAGCACTTCGTTCGTTGCTAAGTATGGAAGATGATATGGAAGTTGTCGGCTTAGCGAAAAATGGGGAAGAGGCATTGGCACTTGTAAGTGAGCACCAGCCTGATATTTGTATTATGGATATTGAGATGCCGATCAAAACAGGACTTGATGCAGCAGAGGAATTGCATGGATCGGATTGTAAAGTCATTATTTTAACGACGTTTGCGAGACCTGGCTATTTTGAACGTGCACGAAAAGCAAGTGTTCGTGGTTATTTATTAAAAGACAGCCCAATCGAAGAATTGGTTAGCGCAATTCGCACAATTATGGACGGCAAACGTATCTATGCACCAGAACTTGTGGATTTTGTCTACGAAGATGATAGCGAAAATCCGTTAACCGAGCGTGAAAGCCAAGTGCTAACACTTGTCGCTGAAGGTAAAACGACAAAAGAAATTGCAGCGGAATTATTTCTATCAGCTGGTACGGTACGCAATTACATTTCTACTATTTTGGAAAAGTTACATGTCGGCAATCGTATAGAGGCTATTGCGCGCTTCAAGGAAAAAGGATGGAATAAATAGAGCTAATTGGTATACTTTTAACTTTATGCGCTGTAAGCTAAGGGGAAAGGTTTTACCTATATTGAAGATAAAAGGGAGCGGGAAGTATGCAAATTATTTCTGGAAAAACAGCATTAATAACTGGTGCTGGTCGTGGTATTGGACGTGCAACTGCCATCGCATTTGCGAAAGAGGGCATTAACGTTGGTTTAGTAGGACGTACATTAGAAAACTTACAAAACGTTGCAGAAGAGTTAAAAGAGTTTGATGTAAAAGTAGCAATTGCTGCAGCTGATGTAGCAAATATGGAATCTATTACAGAAGCGGTTGAAAGCATTCGTGCTGAACTAGGTGCGATTGATATTCTAGTAAATAACGCTGGGATTTCAAAGTTCGGTAAGTTTTTAGATCTTTCACCGGAAGATTGGACAAATATTGTTGATGTTAACGTAAAAGGCGTCTATTACACAACACGTGCTGTTCTACCAGAAATGATTGAACGTCAAACTGGTGACATCATTAATATTTCATCGACTGCAGGTCAAAAAGGTGCACCTATTACAAGTGCATATAGTGCATCAAAAGCAGCGGTTATTGGAATGAGCGAATCATTAATGTTAGAGGTACGCAAACATAATATTCGTGTCGTAACATTAACGCCAAGTACGGTTGCAACAGATATGGCAGTAGAATTGCAATTAACTGATGGCAACCCAGAAAAAGTAATGCAAGCAGAGGATCTTGCAGACTTAATGGTTGCACAGTTAAAATTACATCCGCGCGTTGTTTTAAAACATGCGGGTCTTTGGTCAACAAATCCTTAATACTAGTTTAGTGTGTGGCGAGAGTAGTATCTCGCCGCATTTTTTATATATGAAAAGTTGTAGTTGAGTAATCTGGTGTGTCGAAAAAATCATCGGCTCGTCGCATCAAAAAATAAAAAAGCCTCACCACAAAAGTGGCAAGGCGATAATACATTATTTATTCTTTTTTGTTAAACGACCAAGAACGAATGCCCCTGCTGCTACAGCTAGGACGGTATTCGTTTTTTTCGTAAACACTTTTTTCGTTACAAGATTAATATTTTGAGGGCGTTCTGCTAGACGACGCATGAAATAGCCATACCAATCTTCGCCAAAAGGTACGTATACGCAGAAGTTATAGCCTTCTTTGGCAAGTGCCTTTTGCATATCTGTACGGAAGCCATAAAGCATTTGGAATTCGAATTTATCATTTGGGATATTATTGTCGGCAACAAAGCGTTTAACGTGTGCGATGACGTTGTGGTCATGCGTCGCGATTGACGTGAATTTGCCGTTTAACAAATGATATTCAATAAGATCGATAAAATTCAAGTCGATATCTAATTTATTTTGAAATGCTACTTCAACAGGTTCTTTATAAGCACCCTTTACAATACGTAGGCGCAGGTTTTGGAATTTTTCAATATCATCTTTTGCGCGGTAAAAGTATGATTGAATAACTGTACCGACATTTTCAAACGTTCTTGAAAGTTCTTCAACCATATCAAATGATGTTTGTAAACGACTATGGTCTTCCATATCGAAGTTTACGAAAATATCATAAGATGCTGCTTTTTCAACAATCTCATATAAATTGTCATAGCAAAAATCAACGTCGATATCTAAGCCAAGGTGTGAAGGTTTTAGTGAAATATGAGCGTTTAAGTGGTTTTCATGAATCGCTTCAATGACAGAGAGGATTTGTTCTTTTGCTTTTGTCGCCTCATCTTCGTTTGAAACAAATTCACCTAAATTATCGATTGTACAAGAAATATTATGCGCGTTTAATTCTTTAATGCTTGCAATGGTTTCTTCAATATTTGTTCCAGCTACTACACTTTGTGCACCTAATTTTGGGCCGTATTTTTTAGCAGTATTATTTAATAAGTTATTCTCAGATAATTGGATGAAAAAGTCACGTAACAACATAATCATTCTCCTCACTGCATTATTTTTATTCTGTGATTAGCTAAAACTCTATTCCTATGCAGGAAGTGTCGAGAGTCTTAGCAATTTTCTCTTTAGTATATCACATTTGGAAAAAGTGTAATGATTTACACCATATCAATTATTTGATTTGAGCATTTGCATTCGCTCGTTGAATAATGTTGGATAGCTTAAAAAGCCTATCAGTATACTTGATAATGTAGCGGTTGTTAATAGTGCAAAAATGATCAGAATCTGGAATTGCACTGCCTGAATTGGATCGGCACCCCCGATAATTTGACCACTCATCATCCCGGGTAATTGCACAAGACCAATCGTTTTTTGGCTTTCAATTGTTGGAATCATACTCGCTTTAATCGCACTTGTTAACTGGCGATGGATTGCCTGTTTTGACGTTCCACCGAGTGATAAAATAAGTTCAATTTCATTTTGATGACTTGTGATTTCAGCTGTAAAGCGATTTAAAAATAAAATTGACAATATCATTGAGTTTCCGATTAGCATCCCACTAATAGGAATAATGTATTGTGCAGTTGCTGGCACAATCCCTAGACCAAGCAATACACCTTGTGTCACGAATTCTACCACGATGAGCGTCAATGCAATTTTCCATGTGATGCCCTTAATGGCTTTCCCTTTTTTGCGAGCGTTTAATGTCGCTGCAAAAATCATCAGTGCAACCATCAATAAAATATAGATGATGCTTCCTGAATCGAAGACGAATTTTAAAATAAAGCCAACTGCTAGTAATTGAATGACAGAGCGTACTGTGGCGATAATCGTATCCTTTTCAAGCCCGAGCTTTAATGTTTTAGATAATGCTAAGGGAATCAATACGAAAATGAGTGTTAGTGAAAGGGTTGCGTATGTCATGCGTCTACCCCCTTTACAAATTCTTCGACACGGGGGTTTTTGGGCATGTTTAGTAGAGAACTTTCTCCTGTTTCGACGAGTGCGCCGTCCATCATTACCCAAGTGAAATGCCCGATTGTAAGTGCCTGCTGTAAATTATGTGTAATCCAAATTATTGTGACGTTGTATTTTTTATTTAATGTTAAAATAAGTGCTTCGATATCCAGTGCAGATTGGCGATCGAGCGCAGATGTAATTTCATCTAACAGTAATATAGATGATTTATTAATTAGGGTACGAGCTATCGATACTTTTTGTCGTTGGCCACCAGATAATTCATTTGCTGGTCGTTGCAAAAAACTTTTATCGAGCCCGACATCCTGTAAATATTGAATGGCTTCTTGTTGTGATAGTTTGTCTCCTTGTAAAGAACGAGGTAAGGAGAGGTTGTTAAAAACTGTGCCATCGATCATTGGCGCAGCTTGAAGAGCAATGCTGACATGTCTACGTAACGCGGTAGGTTCGTAAGAGGTGATTGGTTGATTATCTATGAAGATAGTGCCAGTTGTGGGTGATAGTAAACCATTGCACATTTTTAATAAGGTAGTTTTGCCAGCACCAGAAGGCCCGACAAGTGTCGTAATTTTCCCTTTTGGAATTGAACCGGTAATGTTTTTTAAAATCATTAATTCGTCTACGGAAAAATTGACTTGTTGGAAGTGAATAGCAGGTTCGTAGGTGATATTCATTTGTAAAACTCCTTTACTTTACAGGTTACAATAACTAAGAACACTGTAGCATGAAAAGTTAAAATGGTGTAGGGAACAAGTGATGAACAAAAAAGTTTGGCATAGAAAATTACTTTAGGATATGCTTATTTTCATTTTGCATGATTTTTTCGTGTTAAAGTGCATCTTGCGTTTTATACTACAAGTAAAGGGGATGATGTGATGGATATTTTATATTATGATACGCTTCGTAGTAAATTAGGGAATTTATTTGTAGTTGCTTCTGACAAGGGGATTGTTTATATCGGTACACCAGATGCACCTTTTGAAGAAGTTGAGATTTGGGCGAAAAAGCCGTTCAAAAACTATAAATTTGAAGAAAATAGCGAAAAAGTGGCAGGGTATATTGAGCAGTTAGAGGCTTATTTTGAAGGAGAGCTGAGAGAGTTTGATATGCAGATTCATGTGAAGGGTACTCCGTTCCAACTAGCTGTCTGGGATGCATTGAAAGAGTTGCCTTATGGCACAACGACTTCTTATTCAGGAATTGCAGAAAAAATTGGGAATCCGAAAGCAGTACGTGCAGTCGGTGCAGCAATTGGTGCTAATCCTATATTGGCGATTATCCCTTGTCACAGAGTAATTGGGAAAAATGGTAAAATGACTGGTTTTCGAAGTGGAATCCCGATGAAAGAATATTTGCTTCAATTAGAACAAATATAAAAAGAATGGTCTCAAAACAATGTTGAGACCATTCCTATTCCAATAATTTTTATGAAACGTGTTCTTCTTGAACGCTTTGAGGTTTACCGATATGTGTCAAACGTTGTGCAAATGATTCATTACGTAATGCTGAGCTTTTGAAAATTTCTTGATATTCATAAGCTGGCGTACCATGCTCCATTACGTCAAGACCAGCGATTTCTTCTTCTTTTGAAACGCGAAGTGGCACAAACAATTTAATAATGAATAGACCACCTGTGACAGTCACGCTCACCCAAGCAATCGTAGCTAATATACCAATTGCTTGAACGCCTAGTAAACTAATACCTCCACCGTAGAATAAACCTTGACCTGCAGTATCGAACAGTCCAACTGCAAGTGTACCCCAAATACCACAAATACCATGGACCGCGATAGCCCCTACAGGATCATCAACCTTTAACTTCCATTCAATGAAGCGTACACCTTCAACTAGTAACGGAGCTGCAATGATACCAATAAAAATTGCACCTATAATACTTACATTTGCTGCACCTGCCGTGATTCCTACTAGACCAGCCAATGCACCATTTAGTGTTAACGAGCCATCGATATGACCATAACGGAATTTTGTATAGAAAGCAGTTGCTACCACACCAGCTGCTGCAGCAAAGAATGTATTCGCGATAACACTAGGAACTGTTGCAGGATCTGCTGCTAAAGTTGAAGCGCCGTTGAAACCAAACCAACCTAACCAAAGGATGAATACTCCTAATGCACCAAGAGGAATGCTGTGACCTTTAATAACATTCACTTTGCCATCGCCGTATTTTCCAAGGCGAGGGCCAATCATAGCAGCGGCTACAAATGCTGCTACTGCACCAGTTAAGTGAACAACTGTTGAGCCTGCGAAGTCTACAAAACCAAGATCAGTTAACCATCCACTACCACTCCAAATCCAGTGACCGACAACTGGATAGACGAATAATGTCATTAAAACAACAACACCTATATAGGCCATAATGTTTGTGCGTTCAGCGACTGCACCAGATAGAATTGTAGCGCCTGTTGCTGCAAACATCGCTTGGAAGATGAAGAAGCCGATATCATCTACACCATTTAAAGCAAAACCACTTGTTCCAATAAAACCACCAGCAGTATTACCAAACATAATTGCATATCCACATAAGAAATAAACGATACCACCAAGTGAAATTGTAATGAAGTTTTTCATAATAATGTTGACTGCATTTTTAGAACGTGTGAAGCCTGCCTCCACCATTGCAAAGCCTGCGTGCATAAAGAATACTAAAATTGTCCCAAGCATAACCCACACTAAATTGACTGATAACATAACTTCTTCCATACTTATCGCCCCCCTCTATTCTACTGCAACCGATCCGACTTCTTTAGTGCGGATGCGAATCGCCTGCTCTACAGGATAAATAAAGATTTTACCGTCCCCAACTTTACCGGTTGCTGCATCACGTAATAAAACTTCCACAATGGCCTCTACTTTTTCGTCGTCTACAACCATTTCTAATTTTAGCTTTGGTAAAAATTCGATTTCATACGCGTTCCCACGGAATAAACCTGTACGTCCTAATTGACGACCGCATCCAGCGATTTCAGAAATACTTAAACCTGAAATACCTTCTTTTGCAAGTCCGTCGCGAACGAGACCGAAAACCTCTTGACGAATGATTGCCTCTATTTTTTTCATCAGCACCAGCTCCTTGCGTTAATTTAATTCACATATTAAAGCTACAAGGAGAAGAGGGCAATTGTTATTTTGAATAATATGTAAGAAGATGTAACATTCACTATTCCGAATCTCGTAGTAATTTCGTGTGAATGCTTTTGTAAAAGGAATGAAAGCGGTACTAAAATTTGTGTCTTAAATGTGAACTATTTTAAATTTTCTGAACATTTATGTGAGCTAATCTGACATCTAACTTTAAGAGGTGTTAAACGCAAGAAAATGGACAAATGGTGTATACTAGGACTAATTATGAAGCGGAAGAAGGAATATCTCATGAGATCAAATTATGCAGACGATAGCTTAGCGCTACACACGGATTTATATCAAATCAATATGGCTGAGTCCTATTGGGCGGATGGCGTACATAATAGAAAAGCTATTTTTGAATTGTATTTTAGAAAATTACCATTTGGGAATGGTTTTGCCATATTTGCGGGCTTGGAACGCATGCTAGAGTATTTGCGTAACTTCCGCTTTAGCGATTCGGATATTGCGTACTTACGAGAAGAAGTTGGGTACAAAGAGGACTTCATTGAATATTTGAAAAACGTACGATTTACAGGGAATATGTATTCAATGGTAGAAGGGGAGCTTGTTTTTGCGAATGAACCAATTGTCCGTATTGAAGGACCTTTAGTAGAAGCACAACTGATTGAAACGGCATTGCTCAATATCGTAAATTATCAAACGCTTATTGCTACAAAGGCCAGCCGTATTAAACAAGTAGTGAAAAATGAAACAGCGATGGAATTCGGAACGCGCCGTGCTCAAGAAATGGACGCAGCAATTTGGGGTACACGTGCAGCCTATATTGGTGGATTTGAATCGACAAGTAATGTGCGAGCGGGGAAATTGTTCAACATTCCAGTATCGGGCACGCATGCTCATGCATTAGTGCAAGCATATAAAAATGATTATGATGCGTTCCATGCATATGCAAAACGTCACCGTAATTGCGTGTTCTTAGTAGATACGTATAATACGTTAAAATCTGGGGTACCAACAGCTATTAAAGTGGCAAAGGAACTTGGTGATAAAATAAACTTTATTGGTATTCGTTTAGATAGTGGTGATATCGCCTTCCTTTCAAAAGAAGCCCGTCGAATGTTAGATGAAGCTGGCTTCCCTAACGCAAAAATTGTTGTTTCTAATGATTTAGACGAATACACAATTTTAAACTTAAAGGCTCAAGGTGCTCGCGTAGATATGTGGGGGATTGGGACAAAGCTTATTACGGCTTACGATCAGCCAGCTCTAGGCGCCGTTTATAAAATGGTAGCAATCGAAAATGAGGCTGGAGAACTACAAGATACCATTAAAATATCAGCGAATGCAGAAAAAGTTACAACTCCTGGTTTGAAAAATGTCTATCGTATTATTGATCTTGAAAATGGTAAGGCGGAAGGCGATTACATTACGATGCATGATGAAGATCCTCAGACGGAGGAGCGTATTAAAATGTTCCATCCAGTGCATACATTCGTGTCTAAATTCGTGACAAACTTTGAGGCGAAAAATTTACACGAGCAAGTCATTACAAATGGTGAAGTGACTTATCAAAACCCGCCACTGGAAGAAATGCGTGCTTATGCTACGAATAATTTAGAACTTTTATGGGATGAATATAAACGTGCGATGAATCCGGAAGAGTATCCAGTCGACTTAAGTCAAAAGTGTTGGGATAATAAAATGCGTAATATTCAAGAAGTGACTGAAATGATCAATAAAATTGCAAAAGAGTAAGGAGTGGCAAGTGACATGTCAGCATTACAACAACGAGTGATTCAAGAACTACGAGTATTACCTGAGATTAATGTTCAAGATGAAATCCGTAAATCCATTGATTTTATGAAAGAATATGCACGTAAATATAGCTTTGTAAAAGGTTTTGTTCTCGGTATATCTGGTGGTCAAGATTCAACGTTGACAGGGAAGTTAGCGCAGCTTGCGGTGGATGAATTAAATGCAGAAGCTGGAAAATCGAAATATTCGTTTTGGGCTGTTCGACTACCTTATGACGTCCAAGCAGATGAACAAGACTGTCAAGATTCGATAGACTACATTAATCCGACAAAAACATATACGGTTAATATTAAAGAGGCAGTCGATGCGAGTGTTCATGCCCTATCGGAAGCTGGTGTAGAACTTAGTGATTTTGCTAAAGGAAATGAAAAAGCACGTGAGCGGATGAAAGTGCAATATTCGATTGCTGCTATGAATGGTGGCGTTGTACTTGGCACAGACCATGCAGCTGAGGCTATCACAGGTTTCTATACGAAATTTGGAGATGGCGGTGCGGATTTAATGCCAATTTATCGTCTCAATAAACGTCAGGGAAAACAATTACTAAAAGAACTTGATTGCCCGCCACATTTGTATTTAAAAGTACCAACAGCGGACTTAGAGGAAAATCGTCCAGCATTACCAGATGAGGAAGCGCTTGGTGTAACATACGATCATATTGACGATTACTTAGAGGGTAAGGAAATTCCTGAGCAAGCGCGGAAAACTTTAGAAAATTATTATCTACGCTCGCAGCATAAACGTCATATGCCGATTACGATATTCGATGATTTCTGGAAATAAAATAGTTTGTGAAAGTCAGTAGGCTCTAGTAGCTTACTGACTTTTTTGCGTAAAAGAAGAAATTTTTATATAAATTTTTAATTCATTTGGTTCTGTTTGCTTAATTTTTAGCATATAATGTCGATATAAATACCTACAAGGGAAATAAAAAGTAAAGGAGGGTAACTGAAATGAGGACTTCTAGAGTAAGTGCAACGACAAGTAGTGTTTTTCGCAATGAGCAACAATACTTACATGCTGGTGATATTAGCCATAATTTTGGACAAAATCCTAAACAGCAATTTAAGAAAAATATGTTGAATAATAAAGGTGCAAAAGCAGCCAATTTGAAACCAAAAAAACAACAACGAATACTGGGTAACCTAACAGAAGTTTATTTTGATAGTGGCAATGACTTACAAATGAGAAGTGACATGATTGAAACGGCGGAAAAACTTAGTCGTATTAACAAACACAAGAAGCGTCTGAATAGTTACCGCTCTTCAATATAATGCATTAAGAAAGCTCTCAACGTTGAGATTAACAACGTTGAGAGCTTTTACTTTTACTTCAAGATGTTCAATATTTATTCATAATGATTTTTCTGATATTTCACATATATTTTCAACTTATTTCACAATTTGTCTGTAATGTAATATTTAGCAACAAACAAAAAGAATTGGAGGAAGAAATTTTGAAAAAAATATGGATACCTGCATTAGCAGCATTATTCTTACTAGCTGCTTGTGGGACAGACAAAGAACAAGTGAAGGAAGAGAAACTAGGTAAGGAAGAAAAAGTAAATGGATTAGAGGTGGACGCCGCTGATAAAGTTACTTCTTTGGTTGATGCACGTCTACAAGAACCTGGAGAAGATACAGTTTGTGAAATGTGCAATATGAAGGTATATATGAGGGACCATGAAATGGGTGTGTTCTCGGCGCAAGCAATTAAAGAGGATGGCACTAATGTTTTTTATGATGATATTGGCTGTTTAGTAAATGCAGAAGTAGCCAATGAGGAAACAAATGAAAAATATGTACGTGATTATAATACGAAAGACTGGGCAAAAGTTGAGGATGTAACGATTGTCAAAACTGAGCTGAAGTCACCGATGAACTGGGGCTATATTTATTTTGTAGAAAAAGCGGCGGCCGATAAGTATTTAGCTGAAAATCCAGCAGCATATGTAGAGGAATTACAAAAAATTAAAGATGAAGCATTAGAACGTCGTAAAAAGAAAATGCAAGAAAAGGCTAAACAAGGAGAAAATACCGAAATGAAGCCTATGCATATGGAACAAGGTAATCAAGAAGGAAGCGAACATAGTCATTAATACAGAAGGACTAGAGGGGTTTCCTCTAGTCTTTTCTCCGTGATGTGGGAGGTGATGTTACGATGAAAAAATTAGTGAGTATAGTGTGTTTTTGGTTGTTAATGATGGGTACGACCTACGCTAGCGAATTTGATGTGCAAGGGGAGATAGATGCTACAGAGGAGGGGGGTGTACTAATTATACCTCCTGGTCACTACAAGGGGAATTTTACGATTACTAAGAGCATCGTGATTAAAGGAGAGGAGGGTGTGAAGTTAGTAGCGCTAGGTAAGGAACCTGCACTAAGAATTGAGCAAGCTAATAACGTGGTGATAGAGAATTTGGCATTTACTGCAAAGGAAAAGGCAATTGTCGCGAGTGATGTAGAAGGGATGAAGTTAAGACAACTAACGATAGAAAATGTGCATACAGGCATTCACATTCAGAGGGCTAAGAACTTGAGTTTACAGCGACTATCGGTGACCGGGAATGATGAGCATTACTCAAAAAAAGGTAACGGAATTGCAATCTTCAAGAGCAAGGACGTAATAGTGGCGGATTCAAAGATTCGAAAGGTACAGGACGGCATTTACATCGAAGAGGTCGAACGTATCGCGGTGCACAATAATTCTGTAAACAACAGTCGTTACGGTACACATTTTATGTATACGAGTGATGCAGATGTTCAAAATAATGTGTATTTACATAATGTAACGGGGTTAATGATTATGATGACTGAGCATTTGCAGGCCTCGAAAAATAAGCTTGCGAATCATCAAAATTTAAATGGGTATGGCATGCTGCTATATGACGTGGAGCACATGAGTTTGCAAAATAATACTATCGTTAATAATCGAGTAGGAATAGCACTGCAGAAGAGTGAGATTATCCTGATTAAACATAATGATTTTCAAATGAATCAAACAGCAATTGAAGGTACAAAGCTAGATAGCGAAACACTAGTAACGGCTAATCAGTTTACAGGTAATATTCTAACTGCAAGGTCAGATAGGGATGGCTTTCGGCTAGAGAGTAATTATTATGATAACTATTTTGGGGTGGATGTAGAGGGGGATGGTATTGGTGATATACCGTATGTAGCATTTTCGAGCTTTGGACAATGGATGGTGCGCCAACCTGTTTATCAATATTTCATTGAATCACCGAGCGTGACACTTTTAACGACACTGGACACGCAAATTAATAAAACTGAACAGACAGTATTGGTGGATGACAAACCGCGAGTAACGATGCAACAAAACGTAGAAAAAGCGAGTGATATATATATTACACAATTACTAGTAGGGTTACTAGTATCGATAAGTGGTTTATGGCTATGGAGAAGAGGGATGAAGTGATGAAAAAATGGATGCTAATAATAGTGACTTGCTTTGCTTTGTTGGTGGGATGCAGTGAAAATGCATATGGGCCACGTGAGATTGTTAGTGAGACGGATGTTTGTGAAATTTGTAATATGAGTATTGTGCACAACGAATATGCAGGGCAAATAGCCCTGAAGAACGGTGATTATGAAATTTTTGATGATTTGGGTTGCTTAATAGAATATATCAATGCGAATGGTAAAGAAGAGATTGGTGCAGCGTATATAAAAGATACAAGAGAAAATGAGTGGATGAACGTTTTTGAGGCGACGTTTGTCTATAACAAGGATTATTGGACACCGATGAATTACGGTGTACTAGCATTTGATACAAAGGAAGCGGCAGATTCATGGATGGCAAAGGAAGGCAATGGGAAGGTATTAGCCTATGAAGATTTACTTGAATTTAACTGGGGGATTCACAAGTGATGTATTGGATGTTAATAAAGCTTGAATGGAAGCAAATGCTGAGAAGTCGCTGGATGCAAATTGTCGGACTACTCTTTACATTTGTCTTCACTGCAATTGTGGTCATTCAACAAATGGCGCTACCTGATGCAACCGGTTTTACACGTCAAACTGCTTCGTTTTTGAACGTGCTGTTATTTTTACTCCCACTATTTTTATTAACAATTGGAAGTATGAGTGTCGCAGGTGATATGGAGTCAGGTTGGTTCTCTTTATTGAAAACCTATCCGATGAAGCGTATGCAATATATTATAGGGAAATTTATTGCGTCTGTTTTTGCATTTTTATTGGTGGTGGTTGTGGCATTTGGTTTGGTTTTCTCTCTTGGGGGATTGTTGGGTGGAGTGCGACTACCGCTTATTTTTATTAACATGACATTATTAAATATTCTAATCTTTGCAGCGCTTGCTATATTCGTCGGAGCGCTTACGAAAACGAGGCTCTCTGCATTATCTGTATCGCTTGTATTATGGTCGTTTTTTTTATTGTTGTTTTCGTACGCAATAATGGCGATTGGGACTTTTGTTGCTGGGCACATTTTGCAAAAAATAATAATTGTCGCCATACATGTAAACCCTGTGGAATGGTTGCGTTTCGGTTATTTCATCTTTTCTGGACAAGCAGATGTACTTGGGCCCTCTTTTTATAATTTGACGCAATTTTATACCTCATCACTTGGAAATGTTGTTTATGGTTGTGGAACATTGCTATGGATATTTGTACCGTTATTGGGTACAAGTGTGTTGCTGAAAAAAGGAGGAAGGCACTAATGCTATTAGAAGCAAAAAAGCTTTCGAATATTTTCGATAATGGAAGAGGTCTTATTGAGGCAACTTTTTCTATACAAGAAGGGCGTATTTTGGCACTTGCTGGAGGCAACGGTGCGGGCAAGAGTACACTGATCCGATTGTTGACGGGGCAGGAAAAGCAGAAATCCGGAGAACTTATTTGGCAAGAACAACAGGAAGTTCGTTATATGCCCGATGATGTGAATTTTCCACCTATGTTAACAGCGACAGAGGTTTTACAGCTTCTGGCATCACTAAAAAAAATTGGTCGTAAAGAGCAAGAGGAGGTACTAAAGCGGGTTGGTTTATGGGATGTACGCAAGCAAAGAGTACAACAATTTTCAAAAGGGATGCGCCAACGCTTGAATTTAGCTCAAAGCCTACTTGGAAGCGGACGTTTGCTAATTTTAGATGAACCGACAAATGGACTTGATCCGTATTGGATAGCTGAACTGAAAAAGATAATGCTTGAAGAGAAGGGAAAAGGCTGTACGGTATTATTTTCTACACATTTATTAGCGTTTACTAAGGATTTAGTAGATGATGTATTGATATTACATGAAGGGAAAGTGCTTGCAACAGGAGACTTACATAAAGTATTAGAAGCGGAAAACGTAGCTACATTAGAAAAATTGTGGTTAAAAAAAACAAAATTGTAACTTTGTTGTGAGTAATGACGTTCTATATTATATAGGAAGGATTATCTGGAAATATATATCAGATAATCCTTCTTTTATTGTGTTACCTAACTGTTTTCGTTATGCTTAAAGTAAATTATCAAGCGATTCCAATAATTATAGTGCTTGGATGGGGAGGTTTTTGATTTATGAATACACAAATACAGGCTGTGTTAGAAAATATAGAAAAAGTAATGATTGGGAAAAGAGAAATGGCAGAGTTGAGCATAGTGGCGCTGCTAGCGAAAGGTCATGTGTTACTTGAAGATGTGCCAGGGGTCGGCAAGACGATGATGGTTCGTGCGCTCGCAAAATCGTTTGACGCACGATTTAAGCGTATCCAGTTTACGCCAGATTTACTGCCATCAGATGTAGTAGGGGTGTCGATTTATAATCCGAAAACGATGGAATTTGAGTTTCGTCCTGGGCCGATTATGGGCGATATCGTATTAGCTGATGAAATTAATCGTACATCACCGAAAACGCAGTCAGCCTTACTTGAGGGAATGGAAGAAGCGTCTGTTACAATCGATGGTAATACGTTGAAAATTGCGCAACCATTCTTTGTAATGGCGACGCAAAATCCGATTGAATATGAAGGAACATATCCTCTACCAGAAGCGCAACTAGATCGATTCTTATTGAAAATTAGAATGGGGTATCCTGCAAAAGAACAGGAAGTAGAGATACTACGCCGTGCAGAAAATGGTGCACCTATTGAAAAAATTCAAGCGGTATTATCGGTAGCGCAATTAATCGAGTTACAAGAACTTGTGTTAGGTGTCTATGTTGAGGATTCCGTTAAAAATTACATGGTAGAACTTGCTTCACAAACGAGGCAGGATAGCTATGTATACTTAGGTGTTAGTCCGCGTGCAACCATCGCGTTAATGAAAGCTTCACAGGCTTATGCATTTATAAAAGGGCGTAGTTATGTGACACCAGACGATGTACAATATCTAGCGCCGTTCGTCTTTAGTCATCGTTTGATGCTGAAGCCAGACGCACGATATGACGGCGTGACAGCGGAAGAAATTATTGAACGGATTATTGCTAAGGTACCGGTACCGACAAAAAGGTTTGCTGAACAATGATGAAATGGCGAGCCCTTTATGAAAAAAGTAAGCACTTTCTGTTAGTGAGCTTGCTTATGATTATTACGTTTTGTTTTGCTATGTTTCAAGGTAGCTTTGTGAGTTGGTTTGTCTTTTTTACTGTAAGTCCTTTTTTATTGTATTCATTGATTTTCTTACTTGTAAAAGAAGATGTTTATCGTGTAGAACGTAAAATTGAACCTTCTCGTGTGGAATGTGGGCAATCAGCAAAAGTAACAGTGAATGTGGAACGAAAAACGTATTTTCCATTTGTCTATATGACGGTAGAAGAATTAGTCAGTAGTGAGGAACTTGTCAAATCGAAGATGCAAGGGACGAGTACAGTCAAATTTGTTGGTTTTACAAAGAAGTTTGAGTGGAGCTATACACTAGAAAATTTACCCCGAGGGGAACATCGATTTTTAGGAATAGAAATGGTCTTTTGTGATTTTTTTGGTTGGGCCCAAAAACGCGTCTTTGTAGAAAAAGAGCAAATGGTTCTTGTTTATCCGCGGGTCAAGGAAATGAAATATGTTGCGCTACAAACGAAATTTGACGTTGGGACGATGATGTCTCCATATTCAGTTGTCAAGGATACGTCAATGGCAGTGGGGTTACGTGAGTATGTACCAGGCGATCGATTTTCTTGGATCCATTGGAAATCATTTGCGAAAACGCAAACTCTACAATCGAAAGAGTTTGAGGACCGTCAATCGCAAGAGTTATTGTTGATGTTAAATCCAGATGCTTCGCCATTGTTCGAAGAGAAAATTGAACTTGCGGCTTCCATGGTAACTGCAATTGTACGTGGTCGAGGTGATATATCCTTCGTTTCTACTGGTGATAAAACAAAGGTGTTTCCGCTAATTCAAAGTGACAAGCAACTTGATCAGGTGATGCATCATTTAGCAGCAATAAAGCCGCTAGAAAATGCGACTATCAATTTGCGCGGTCAGCAAAGTTTTAAACACATTGCGACGCTACTCTATGTGACGAGTGAACTATCAGAAGAGTTGTTACATACCCTTGCGAATGTAGTGAAAAGTTGTATTTGTTTTGTTGTGTCCGAGCAACCACCGATCTTGACAGATAACGCACAACGTTATAAGCAAGTTCAAGTCGTGTATGTGAATCCTAATGATTATTATCACTTATTCGCGGAGGTGATGAAGCCGTGAAAAAATCAGTTAAGGATTTTATTGAATTAACGATTGCATACATTATAATCTTCTTTATTTTACGTGAATGGCTTGTCCCGGTAATGGAACTTACTAATACAGGTTTACTGCATTTATTTTTGGTGTTCATTGGTTTGTCTTTAGCACTTAGTCTGTTTGAGGTGCATCCACTTCTGTCAGGCGTTGTAAAGATGGGGTATATTGTTTGGTTTGTGGTGTTTGCGTATAGTGGCAATCCTGTTTTTTCTCAGGAGACAATATCGTTTTTATTTGGTGAATTGAAGTGGAATATAACAGCAGTTTTCTCAGGGGAATTTGGAGAAGTTTCGAATACGTTTAGAACAGTATTGTTCTTAGCACTTATTTGGATGCTTGTATATTTAATCCATCACTGGATCACTGTGCGTATGAATATTTTTTATTTCTTCGTATTGACAGTATTTTTCATCGCAACGCTTGATACATTTAGTGAGTATGATGGCTCAGTTGCTATTGTGAAAGTTGTTGTATTAGGGCTAGTGATGACGGGTGCTCTTTTTGTCAAACGACTTTTGATGAAGAGCGATGCATCGCATGATTTACTCACTAAATGGCAAATGCTTGTGCCAATGGCAGTAATGGTCGTAATGGTGAGTGTCGTTGCGCTGTTTTTACCGAAAGTAGGACCAACCTGGGCAGATCCGGTACCGTTTATTAAAAGTGCGGCAGGTCTAGGTGAGTCAGGAGACGGTGGAAAAACGGTTGGTTATGGTGAAGACGATAGTCAGTTAGGTGGGCCGTTTAATGGTGATGATACGCTTGTTTTTACGGCTTCCTCACGTGATCGTCATTACTGGCGTATAGAAACGAAGGATACTTACACTTCAAAGGGATGGACTCAGTCCAATGCGAAAGCAAATGCAGAAAGTTATTTGGATAATGAAATGATTAAAACGACACTGCAAGTAGGTGAACTTGAAAAGGAAAGGCAAATTGACATAGACATTGCCGTTCCAATGCCGTTTTTAATACAAACATATGGGATGAAATCGGTTGAGTCGAATGAAGAAACTGTCTATTTTAAGTCTAATCAGACCGAAAAAATCCTGACAAAGCAGTACACTGGGGAAGAAAAGTTGTTATTAAATTATTCACTGACGTACAGTGAACCTGAATATAGTATGCAACAACTACACATGTCAGATTTATCGATGCTCGAAACATTTAATTCTTCGTATGATCGCTTTTTACAATTACCGAACATGTTACCGCAGCGAGTCCGAGATTTAGCGGTAGAGTTAACGAAAGAAAAAGAAACTGTCTATGAGCAAGTTAAAGCAATTGAAGGGTATTTTTCAAGAAGTGGTTTTATCTATGATAAAAAAGCAGCGGCAATTCCTGAGGATGGGCAAGACTTCGTCGATCAGTTTTTGTTTGATACAAAAATGGGCTATTGTGATCACTTCTCGACATCAATGGTTGTCATGTTACGATCGATGGGGATTCCTGCGCGTTGGGTAAAAGGTTTTGCGCCTGGTAATTTGGGTCCGCAGTCTGATGGGGTTCGCGAATATCGTGTGACAAATGATAATGCACATTCTTGGGTCGAGGCATACATACCAGGAACGGGTTGGATGGAGTTTGAACCGACAATTGGCTTTTCTGGTACAGCCAATATTGATTATGATATTGAGATAGATACTAATTCACAAGAAGAGACAGCGCAACCAGCAGAGCAACCAGAGCAACAAAAGAAAGAACAGGAAGCAAACAAAGGTGCTTCGGGGTCAGTGTTTAACTTTAAGGGGATTTGGACTTGGCTGAAAGAGCACACGTATGTATGGGTTGGGTTTATTTTGTTAGTGGTCGTTGTGCTCATCTCATTATTTGTACAGCGTAAAACATGGATACCAAAAATGCATGTTCGTTCGTATCGTAAAAAGGAAGCGGATTGGTCAACCTTTGATTCGTCTTACCACGTACTGACGAAACAACTTTCACGTATTGGTTTACGACGAAGAGATGGTGAAACTTTACGGGCATTTGCAGAAAGAGTAGATGAGGCTCTAGAGACAGAAGAAATGAAGAAGCTGACGTCAGTTTATGAACAACATATTTATAGTAAGCAACCACAAGATGTCGATTTCGATAAGCTAAAAGAAAGTTGGGAATATTTAATCTATCGCACAATCGGTTGATTTTAGAAGTCACAAAGAGTAAAATTAAAAAAATTAGACATGATAGGATTGCTTTCATATAAGTTCGGAAATAAGGTTCGAATGTTTCTACGAGGACACCTCAAATGCCCTCTCTATGAAGGTGAATGATTTTGAAAGGTGAGGAAGCTATTAGTGAATCATCTTACTTTGTCACACATTCACCTTTTTGAATCTGGAACTTATGGACGCGTAGGGAGTTTTTACTTTCATACGCGTTTTTCTGTGAAACTTAAATGTAGAATATCCTTTACAAATAGTAGAAGAGGTGGAAATATTGTCAGCTAGCCCTTTATTAAAAGAGCAAGAAAAAATCGTCGTTTTAGACTTCGGTAGCCAATTTAACCAATTAATTACTCGACGTATTCGTGAGTTTGGTGTTTTCAGTGAATTACACCCACACACAATTACGGCAGAAGAAATTAAAGACATGAACGCAGCTGGTATCATTTTCTCAGGTGGTCCAAACTCAGTTTATGATGAAAATGCGTTCCATGTAGACCCAGCTATTTTCGAATTAGGTTTACCAATCTTAGGTATTTGCTATGGTATGCAATTAATGGCACATACACAAGGTGGTAAAGTTGAAGGTGCTGAAACACGTGAATACGGTAAAGCAGAAGTAAAAGTTACAGTTGCAAACAAATTATTTGGTGACTTACCAACTGAACAAATCGTTTGGATGAGTCATGGCGACCACGTAACTGAAGTACCTGCAGGTTTTGAAGTTATCGCAACAAGTGCTGCATGTCCAATCGCTGCAATGGCGAATGTTGAACGTAAATTATATGCAGTTCAATTCCACCCAGAAGTACGTCACTCTGTATACGGAAATGACTTACTTCGTCAATTCGTGTTCAATATTTGTGGAGCTAAAGGCGACTGGTCTATGGCGAACTTTATCGAGATTGAAATCGCAAAAATCCGTGAAATAGTTGGCGACAAAAAAGTTTTATGTGCCCTTTCAGGCGGCGTAGACTCTTCAGTTGTTGCTGTACTAATCCACAAAGCTATCGGCGATCAACTGACTTGTATGTTCGTAGACCACAACTTAAACCGTAAAGGTGAAGTTGAGCAAGTTATGAAAACATTCACAGAAGATTTCGATATGAATCTTATTAAAATCGATGCACGTGAGCGTTTCATGGCTAAACTTGCGGGCGTTTCTGATCCAGAGAAAAAACGCAAAATTATCGGTAACGAATTCATTTATGTATTTGATGAAGAAGCTTCTAAATTAGAAGGTATGGACTTCCTAGCTCAAGGTACGCTATACACAGACATCATCGAATCTGGTACGGCAACTGCACAAACTATTAAATCTCACCATAACGTTGGTGGTCTTCCAGAAGATATGCAATTCCAATTAATTGAGCCACTTAAAACGTTATTCAAAGATGAAGTACGTGCACTTGGTTTAGAACTTGGTCTTGATGAAAAAATCGTTTGGCGTCAACCGTTCCCAGGTCCTGGTCTAGGTATCCGTGTACTTGGTGAAGTAACAGAAGAAAAACTTGAAATCGTTCGTGAGTCTGATTTCATCCTACGCGAAGAAATCGCAAAAGCTGGCCTTGACCGTGATATCTGGCAATACTTCACTGTGCTACCTGATATCCGTTCAGTTGGGGTAATGGGCGATGCACGTACGTATGACTATGCAATCGGTATCCGTGCTGTAACGTCAATCGATGGTATGACTTCTGACTGGGCACGTATCCCTTGGGATGTGCTAGAAAAAATCTCTGTTCGCTTAGTAAACGAAGTAAAACACGTTAACCGCGTACTGTATGATATTACATCTAAGCCACCTGCAACGATTGAGTGGGAATAGGACTGTCCAGTAATTTATACTAAATAGGTTATAAACGCAGTCATATCAATGTCTAACGTACAATTATTTATATTGCAAAAATTAAACTCTCTTTTAGTTATTTATAACAAATAACTAAAAGAGGTTTTTTGTTTTAGTTAAAATTTGCGACCTGATTGATGATTTTAAGAGGAATCAGCATATTTTAGGTCGTAAAGATAAGTATAATGAATACCATTTGACTATGAATTATTTTATTAAGTTTTTACTGATATATGCAAGGTTAGGCAGTACACTAATAAAGTAAAAAGGTTTACTTCAGTAAAATAAGGTATATTATATTTGTTGAATAGATTCTCTTTAAAGACAAGCAAAGTAGGTGAGCAAAGTGGGGAAATACCAATTGGATACCAAAGGTCAGATGGCTGTGGCGAAGTATCATGAAAAACACAAGCCTGCCAAATTTGATAAAAAGCAGCAACTTGAAAAAATACGTGCGGAGTATTTGAAAAAAAAGCAAAAACAAACAGATAAATAATGTGAATGAAAACATAGGAAGACTAAAGCCTCCCTATGTTCAGATTGTCGACAAACTAGTTTTCGAGCAGAAAATTAGTAAGGTCTGACGCTCTTTTATATTCTTAAAAGAATTTCTTAATCTAGAACACCTCAAGAAACACTGATATTAAAGGATTTTTAAAATTACAGTTTAATTGCTGGATATTTGATTCAAATCAAAAATAGTAGACAAAGTCGAAAAAATCGACTTTGTCTACAGTCTGAACATAGGAAGACTAAAGCCTCCCTATGTTTTTCTTATTCGAAGCTCTTTTTTCAATTGATGGTGGCTTCGTATACTGGACCTTTTTTAAACTCTAAATAGCGTAATTGCCAAAATTGATATACAACTTAAAAATAAATATGTGCCAAATTGTGAGTAAAGACCTGAAGGGACGCTTGTTATTAAATAAGTTGTATATCAATATCGATTGTTTTCAAAAAAACTGCCTTTTTGAGTGCTCGTAAAAAATAATTTTGTGTTTTTTTAGGGGAATAGCTATAAATTTGGTGTTAGCTAGCGCAGCGAAACAAAAATATAAGAATACGCTGCCTTCACTAGCAACTTTATTGAATCAAAAAGTGGAATTAAACAGTTTTTTTGCAGTGTATTTATCACTTTATCGGCATGTTTTTTAGAGTAAGAAAGTAAAAGTTTTCGTGATATCTTGTTATTCATGCAAGCATGCTATGAAATTATATAGCGCTTTTGTGGCTAAAAAAGATGGATAATGAACTTTTATTCAAGGAATCTAGTGGAAGGATGTATCATTTGTATATAGAGTTTTTGTTGAACGGCCCTTAAGAAGAGTGTTTTGAAATTCTTTAAAAAGCTATATTTGAAGTGGGTTTTGCTAAAAAATGAACATTAAGCCGGTATTTTACACGAACTTTCGTATTTTTTTCACTAATAATGTTCGGAAATAGGGTTGAAATCTGAAAACTGAAATGTTATATTACTCTTGTAAATTAAATAAGTCGTCGTATAATGTCGGGGATAAGGCCCGTAAGTTTCTACCAAGTTACCGTAAATAACTTGACTACGATTTAGTATTATTCAAATGAATTAATACTAAAAGACTTCACACTCTGAATGTGTTGAAGTATATCGTAGACATGCGACTAGTAGTCAGCGTGTCTTTTTTTGTTTTTCGATGTTGCAGACGACAACACGGAGGATTTATCAATGAAAAAGTATTTCATGTTCGACGAGCTTGGCACAAATTATCGCCGCGAAATTATTGGTGGTATTACAACGTTCTTAGCTATGGCATATATTTTAGCTGTAAACCCGATGATTTTAAGTAACGCGGGTATGGATAAGGGAGCCGTCTTTGTTGCAACTGCATTAGCTGCAGCGGTGGGTTCACTAATTATGGGTATTTTCGCTAAATTCCCGATTTCATTAGCACCGGGTATGGGCTTGAATGCGTTCTTCGCTTTTACTGTGGTCGGGGCATATGGTATCCCTTGGGAAACAGCTTTGACTGGCGTATTATTCTCAGGTCTTATTTTTATCTTACTTTCATTAACAGGTATTCGTGAAACGGTTATTAACGCAATACCAGCTCAACTTAAATATGCAGTATCAGCTGGTATTGGTTTATTTATTACTTTTGTAGGCTTACAAAATGCCAAAATCATCGTTAATGATGATGCAACACTAGTGACACTAGGTAGCTTTACTGGTGAAACATTGTTAGCTGTTTTTGGTATTATCCTTACTGTTATCTTATTACTTAAATTCCGTAGCATTGGTATTTTCGTAGGTATGGTTATTACAGCAATTGTCGGTATGATTACAGGTGTTATTGCACCACCTACTGCAATTGTTTCAGCAATTCCAAGTGTAGAAAGTACGTTTGGTGTTGCGCTTGATCCAATCATCAATGATGTAGGTTCGTTATTTAATGTCAAATTCTTAGTAGTTGTACTAACTTTCTTATTCGTAGACTTTTTCGATACAGCAGGTACATTAATGGCTGTTGCAACACAAGCAGGATTAGTAAAAGACGATAAATTACCACGTGCTAGCCGCGCGCTTATGGCTGATGCATTAGCAACAACAATTGGTTCATTATTTGGTACATCAACTACGACAGCATATGTAGAATCAACTTCAGGTGTAGCAGCAGGTGCTCGATCTGGTTTTGCAGCAGTCGTAACGGCCATATTATTCTTAGTAGCTTTATTCTTCTCACCATTACTTGCAGTGGTTACTTCGGCAGTAACAGCTCCGGCGCTTGTTATTGTAGGTGTTCTGATGGTTTCATCATTACGTCTAATCGAATGGGATAAATTCGAAATCGCTGTCCCAGCTTTCTTCACAGTTTTGATGATGCCACTTGGTTACTCAATTGCAACTGGTATCGCTATCGGTTTCGTATTCTATCCAATAACAATGTTATTAGCAGGACGTAAAAAAGAAATTCACCCAATGATGTACGGCTTATTCTTCGTATTCCTTGCATACTTTATATGGGTTCGGTAGTTTAAAACTTAAATCTCTACTCGATTTGAAAGCGAGTAGAGATTTTTTTGTTTTCGCTATGTTTTCGCTATTATATGGAAGGAACTCTGTTTATTATTCTCTGAATAGTTTTACTTCAATAAAACTATTGCAATGAGATAATGCAGATGATATATTTAAACACGTTGTTACGATAACAAGTGAACAACGAAATGAAATAAAACAAAGTGTTGACAACAAGTTAACGACATGTTAAAGTATAAAAAGTTACTTATAACAAGTGACTGATATGAACCTTGAAAACTGAACAAGCAAAACGTAATCAATAACGTTTTAAGTAACTAACAACTAAGTTAGTGAACGAAACATAAGTAATAAATAGAT
>NZ_JBIWEY010000022.1:0-78364 GCF_044762775.1 Lysinibacillus sp. NPDC096418
CCGGATTATGTGGCTGAAAATGTATTAGCGCGTGAATTTACTGCAGAAAAACCAAATCAAAAGTGGTGTACAGACGTCACAGAGTTTAAGTATGGCAAAGGGAAAAAGGCTTATTTAAGTGCGATTATTGATCTCTATGATAAGTCCATTGTGAGTTACGTATTGGGGCATTCGAATAATAATGACCTAGTTTTTAAGACGGTAAGACTCGCTATACGAACATTAAACGAGAATGAATTCCCTCTTTTACATAGCGATCGTGGTTATCAATATACATCGAAAGAATTCAAGCAAATCATGGATAAAGCAGAAATGATTCACAGTATGTCTAGAGTAGGACGTTGCATCGATAACGGTCCTATTGAAGCATTTTGGGGAACCTTAAAAGTAGAGAAGTATTATTTATATAAGTTCGAGTCGTTTGAAGCATTAAAGCACGCCATCGATACGTACATCAAGTTCTATAACAACGAACGTTACCAAGAAAAATTAAACGGCTTAAGCCCTCTAGAATACAGGGTTCAAGCCGCTTAAAGTATTTTTATTATTTCCACTGTCTACTTGACAGGGAGCAGTTCATGATTTCATCTGTCCCAAGTAAGGTGGCTTTTCCTATTCCAATATTATTATTTTTCATGAAAGACTGTACTATTTTGTATCCTACTGCATATCCTGCAAATGGTGATAAACCTACCGATTGATATCCCTGTTTAATTGCAATTTCGTCACCGAACATGTAACTACTAACTTCTGCGAATCCTTTAATATTAAACACATCTTTTATCACTTCTGTTGAGTATTCTAAATCTTCTTGATCAAATGAAGTGACCCAAGGACCTAATGATTTTTCTCCGTAAAGCTCTTTAGCAAATGACTCCGCTAACCCTTCGATAATTAAGTAATCACCTAGCGTTACATTTCCGTGATCCCAATCAAAATAAGAGAAACGAATATTGTGATGAAATTCATGTGCAATTAAAGAAGGTATTTTCGGAATATTATAAGGGTTAGGAAAAACTGTTATTTGAATATAACCAGGAATTCCTCCAAAACCACAATAGCCTTTTTGTAATTCTAATTTTTTTTGATCAGCTATATATAATCCAAATCTCAATTCATCTGCGCTTATTTTCAAGTCATTCTCATGAGTAAACTCAATACATGTATTCAAAGTAGTATGTGCAGTTTCTATTGCTTGAATTTCTTTAAAATTCTTTAAAGCTAGTCTTCCATTTTGGGTATCCGATACATCTAAATATCCAAGCATTTTTGTTGCCATTATTACATCGTATCCATTCTGTGATTTAGCTTCTAGCGGGACATTAATCGTATGCCACATTTTTTCAAACGGACTCATCATTGAATAACGAAAATATTGCTCTCTTTTATCCTTCATAGAGAACAACTGTTCATATTGTTCAACTGTATTTTCAATTATTAATTTCATTGTTTCCACCTCTTTCAATTTTCAACGATAAACTATTACGTAACGTGAAAGTCAACAGAAACTCATTAAAAAAATACGAATAAAATTGAAACCAATACCCATATTTTTCCGTATACACTTAATGTACACATCATTTTGGAGGTGCTATATGGAAACTACAAAAAGAATTGCGATTGTTGGAGGAACTGGAAAAGTTGGTCGTCATATTGCTGCTAAGGCAGTACAAAACGGCTATCAAGTTCGTATGCTTGTTAGAAATCCTGAAAAAATAACTTATAAAGATAATCGAATTGAGGTTGTGATAGGAGACATACAAAACATAGACACCATTCGTACTCTGTTAAAAGACTGCCAAAGTGTAATTAATACTTTCGGCCAACCTATTAAAGAAACCCCTATTTACAGCAAAGTAACTGACAATATTCTTGAAGTTATGGATGAGTTCGAAATAGAGCGATACATTGGAGTTACAGGGGGATCATTAACTATAAACGGTGATAAAAAAAGCTTTATGAATAGAGTAGGCGCAAAGTTATTTGAAATCTTATATTCCAAAATGATGTTGGATAAGAAAAATGAGTGGCTAATCCTTCAGCAAAACAAGCAAATTAATTGGACCCTATTTAGGCTTCCTTTTATAAAAGAAAGTTTAGAAATCGCAAACGTCAAGGTAAGTCTAGTTGATATGCCTGGAACAAAGATTACTAATCAAGATATTGCGACTTATATCATTAATCAGATTAAAGATCATAAATATATTCATCAAGCACCCTTTATCTCAAATTAGATAATAAAAGGTTTGTTCCATATTGCGAACAAACCTTTTTACAAGTGTCTATAAAAATTACTTATAACCCTAGTTCTAGACGTCTAAACGAACCAAGACATCTTCATTTAACAAAAGTAATGCTAGTTCAAGATCTGATGAAGATTCAGCTTTAAATGTAATGTTATTTAACAACACATTTTCTTTTATTAAAGGCACAAATTTCTTAATAATGTGCTCTAGTTTTTGACTAGCCACAATATTTATAGAAATGTACTGTTCCACCGGTAAATTTAGTTTCTTACGCTTATCCTGGATTACTCGGATTAGCTCTCTAACTTGCCCTTCCTCTATTAAATCATCTGTTAATTGCGTATTTAATAGAACTCTACATGCTGTATTTTCAGCAAGCACATAGTTCTCTTTCACAATTGATTCTTTTAAAACATGTTCTTTTAATAATTGAAGTTGCGCGTTCGATACAGAAAAATCTAGATACCCTTGACTGTTTAACGTTTCCTTCTCTTCATCCTTTAAACTCATAACAAATTCTTTCACAGCATTGACATTTTGTCCGAAGGCTGTACCAGCGTTTTTGAAGTTCAGCTTATACTGGATTGATTCATATGCTGAAAAGTCATTTGTGAATTCAATGTTCTTGATATTCAATTCATCTTTTATAATGTCACAATACTGCGTATATGCATCCATTTTTCCATCAAGCAAAACGACCATTTTTGCTAGTGGTTGCTTTATTTTGATGACTTGTGTATTACGTATACTACGTCCTAACTCAACGATTGTTAATACCTTTTTCATTTCATCCTCTAGTTCAGGATTGATGAAGGCTGCATTGAATTTTGGATAGTCTTGTAAATGAACACTTTCACCGTGTAAATTAGTGTAGATATCTTCTGCGATAAATGGTGTAAAAGGTGCTAATAGCTTGTTCACCGTACTTAGCACCTCGAAAAGTGTACTAAAAGCCGCTCGTTTATCTTCCGAAAGTCCCTTACTCCAGAATCGCTGGCGAGAACGTCTTACGTACCAATTACTTAATTCTTCTACCAGCTCTCCAATTTCTCGTGTTGCTTGTGTAAACTGATAAGCGTCCATATGCTCTATTACGACTTTCGTTGTATGATGAAGACGTGAAAGAATCCATAAATCCAGTTGGTTTCGCTTTCCGTCAAAATTAGGGTCATATGAGAATTGGTCAATTTCTGCATACAACTGATAAAATTTAAACGTATTATCCAGCGTGTCGACTAATTTTGATTTAGCATCTTGAACAATTTTCTTGGAGAAACGCTTAGGATTCCATGGTGAACTATCCACTAAAAATGCCCATCTTAATGCATCTGCTCCTGATTCATTTATAAGTTCAACTGGATCTAAGGCATTTCCCTTACTTTTAGACATTTTTTGTCCATTTTCATCAAGCACATGCCCTAAAGAAAGGACATTTTTATATGGTTTTTCTCCTGTATATAACGTCGAAACAGCTAGTAAACTGTAGAAAAATCCTCTTGTTTGGTCAATACCTTCAATCACAACATCTGCCGGGAATTGATTTTTAAATGCCTGACTATCTTCAAACGGAAAATGTTGCTGCGCAAAAGGCATTGAACCACTATCAAACCACACATCAATGACCTCAGGCGTGCGATTCATGTTGCCACCACATTGCGGGCAAGTACACATTACATTATCAATATATGGTTTGTGTAGCTCCACATCATCTGGACAATTACCCTTTGCCAATTCTTTTAAAGCCGCGATACTATTAGGCGCTTCTTCATGACGACAATCTGTACATATCCAGACATTTAGTGGCGTACCCCAATATCTATTTCGGCTTATATTCCAATCGACTAAATTGTCTAAGAAATTCCCAAATCGTCCGTTTTTAAGGTGATTCGGATACCAATTCACCTGCTGGTTATTTTCAATCATCTTATCTTTTAACGCTGACATCTTAATAAACCAACTATCCGTTGCATAGTACAATAGTGGTGAATCACATCGCCAACAGTGTGGGTAGCTATGTTCATATTTTTCTTTAGAATACAATAACCCTTTCTCAGATAGCATTTTAATGATATCTACATCACAGTCTTTTACAAATCGTCCCGCTAAATCAACAACGTCTTCCGTATAACAACCCTTTAAATCAACAACATTAACTAAAGATAATTGATTTTGCTGTACTGTTTTATAGTCATCTTCACCAAAAGCAGGCGCAATATGCACAATCCCGGTTCCACTATGCTCCGTTACGTAATCTGCTACTACGACTTCATGCCCTTTTTCAACAGTCACATAATTAAAAGGTGGTTGATAAGCAACACCTTTAAAATCCAAACCGACATGCTCACTTAGCACTTCGGCATCTTCTCCTAATACTTTTTCTACTAATGATTTTGCTACGACATAGACTACATTATCTTTTTTCGCACGTACATATGCGAGTGTTGGATTCACCGCTAACGCTACATTTGCAGGAAGTGTCCATGGTGTAGTAGTCCAACCAAGAAAATACTCTTCTTTATCAGTTATTTTAAATTTCGCGGTTACTGATAAATCTTTTACATCTTTGTATCCTTGAGCTACCTCATGTGAACTTAATGATGTCTGGCAACTAGGGCAATATGGAGAAACACGATGTCCTTTATATAAAAGCTGGTCTTTGTGTACTTTACTTAAAATGTTCCAAACCGATTCAATATACTCGTTACTTAAAGTCACATAAGGATTATCCATATCGACCCAATAGCCCAATTCCTCTGTGAATGAACGCCATATTTTTTCATAAGTGAAGACACTATTTTTACATTTGTTTATAAATGCTTCGATGCCATAGTTTTCGATTTCTTGCTTGCCTGAGATACCTAGTTGCTTTTCTACACCTAGTTCTACAGGTAAGCCGTGTGTATCCCATCCAGCTTTTCGTTCCACCTGATAGCCCTGCATCGTCTTATATCTTGCAACAACATCTTTAATCGTACGACCAAGTGCATGGCCGACATGAGGTAAACCATTTGCTGTTGGGGGGCCCTCATAAAAAACAAATGGCACTTTTCCATCACGATTCTTTACAGACAAGTTAAAAACTTTGTTATCTTCCCACCACTGCCGAATTCTTCTTTCTCTTTGGACTGTTGTTTCTTTCATACATTTGTTCCTCCTATACATTTTGTATAAAAGGCATACAAAAAACCCCGTCCCAAGTAAGGGACGGGGTTAACCGCGATACCACCCTAATTCTATTGAAAAACGCTCAATAGCACTCAGCAACGTACAATCATACGTGTTCTTTTTAACGGTAGACACCCGAGTTAACCTACTAAAATCTTCAGTTAACCTTCTCAGAGAGGATCTTCATGTAACACCTGAACACCGACTTCCACCAAACTGTCGGCTCTCTGTAGATCAAAATGAAACATTACTTTTTCTCATCAACGAATTTGTATGCTTTTATTACGTGCAATAATAACAAAGTGGTTTTCAAAAGTCAATTTCTTATCAAACATTTTTATTTTAGGATTCATTATTGAAAATCTGCGTTGCGCTTCTCAATAAGTTCGGTAATCGTAACAAATTCATAGCCATCATTTTTTAATTTCGGTAAAATTTCTTCCAGTGCTTTTACAGTTTGTTCACGATTCCCGCCACCATCGTGAAATAAAATAACATCTCCTGGTTTAGTTCCTTTTAGTACTTTTTGGACAATTCTATTTGTGCCGGGATTTTTCCAATCAAGTGTATCTTGGTGCCAAGACCACATCACGACCGTATAGCCTTCTTTTACAGCTGCATTAATCATATTATCAGTATATTCGCCTCCAACAGGGCGAAATAATGTGGGATAAAACCCAGTAATACCATATATCATGTCATTTGTCTGTTTTAATTCTTTTTCTAAATTTGGAATAGAAATTTTAAATCGATGATTAAACGTATGATTAGCAAGTTCATGTCCTTCTTCATATTGCCGTAATATAAGATCTGGATTTTTTTCAGCATTTGCCCCAATGACAAAAAAGGTTCCTTTTGCTTCATACTTAGCCAACAAATCTAAAATTTCAGCTGTATATTTTTTATCTGGTCCATCATCAAATGTCAGGGCAACAATTTTTTCTTCCGTGTTAATATCCCACACAACTTGTCCAGTTTCCTCATAATAATCTCTTCCTTTATCTGCGTAAGTACGAAAACCTACATAAAATACGGAGATGAATATTATACAAACGCTCGTAATGATCATGTACTTTCGTTTCAATTCACCACCACCTAGAATTAATAAATTTTTCAATACAACTTATCGTTTTACTATTTGCTGAAACTGATTAATTATACCGTGAATAGACTTCTTCACTTTGAATAAAGGATCTGTTTATGGGAAAAATATTTTATACAATCATTTAATTATTTTAGGTGGAGGAAAAGATGGATTTTCCAATTATCCATACAAATTTTTGGGATGCATTGATAGCCATTCCTGTTATTATGATTATCACACAACTTATCAAGGTTTATTTACATGCTCCTGCCAAATAAGTACCTTTAGTTGCATTAGTTATTGGACTACTTATATCAATTTTCATCAGCCACAGACATAACTTTCTTGCGGGGGTTTTCATGGGATGGTTTTATGGTTATGCGGCAATTGGAAACTATACAGCATTAAAAACAACCATAATTAGTTTCAAAAAGAAGCAAAATAACTAGTCGACTAAACAATACGCCAATAGAAAAAAGACGTCATTTTGACGCCCCTTTAAGTATCCTATCAATATCCTCAATTAGTTTATCAACGCAAGCTTTTGTAATTTTTTGTACATCCGATGTTTCCTTATTAATAACTTGAACACACTCACTTTGTAGCTTTTGATTCAAGGGATATTGATAGTTAGTTGTAATATCTATCCTCATACAATCACCTCATATTTAAGTATTCGGCTTACACTATAAAATACCCTTCTAACTCCAATCTATTTAGGTATTTACTCACTTTAAAAAGTAAGAAATGTACATATTTCTATTTTTACAATAAACCTGCATTTGCTCTATTGCAATAGAGAATTAAATTTTTTTATCCCAAAAGTAGATTTACTGCATATTTATAATTATTTGCCGTCATTTACTCTTTTGTATATAATTGAAAATAGATTTATTTCCATTTTTTATAAATAAAAAATGAGTCCTTCCCACAAAATATACATAAATCTTATACTGCGTAAGCATATGGACGGAATATAAATACGCCCGCAGTAAGCGTTCGACTTAAGTGGAATGTGCTGTCAAATACCTATATTCGTAAAAATCCATAAAGGGATGATGATAAAAATGGTTATTAATGATGCTATTTTAAACAGAAAAGGTGCAAGGAAAAGTAGTGATATTCCAAACGAAGTTTTAATGTACTTACATGATGGTCAATTAGAGAGTGTAAATTTAATAGAATGGCAAGCTGTTAACCATCAATCATTACTAAAAAGTATTCTGCCTTCTCTTGATTTAGAAGAAAATATGGCTTTTTTCTTATCAGAAATGGAAAAGCAAAATGTCGTAAGTGGAATGAAAGCTATCCGTGTTGTCAGTGAATTGTTAGATAATGTGTTGAAGAATGAAAGCGATGAAAAAAGGTTAGAAGTTTTAACGATAATGTCTACTCATATTTCGGATAGTGTTCGTTGTTGGGCAGCATTTATGAATAAAGGCACCAGCAAAACAATTGAAGAACTATTGTCATATATACAACCTTTTGCTGCTGATCATCATTTCGGCGTTCGAGAAATAGCTTGGATGTCCGTTAGAGAAAATCTTTCTGAAGATATTGAAAAAAGCGTACAACTGTTAATTAAATGGGCTAGTAGTTCTGATGAAAATGTTCGTCGCTTTGCTGTTGAATCTATTCGCCCTCGTGGCGTATGGACAAAACATATTGATCTATTAAAACAAGACCCCGAAAAAGCGCTGCCAATTTTAAATTTACTAAAAGCAGATCCATCTAAATACGTTCAAGATTCTGTAGGAAATTGGTTAAACGACGCAAGTAAATCTCAGCCACAATGGGTTCTTGACTTATGTAGTAAATGGGAAAATGAATCTGATGTACAGGCGACATCAAAAATCATAAAAAAAGCTACGAGAACAATCAAAAAACAAACTATAAATAAGTAAAGACCGGGCTCATTAGTACCTGGTCTCCTTTGCTTATAGGTTTATCAAATTTTAGCAGGACAAAATCTATTTTAATTGTATATTAATTTGTTCCTCTCCTACTAAATATTTTGGGTAATTTTGCAATTTTAAACGAATTGGACTTTGCATCTGTTTGAAATCAAACGTATATTTACTATAATTCCCCCATCTTTTATTCCCGTTAAGTAGTCAAAACTGTAGAATATTTCACCTCTAGCGTCCTCTGCACTCGTAAATATATTAAAGTTTCCCTCATTTTCTTTCACTGGCATGACAACATGAATCCCTTTATTTTCCAGACGAATTTTCGCGTCGACTAATGGTGGTTGATGTGTTACTTTTTCATTTTCAATATCAATTTCAACATAGTCATCATCCTTTGGTAGCGCTTGAACATTTCCAATTTCAAGTAATAATTGTTTTGGCTTTCTAAAGTAATTACTTTGTAAATAGTAATGTATAAGCCCCGACTCCAAGTTCCCATGTGCTCCAAGTTCTCCTACTTGTTTCCACACTTCACCCTGTCCATCTATTAAATGTAGCTTCCCAATGTTCAGTAAACGCATCGTATTGTTCGCTGGCACAAGCATTGTAACTTTTGCGCGTAATGGTGAGATTGCGATTTCTTCTACAATAATCCTTTGTCCTTCAAAGGATAGTGTTTGATTTATTTCTACATTTTTCGTATTGGCAATCGGTTTTTCTAATGTAAATGGAAGGACAAACGTCGTTTGTGACTCATGATTTATTTTCACCTGTAATTCAAAATTAGCGCTTTCGTAGTTAATAATCTTTGGAGAAATTACCTCTACTAGTCGCTCCACCTTATTTTTTGATTCCACACTAACATGATTTTGAACAACTGATGTACTTAATGGTAAGTCATTTTGAGAAATGCTGATTTCAGGTATTAAATTTTGTAGAGGATTTGATGATTCAAGTTTGTAATTAATCAGCATGCCCGATGTATCCGCAATCACACCTTGTAATGTAGAAGTGATATCGTCTATTATCTGTGATACATTCAATTGTTCATAATAATCGTGAGTTATACTTTCGCGCTACATATTCCTGCATGACCGCTAAAAAAGCTATTTCCTCTTTTTTTAGATCACGTAGATAAAGCATTTCATCCAAACAGGTCACTTCCTCTCTAGTAATTTGACTACCATTCCTATTAAAACGTTCATCTTTATTTCCATTTTTGATTATAATTCACAACTTTCGACCATACATAAGTTTATAGATACTAATTGAAAGAGGTGATCGTTTGCGTATATTAATATGTGTTTTCTACTTTTTAACACTATTTTATGGCGTAGAATTATTATTTGATGATGACTCAAACGAAACGGCGCCCACAGATTATGTCGCGAACTATGAATATCCAAAAGTATTAAAAGAATCTATCGAAGATTCTACTGCTTGTGCCTATTACGCAACTTATAAAATGTGCACAGATTTACACTCAAAACAAATTACCTACTCTTTTTTAGACGAAAATGATCAGTAATAGAAAAAGATCTATCTACAATGTAGATAGATCTTTTATATTATTCACGACCAATATGGAAATGTTTAAATGGATAAACAGTTAATTTTGATTCACCATAAACAGCTTCTTTCGATATAAACCCATAGTGGCGACTATCATAACTTTTTAAACGATTGTCACCTAATACAAAATATGAGTCCTCTGGAACCGTTGCTTTTCCAAGCAGTGCTTCTAGCGTAAAATTTTCAGTAATTCGTAAATGGTTAGGGTCATCTGTTTCACGATTGACATAGCTTTCTTCATACGCCTTTCCGTTGACATATAAGATATCATCTTTCATTTCTACTGTATCCCCCGGTAAGCCAATTACACGTTTTATGTAGAACTCATCTTCAGTTGGTGACTTGAAAACGATTTGGTCAAAACGTTCAATTTTACTTGTCTTGCTAACAATGATTATATCTTTATCCTCATAAGTAGGATACATTGACGCACCCTGTACCTTAATAGGTGCAAATAAAAATTGCTTACAGCCAAGTACAACAAGAACTGTTATGACAATAATTTTAATGTACGAAAATAGTTCTTTTTTAAAATCTGTTTTTTCTTCTTGCATGCTCATTCCCCGATACTATTTTTTCTTAAGTATAACATTTTTCACTGCAACTTTACGACTAATGCTAATCATTTGTCATCTTTTTTTAATTATTCAAGAAAAAAGACAAAGGCACTTCTACCTTTGTCTATTAGTTATTTTAAGTTTTATTGGTTGTTTGAGTAGTAGTACGATGCTGTTCAAGGAGTAAATCTGCTACTAAATATATACCTATTGGTAATGCCAACGATAGTAAAATTATACCAATCATCATAACAACCACTTCCTAAACTATTTCGTTGACATCATTATACACAGAATTTTTCGATATTTCAAATATATTTATCGACCATTATCTAAACATTTTCAAGCAAAATAGCTGTAATTGTAACAATAGAGAGTTTTTTCGTTTCTTTTGTACTTTTCGACTGGGCATATAACATTCCATGCAATTATTGATAGCTGTATATCTAAGTACCTGGGTCCTCCCATTCATTCTTCTCCCCCCTTTATAGTTAAATTCATTACTGCTATTTTACTCAAATTGTCAAAAAAATCATTCGTATTTACACATTATTTACAAAATCATTTCAAATGTTCATTTAATTCTGTTTGAATGTTTTGTAGCTCTTCTTCATTTGGAATGTAATACCATATATTATCAATCCTTGTACCAGATCCTTCTTCAAATGACAGTTGTTCAATTTCACTATCCATTTTTTTATAGACCCCTTGTAATTGAATCAGTTCTTTCATCGTGAAATTCATTCGTACATTATCGCCAATTACTTCTAACATATCACTTGCTTTTAATAAAGTCGTTGGTGTCGAAGCCTTTTTCAAAATGGCTTCTATAACTTGGCGTTGGCGAATTTGACGTCCAAAATCCCCCCGTGGATCCTCATAGCGAATGCGTGTAAAAATAAGTGCCTCCTCGCCGTTTAAAGTCACTTCACCTTCTGGAAAATGATATGAACCATATGTCAATTCCATATCATTTTGAATGGTAACGCCACCCAACGTATCAATCATTTTCAAAAAGCCTTCCATATTGATAAATACGTAATAATCAAGTGGAATGTCCAATAAATTTTCAACTGACGCCATCGCCATTGGTACACCACCAAATGCATAAGCATGATTAATTTTATCCTTTGTGTCATTGCCGACGATATCTGTTCGAGTATCCCTAGGAATACTTAACATTTTCATCGTCTTTTTCTCTGGGTTAACAGTCATGACAATCATCGTATCTGAGCGCCCGTTATCATTTTCCCTTTCATCCACCCCTAACAATAGCACTGAAAAAGGATCTTTTTTAATGACAGTTTTTTGGTTGTTATCGTCTGTGTTTGTAGATTCCAAAAGTGGCGTGTTCATTTTATTCATCGTTTTATGGACATTATAATAAGCAGTCCCCACAAATACTAGAGTGAGTGCTAGTAAGCTCCCTATTATCCAGAGCCAGATTTTCTTTTTACTTTTCTTTTCTTGTGATTTCTTCATTTTATGCTCCATTCTAGAGTCCTCTCTTGCAAATTCACAGATTTACTCACCTTTTAGACGTCTCAGATTGAAAAAAAGTTCATATAGTATAGTAATATGCATAATGTACGAAAAAAAGACGTACACTAGTATTCGCTAAATGTACGCCTTTCTATGCATCAATATTTAAAATTTGCAATTCCATTCGTTAATTCTACAGCTTTTTCACTTAGATTTTCAGAAATATTATTAATTTCTTGAAGGGAAGCCACTTGTTCAACGATTTGCTGCGCCATTTCCTCTGTACCTTCGGCTGTGATACGAACATGTCCATCTACCTCTTGAATCGAAGCCGTAATCTCTTCAGAAGTTGCTGTCATTTCCTGTGTAATCGCCGTTACTGTGGAAATTTGCTCCGTCATATCTTCAATAGCTTCCACTATATTCGTAAATGAAGCTCCTGCTTGTGCGATAATGTTGACACCTTCCTCGACAGTCGTAAGACCTTGTGTAACTGAAGCTTCCACATTTTTTGTTTCTTGCAAAATATCTGTTGTTAGTTGGACAATTAGGTTTGCAGATTCTTTTGATTGAACAGCCAATTTTCGTACCTCATCCGCCACAACTGCGAACCCTTTGCCATGCTCCCCGGCACGTGCTGCTTCTATTGCAGCATTTAATGCCAGTAAATTTGTCTGCTCTGTAATATCAGTAATCACTTTTGTAATACTCTGTATTTCAACAGATTGTTGACTTAGACTAGAAATAAGTGCTGTTGTTTGTTTGGATGTATCATAAATCGTATTCATTTGTTGTTTCGCATGTTCAATTGTAAGTTGCCCAACATCTGCTGTATCTTTCGTCTGTTGTGCCTTTCCAAGTACTGTATTCGTTGCATCTGCAATCTGCTGGATACCTACCGTAGTTTCTGACATTGCAAGTGTAGCCTCGTTTGAAACAGTTGAGGATACTTTAGTGCCGGCTGCGATCGTTTCAACATTTTGTGCAACCGTATTAGAAGAAGATGCAACATGGGAAGTACTAGCAGTTAGCTCTTCGGCAATCGCTGATAAATCATTTGCCGTTTCACCTGTAGCACGGATTAATGAACGAATTGAGAGCTTCATTTCATTAAAAGCGTTCGCTAAAGTACCCAGTTCATCTTTTGATTTTACTTTAATATCTTCAATTGTTAAATCACCCTGTGAAATGCGTTGTACCGAACTCGCCATTCCAGTTAATGGCTTTACGATCTTCACCGCCATTAATATACTTAAACATGTACAAATCACTGTTGCGAGTAGCCCTATTAAAATGGTGATAATGGCACTTTTTTGAACTTCTTTCTCTGCATTGTCAGCAATTTCAGTAAATTGCATTTTATTGAATGCAAGCATTTCATTCGCTACACTGCTCATTAAGCTATTCAATCGAGATAACTCAGTATCATATATTTCACGCGCAGCAACAGCATCACCTCTATCAACAGCAGCTATTACCGTCTCTGCCACTTGATCAAATGACTTTTTTCCTTCTATCAGTTTATTATTAATCTCCAATAATTGTTCATCCTTGATGAGATCATTTAACAATCCAATACCTGTACCGATTTTAAGTTGCACACTCTGAAAACTTTCTAAAGTACCGGAACTTCCAGTTTCAATATAATGCTGAATGTAGATACTTTGTTGTTTTGTATTACTTTGTAAATCGGAAGCTAAGTAGATTTGTTCAACATTTTTATCAAGAATGGCATTATATTCAGTTTTCATCTTCGTTAAATCCATATATCCATTGATGGATAAGGCGATAATGCTTAAAAATAATATTGTAAATGCTAAATATAATTTTACTTTTATGGACATGTCTTTTGTCATTCTCCTTCTAGGACTATATTCCGGATTTACTACGAAAAAATCCCTTGTATACCAATAAGAGTATCAAATATTCAGTAAATGATAAAGTTATTTTTGTCGATATTATGAAATTTATGTAAAAAAAGAAACTCCATAAATGGAATTTCTTTTTTCGTAATGTGTGTAATTGATATTAAGCTTGTAATTTTTTTTCTTGTATACCTTGCACTAATTTTTCTTGAATCAATAAATATTGAGCAATTTCTTCCTCGTTTAATACTTCAAAAAGTTGCATAAAAACATCTCGCCCAATGCTTTGCGCCTTAAGTAAAGCATTTTCACCTTCTTTAGTAATTTCCATACGAATCGTACGACGGTCATTAGCATCATACAATCTTTGCGCTAGACCAAGGTCTACTAACTTCGTCGCAATGCTCGTCATGGCACCTTTTGTATAACCAATTGTTTCAGCTAACTCGGCCTGCTTTTGCGGACCTTTTGTACGTAATTCGCTAAGGACTAAAATCGGTGATATGCCTAACGGATAAGGAAAAGCTTTTGTAAACCGTACAATGTTTGCATTATTCATCTGATCAATCATATGAATGAGTTTAAAAATAGTTGTTTGTGTCAAAAAAAATCCTCCTCGTACATACGAGAATATTAGCGAAGCATAACAGAACCTCCGTCAACCAAAATTGTTTGACCTGTTATATTTTGTGAATCTTATAACGCTAAAAATACAGCTACATGGCCAATATCTTCTTCAACATCACCAAAACGTCCTAGCGGAATTTTATTTTTCACTTCTTCGTAATATTCAGGTTGTGCTTTAGCCCAAGCCTGAACACCTGGCGAGTTCACAAGTGGACTGATTATATTTACATTGATACCAAAACGTCTCCATTCATTAGTACTACACGTGTAATAACACGAATTGCTTCCTTCGCTGCAGCATATACACCTTGTGTTTTATGTCCAGTTAGACCAGCGCCAGATGCAAAATTAATAATATTGCCTTTAGACTCTTTTAAGTGTGGTAAAGCCGCTTGCATTAAATAGAATGTTGGATAAAACCCTGTACCAAATGATAAATCTAAGTCAACTTGTGTAGTTTCTTCAAGTGTTACTTGTTTAGAAGCATGGGCATCATTAATTAATACATCTATTTTACCGTAGTTTATCACAACTGTATCAATTTTTTTTGCCAAAATAGCTTGATTCATTAAATAAGCTTGTAAAAACATTGATTTTGGAGAGAATTATTTCAGTTCTTTTTCAGTTCTTTTCCATTGCTTTAGCCATTCCACTACCAATACCACCAGCACCACCTGTTATAACGATAACTTTAACTTGTAATTTCAGCAATAATATATACCCCCTTTGATTGTATTTCATTAATTTCACCATCAAACCAAATAACGGAAAAATAAACCACTCCACAAATTGTAAAACTTTACATTCCCTTTGCGATTTGCTCGACAATTTGATCGATTGTAGACATCGCAGACGATTTATTCGCTTGTGTTAAAATACTAAAAATATACCACTTCCCACTTTTCCCCTGAACATAACCTGATAATGCATATGTACCTGTAATATAGCCCGTTTTAGCAATTACACTGTACCCCTTTAAACGATTCTCTAATGTAGCTCCAACAAGCTTTCCTTTCCTACCAGCTTGAGGAAGAGCATCTAAATACGAGAAGTACCATGATTTACTACGTACTTTATGTAAAAGTAAACTTTCTTGCATACTACTAACTCGGTTTTGATGATTTAAGCCTGAGCCATCTTCAAAATACCACTGCTCCATATTAAGACCACTATCAAAGCCGTATGCGCGAATTGCTTGAATGCCCGCTGACCAACTACCCTCACCAAGTTTTTCGCGACCAATTTGCTTCATGAGCATTTCTCCCATACCGTTTATGCTTAGTTTTAAAAAGCGGAAGTTAATATCCTGTAATGGCTTTGAATATAAAACGCCCACTCTTTGTGCATTTTTAGGAACTTGCCCTATTTTAAGTGGCATTTCTTGTATACCTTTCGCCTTTAATTTTTCTCTAAATACATCTAGTGAATATAGTGTTGGATCATACACTGTCACTTTTGTAGTTTGCTGCATTCCTGCTGGCAAATTACCTTTAACAATAATTCGGTCTGTGCCATATTCACGAGTGATACTTACCGTGTTTTTCCCACCCTTTGTGACTACTTTTGTGTGGTTTACGATTGGAATTATACTCGTATATGGTGCTAGCTGAACATTTGCAGTAGCTCCTACCTTAGAACCAGTAACTTTCACCTGCACAGTTGAAATATCGTAATCATCATTAGGTGATATGGTTAAAGATGAAATCCTTGAAGCAAATGATAATGACTCGTCTTCAGGAACAATGCCCTTTGATAATCGGTCACCGTCAAACCACGTATCATCTGCGATTAATGCCCCAGTAATTTTAGTAATCCCTATCTTTTCTAGACCATTAGCAAAGGATTCTAAATGAACAGGTAGTAATGTAGGATCTCCCCCTCCCTGTAAATAAAGATTACCTTGTAAAACACCATTTTCAATTGGCCCATCAATATAAGTCCTCGTCATAAAGCGATAGTCCACACCTAGTAAATCTAATGCTGCAGCACTTACTAACAGCTTGTGTGTCGAAGCAGGTCGAATCAATTTTTCACCATTTTTACTATATAGTATTTTTCCGCTTTCCATTTCTCGGATAGTGATACTATGCTCATTTTCAGTCCAATTTTTAGCAATAATACTGTTAATATTAGTTGTCAGTTTTTGTGTACTTGCTGATGCATCTTCAATTAAGAAGAATTGAAAACAGCAAAGCATTAAAATCGTTATAAATGCAAAATTTCTCTTTTTCATAAGCCCTCCGATGGTGTCTAAATACTATCATCTATAAAACAAAGTATATAAATAGTAATATCAGCACTTTTCCTTAATTTCCTATTATTTTACAACGTACATCATGAAATATATAGCAAATTTTAGTTAAAAGTTGTAGGTCATTTTTTCTTTCGACAAGAATAGACTAAAGAAGCAACACATTCTACAGTAAAGGAGATGATTGCAATGGGTGCTAAATGGGTTAAAATTTCGGTTTTGTATTTCGCGATTGGTCTGGCTTTTGGACTTTTTATGCATTATACAATTGAGCTGCAATGGAAAGCGACGCATGCTCACATTAATGTTGTAGGTTGGCTGTCAACTGGTTTCATCGGTGTTATTTATTCGGTTTATAAAGAAGCTGCCGAAACATCACTCGCAAAAGCACAATTCTGGCTATATAATATTGGATTACCATTCCTCTTTGCAGGTATGATGATGATTTATTTAGATGTGCCTCGTTGGTTATTTGAAGTCTGTGTATCCGGTGGCGGTATTGCTGTTGCGCTTTCAGTTGTCTTATTTGTTGTCAATGTCTTTAAACATGTAAAAACTGCTTCATAAATATAGAAAGACCCACTTTTTCATCAAAGTGGGTCTTTTCATTTATTCTTTTAGCGATTTCGCTTGCATTTGATACATTTTTTCGTAAATGCCACCTTGCGCTAATAACTCGTCGTGTGTCCCTCGCTCCACTATTTCTCCACGGTCAAGTACTAAAATGCGGTCTGCGTTTTTTATCGTAGATAGTCGGTGCGCAATAATAAAGGTTGTACGCCCCTTTTTTAGAACATCCATTGCATGTTGAATAATTTCCTCTGTCTCTGTATCAATATTAGACGTTGCTTCATCTAAAATTAAAATAGCTGGGTCAAAGGCGAGAGCACGCGCGAAGGAAATAAGCTGACGTTGTCCCGAAGACAAAGTACTTCCTTTTTCAATCACTGGCTCATCATATCCATTTTCTAGGTTGTTAAGCACTTGCTCTGCACCTACTGCTTTTAATGAAGCTTCAATTTTCTCACGCGTAATATTTGGATTATTTAAGCTCACATTCGATGCAATTGTACCAGTGAATAAATATGGGTCCTGCAACACAATCCCCATATGCTCACGCATCGTTTGACGGGAAACTGTTGTTACATCAATCCCATCAATCGAAATCTTACCTTTAGATGGATCGTAGAAACGGAATAGTAAGTTCATAATCGAACTTTTCCCTGAACCTGTATGGCCTACCAAGGCAATTGTTTCTCCTTGATGTGCTTCGAATGACAAGTTTCTCAACACATACTCATTATTTTTATAGGCAAACGAAACATTTTCAAACACTACATTCCCTTGATATCTCGGTAAACTTTCCTGCGATACTGGCTCTCCGTTCATGTCTAACACCTCAAACACGCGCTTCCCTGCAATGAGCGAGCGTTCAAGTTGTGAGAACTGATTAACAATATTCGTAATCGGATTAAACAGTTTTGTTAAATAATCCACAAATGCATATAAAGTACCTGCTGAAACGACCTCTGCCATAGTCATTGATTGCGTTCCAAAGTAAAAAATGAAAATAGTAAACATAATAAGTCGTAGCGTATTAACTAAGTTAAAGGATGTAGCCGAATCTAGAAAAAGTAACTTACGCTGATACGTATAATGCTCATCATTCATAGCATCAAATTCCTTACTCATTTGTTGTTCGCGGCGGAAAGCTTGAATAATCGTCATACCTTGAATCGATTCATTGATCATGGCATTAATATCTGCAATTTTCGTTCGAATAACATCATTATATTGTGAAGCGAACTTACGATATAAAATCATCCATAAGTAGATGACAGGCATCATCGTTAATGCAAGTAGCGCCATTTTCCAGTTCAAGATAAAGAGTGCCACATAAACCCCGAAAATTGAAATAAAACTCGTGACAAAGTTTGATAGAACCTGGACATATAAATTACGCACCGCTTCTGTATCATTTGTCACACGCGCGACAATTTTCCCTGCTGGTAAATTATCGAAATAGTGGATTGGCAATGTTTGAAGATGTTCAAACACATCTTTTCGCAACTTTTGCACGACACGATTGGCACCGGACTGCAAATAAATATACATGAAATAACGTAGAATCGCAGTTGCTACTGCTAATCCAAAATAAAGAATAAGTAACCAAGTTATTGGTTTTATCTCGATTTTTCCGATTGTCATATAATTATCAATAATATGCTTAGCGATAAAAGGACCAACTAGCTCTGTAAATACAGCAATCGTTAAGAAAAACAGCCCAACAAAAATCGGTCGCTTAAAATACATTGCATAGTGAAATAGTCGTTTACTTGTACTCATGAGGCACCTCCTTCAAGCTGTTGGCGATCGAATTGTTCTTTATACCAGCCATTTTGTGAAAGGAGTTGTTCGTGCGTGCCCTGTTCAACCACTTGCCCATCGTCTAACACAATTATTAGGTCGGCATGCTGAATACCAGACAAACGATGTGTAGTAATAATCGTCGTTTTCTCTTGTCGTTCCCGCTGAATATTTTCAATAATTTTCGCTTCAGTTTTTGCATCCACAGCGGAAAGAGAGTCATCGAGGATCAATATTTCAGGATCTTTAATAAGGGCACGTGCAATTGACACACGTTGCTTCTGTCCACCGGAAAGCGATACACCTTTTTCCCCGACAAGTGTTTCTAAACCCATCTGTAAATTCTCTAAATCCCTCTCAAAATATGCAGCACGTACGGACTGTTTTACTTCTTCCTCTGTTGCATGTTCTTTCCCAAATAGAATATTTTCACGAATCGTACGAGAGAATAGCACGTGGTCTTGCGGTACATAACCAATCCAATCCAAAAGCTGCTCCTTTGATTGCGCGGTAATATCAATACCATCGATGGATAATTGCCCTTGTTCTAGTGGATATTCTCGTAATAATTGACGTAAAAACGTTGTCTTCCCAGCACCTGTTTTCCCAACAATGCCAAGAGTTTCACCTTTTTTCAGCGATAAAGAAATACGCTGTAAATTCTTCACATGACTCATCGGATATTGGAACGTTAAATTCTCAAAACCTATGGCATTTGGTGTTGCTACCACTTTAGGATCATTAGTATTTTGGACGTCTGCCTCATAGTTTAGCGTTTCCTGTACACGATCAAGCGAGGCATTCCCTTGTTGCATTACATTTATCAACTCACCAATCGCAAAAATTGGCCAAACTGCAAGCCCAAGATACACATTAAACGTCACTAACTGCCCAACTGTCATCGCTTCAGTCGCCACTAAGTGAGCACCATAACCAAGTGCTACGACATAGCTAATCCCTGTTCCGACCTTTGTAATCGGTCCAAAAAGCGCATTGATTTTTACCGTATGCATATTTTTCTCATAAACTATTTCACTCATTGCCGCAAAATCAGCTTCGTCTTTTTTCTCCTGTACATAAGCACGCACTACGCGAACACCAGCAACAGATTCTAAGACGTTATCATTCAATTCACCGAACGTTTCCTGCTCTTTCATATATCGTTCATGTACGATTTTCCCTAAATACTGAATGAGCACTGCCATAATCGGTACTGGCAACATAGCAAAAATCGTCAGCTTCCAAGAAATCATATAACCCATAGCAAATATGATACAGCCCATATAAATCGTCGAATCGATTAACGTCATAATGCCAAAACCTGCTGTTAAAGATACAGCATTTAAATCATTTGTCGCACGAGCCATCAAGTCCCCCGTGCGATTTTTTTCATAAAATGTCGGAGTCATCCGTAAAAACTGTTTCATTAACCGACGACGCATCATCTTTTCAAGATTGATAGCCCCTTCAAACAGACGGAACTGCCATACAAAATTAAGTACATAACCGCCGATTATAATACCTACGAACACCAATATATATTTCGTTAAGATTGGTACAGTCATTTCGCCTACTGTCAGAATATCAATGATCGATCCTAGTAAATATGGCGGGATAACTTCTAATACGCTAGCAATGATAAGTAACACTATTGCTACTGTATACTGCTTCCAGTAAAGCTTAAAAAACCAACTTAATTTCCTTAAGACATCAAACATAATTTAATACCTTCTTTCACCTTTTGCTCTTTTGCGAAGCTACCCACTATCTAGCAACTCCCTGTTGAAAATCATCTTTATCATTGTGTTCCACATACTACATACACTCCTCTTCCTGTTTTTTCACTACAACCCGTGTAATTAGGCAATAAAAAAGAGACACATCCCCTAAAAAGAGAATGCGCCTCTTATAAAAGGTAAGGAGTAGCCCATACCCTTCATTGCAAAATTAATTTACAACATTAGACATGAACAATGTATGCAGCTGTAATTTGTAAATCCACTGTTAAAGTAATCATTGTCATGTCCTCCTTTGTACAATTTGTTATAGTGTTCTTGAAGATTATCACACTTTAGAAATAATTGTCAACAATGTAATTGTATTTTTTTACGTTTCCCAGGAAATAATTAACGCTTTAAATCGGTAAATTACTAAATTACGATTTTATTTCGTTACCTCAAATGCTAATCTAATAGCTGGCATAGATGAACCAGGATGATCCGTTGAATACGTTAATTGAGGGATTAGCGTCATATCCGTAGCTAATTCTTTTTGCTTATAAATACCTGGGTAAAGATCGATTAAATGATGCCCAACATCACCTGTTGCAATTACATCAAATGTTAAATTGCCTTGACTGTTAAACGCACATAAATAGCCTGTATAAGCATTGTCATACGTTAAATAGTAGGCATTGTCGAATTCAGTCCAACCGCCACCTTTAATCGTAATTGAAATTTTTGTACCGACGGGACCCGATTTTGGTGAAAAATCAACAATTGATGGCAAGATACGTAAGTAAGCCTGTCCGTATACTTCTCCACTAGCAACTAAATCAAGACGGTGTGGAATACCCCCTAGGTCATCTGGAACTTTGAAATCATAGCTTAAATTGCCCTTTGCATCCGTTTTAATTTTTTCTAAGATTGTCACTTCCTCAGCAAATCCCTTACCGCTAACACGACTGCCTTTCATTGTGTTCCATACAAGCTCGATTTCTGTATCTTTTGGCAAGCCCGTAGAAGTTAAAGTAACAGGTTCACCTACATTACCTTCGTCTACACTAAGTGCAACTTTTACGTCTTTCTTTTGCTCAAGCCTAGGCATTTCTACACCACCCGATGCTGCAACAGGCGCATCTTCTACGTGATTTGCAATTGTTGGTGCGACACCGTCGGTAATTTTAAACATAAAGTCTGGTGCCGGTTTATCTGGATAAGGCGACTGTAGATAATTTATGTACTGCATACCTAAATAGCCTGTACGTAACCGTATTGCATGATCGCCAACAGAGCCTGCTGCACGAATTTTCGCTTCAGCTGTACCATTGGTCGAAATACCTGTCACAAGACCTGTATATTTATTGTCATATGTTAGCTGCCAGTTACGCATGTACGTGCTCCAGCCTAGCCCCTCCATTTTAATGGAGATTTCTGTACCGACCGGACCTGATTGTGGTTCCATCACAAATGACGGGTCTACTGTATAACCAACCTGACCTATCTTTTTACCATCTTGTTTTACCCAAAGTGTAATATCACCACCAAAACCCTCTGGAACATTAAATTTACCAGTCCATTTACCATCTGTATCAGTGGTACCTTCTAGTAACATGATTTCTTTTTCCGTAAATTCCGGACCGATAACTGCATATAAATCTTCTATAATATATTCACCATCAATAGAGTTCCATACTAATTCAACAGGCTTGTCAGGCTTTAAGTCTGTTACATTAAATTGCACTTCATCACGTACAAATCCACGCGAAGCAGATAATGTAATGTTGTTTAACAACTTTTCTTCAACGACTTCCCCTTTTTCCGCCGATGCTTCGGACACTTCATCTTGTTTTTCTCCTACTGAATCGTCCTCTTTTTCTGTACAAGCAGCTAATGCAAGGCTACTTGTTAAAGCAAGTATAAGTAGCCGAGATTTTTTCATCGGAACTTTCATTTATATATCCCCCTATTATTCAACAACCACTAGTTTTGCTGTCATGTCGCCATGACCTGCGCCACAGAAAACGCTACAAACTATCTTGTATTCACCTGCTTTTTCTGGTGTAAATTTAACTGAACCATCCTTATCTAATTTTACATCTAAGCCCTCTACTAAGACCCCGTGTAAACCTTCTTCAGATTTTAATGAAAGTGTAACTTCCTCCCCAGCTTTTACATAAAACTCTTTCTCACCTGCAGGACCATGGAATTCAAAGTTTTTTCCGATTATCTCTACTTTTTGATTTGTTTCTACTTTCGCTAGATCTACTGTTTCCTTTTCTGGTGCTACTTCTGCTGAAGTTTCTACCACTTCGTTAGAGACAATTGTTAATAATGAAGGAGCTACATTAAACGGCTTAAATTCACCTTTTTGATCTTTATATTCAGCTTTTACCGTATAGCCAAGTGTTCCTGTTGGTGTATCTTCTGTAACCGGATATGCTACAACCCAGAAGTTATCATCGCCGTGCTTCCCGTAAGTCATATCAAGAACTACCCCAGTAGATAAATGCACCTGTACCTTGGCATCTTTTACTTGCTCATTTGTTATACCGTCTAAAACATTATTTCGGAAAACAATTTTGTCTCCTGGTGAGAAGCGACTAGCAAGTACACAACCCCCTTGTTCTGTTACAGTGTCACCAGTAATGACAAGTGCACCAACTTCTTTTTCTGCCCCTTTGTCTTTTTCGTTCTCTGCATCATTACTACAAGCAGTTAAAATTATTGTGGCTGCAAATAGTGATGCTAAAATCGGTCTTCTCTTTTCCATGTCAAATCCCCCATTTAATTTTTAATTTTCCGAATATCCAAATTACTATTACAGTGTACCTCTCTATCGTATCTCTCACAATATTATTATGCGAAAAAAGCTCGAAAATTCATAAAATTCATCCACTAGTATGAATTTTCATATAAAGCACTTCTCACAAATCCTTTTATCACACTATTTATAGTGTAAATTTAACATATGAAATGTTATACATTTTTGAACTCCACTTTATATGAAAATAACGATTGATTTTCAAATTTATTAATCGCTTTTTTGTAGAATTCACCTTATGATAAGTAACGATGAATAAGTAATTAATGACGAAGGGACGTTTCTTAAATGAAGCAGTTTTTCGCAGTTGGGGTTGGGGGTTTTTTTGGAGCCATGACCCGCTATGGATTTAGCAAGATCATACCACAAGAAAATGGATTTCCTTTTTCTACAGTATGTATTAATAGTATCGGTTGTTTTTGTCTAGCTTGGCTCTTTACAAAATATACGAAGCGAACACCGGCTGTTCTTGCCATCGGGACAGGCTTTCTCGGAGCTTTTACAACATTTTCTACATTTTCAGTGGATACATTATTGTTATTTGAACAAGGAAGGTGGGTCCTTGCCGCAAGCTACATAGCTGGCTCTGTTGGAGGGAGTCTATTTTTTGCTGTTTTAGGTGTCCTTTTTGCAAGGAGGCAAGTACAATGATACTCATAGGTATTGGTGGTTTTTTTGGTGCACTTATCCGATTTAGCATTAGTAGATACATTATCCATTCCTATCCGTGGGCGACTTTTCTGATAAATTGTAGTGGGTCCTTTGCCCTTGGATTTTTATATGGATTACAGCCTACCGAATGGCTTTGGAAACTTTTAGGAATAGGCTTTTTGGGTGCCTATACAACTTTTTCAACATTTGGCTTTGAGGTATTGCAGTTACTAGAAAAACATCAGTGGTTGCAAGCAGTGACTTATATTTTTAGTTCAATCATTCTGGGCATACTTTGCGCTGCACTTGGCCTATTTCTGGCATAGAAATTAACATTACATTCTTATTACACTACTACGATGAGGTGATTATTTGACGCAACTAACATCTGAACATTTACAAACACTAGAAGCTGAAATCACACATAATCTACATACTTTAATAGATTTAGAGTTAGAAGATGCATATTCCGAAATGAGTACACAATTCGCAAAACTACTTGCATCGGTTCAAGCTGCAAACCTAATCGATTATAAATTAGATGTACTTGTTGAACCCGAATTGTTTGCAACAGAGACACAAATTTTGCTCAAAAGTTTGATTGAGGCAAAAACACGACCAAATAATCGACATAAGCTGTTAACTCATCGCATGATTTTAAAAATATGGCTTCGCAAAAATCAGCGCTTTACTTATGAAAATTTACCGCAAATGTTTTAATTGCTAAAGGCGCCTTCCTATCAAAGCGGAAGACGCCTTTTTTATATTTACTACATTGATGACATTGAATTGCGTGTGGAGATGTTTAACTCCTGTGATGACGTAATTCTGCATAAATAGCTAAATAATAATTTGGTGGACTAGCTCCAATAATCATCACGTCATAACAACCATTTATGATACGCTTTCATCTACTTTTCCATATGATAAGCAAATCGGATTTTGGCTGAAAGGACAGGTCGTTAACATCGCTTGAATTTGAAAGATACATTGTAAATGTTCGCAAGTTACCACTCGTTCTGGTGTACCTTCTGTTACCATTGCACCATCTCGCATTGCGATTAAATAGTGAGAAAAACGAGATGCATGATTTAAATCGTGTAACACCATGACAATTGTCTTACCTTGCTCTTGATTGAGTCGCTCCAACAATTGTAAAACATCTAGTTGATGTGCCATGTCTAGGTAAGTTGTCGGCTCATCTAAAATTAAAATCTCGGTATCTTGGGCGAGAGCCATCGCAATCCAAACGCGTTGCCGCTGTCCTCCAGATAACGCTTCGATTGGTCGTTCTTGGAATTCGGTTAAATTTGTCGCTTTCAAAGCCCAATCAATTGCTCGCACATCATCTTCTTTCAAACGTCCAAAACTAGATTGATGTGGAAATCGACCGTATGTGATTAACTCACGAACCGTCAAACCGGTAGGTGCTTCAGCCGTCTGAGGCAAAATCGCCATCTTCTTCGCGATTTCTTTAGTGCTTGTCTCGTGAATAGCTTGTTCATCAATAAAAACAGCACCATGACTCGCTTTTAAAATACGAGCAATTGTTTTGAGTAAAGTAGATTTGCCGCATCCATTTGGTCCGATAATAGTTGTAATTTGCCCCTTCGGAATCTTGACACTTAACTCTTCTATAATGATAGTTGGTCCATAACCGACCTTAATCTGATCAACAGCTATCATATCTTTCACCTCATCTTCTCAAGTTAATCTTTTATCTGCTGTTGTTCTGGTGAGAAAGACTTTGCACTCATTAAAAATCGTAATGCTTGACTTATTGTCGTTGGAACAATAGACAAATGATTTTCATCTGGTGATGTATAAAATTGCATTGATTGTAAGGGTAATGATTCTAAGTGACGATACAAGGAACATGCATTTTCATACATCTGATGTTTTGACTCTTGCTCTGTTGCCATGAAAATCGCACAATCTAAATTTGAGATATGCAAAGCTTCTTGTAATACTTGCTCTTGATTCCACCAGAGTGATGGACTACAGATATAATATTGTGAGAATAATTGAGGTTCTCGAACGAGCGTATTAACGAGAAATAAACCTCCTAAAGAATGTCCAAAAATAAGTTGCTGTTCATCATTCACATTTAGCATATGTCGGACGATTTCTTTCACTTCTTTTAATATTTCTAAAAAGCGCTCTGCACCTCCAAATGTAGGCCAAGGCTTTCCGGAAGGATGTTCCGGTAAATTGACTACTTCACTTTGCGGTGTGAAGTCATATACTCGTAGAGAAGGAAAGGCTTCTTCTTGTTCATATCCAATCGATACTATTACCGACAAATGCACGCCTGTTTTTTCAGTGCGACGTGACTGCATTGTCATAATATTTTCAAAGAGTCCACCATAAGCGTTTCCATCCAAAACGTACAAGACTGGGTATCCTTCTCTCGGTGCTTGCTTTTTAGGAATTGCTATTGTAATTCGGTATGCAGTCTGCGATAAAGGGTGACGCATTGTTTTTACTACATGTGTATAACTCATAACTTACCTCTATTCTTAATCATGTCACTTTGCGACTTTTTCGGATTAATAAATATATGAAATACGGCACGCCAATAATAGAAATGACAATCCCAACTGGTAATTCTGCGGGTGCGAAGATCGTCTTTCCAATCCAATCCCCTGTTAAAACAAGGATTACACCGACAATTCCACTAATCGGAATAATGTGTTGATGATGTATACCAACTAATCTTCTCGTAATATGTGGAGCAAGTAATCCGACAAATGATATACTTCCTGAAACGATAACACTTGCACTAATTAAACCAACCGAGCCTACTAATAAAATCATACGTTCACGGTTTGCTCGGACTCCTAAACCGATAATCGCAACTTCATGGAGTTGTAATATATTGAGAATGGGTGCTTTCCAAATTAATACTGGAATGATAAAGATTATCCAAGGCAACATAGAAATTATTTGTTGCCATGATGCGCTATAAATACTTCCCGATAACCATACTGTCGCCATCTCGAAGTCATGAGGATTCATCTTCAATGAAATAAAAAGAGTAAGAGCACCAAAGCCAGCATTCAACGCAATCCCTACTAAGATTAAACGTTTTGGATCAAGCTCACCCCGATATCTTGAAAGCACAAAGAGTAACGACGCTGCCACCATTCCACCTATCCAACCCCATACAGACATCCCGACAATACCGAAACTCGACATTCCATTAATATTACCTTGCGCGATGAACATATAAAGTACTACTGCGAGCCCTACAGCAGACTGGATACCCAAAATCCCTGGATCAGCTAAATCATTTTTAGTTATACCTTGTAAAATGGCTCCAACTATCCCGAGTGCTAAACCGACTAATGCGCCAATTACAATTCTAGGCATCCTAAATTCAAAAATAACAAGTTCATGATTAGAGATATGATCTATACCAAACAACGTTCGAAATGTTTCAGATGTTGTCAAAGGGTACGTCCCACTTGTTAAACTGAAATAAAAAATCAGTAATGTAAAAGCGATTCCGATACTACCAACTATAATAAAACGAGTATTTTGTTTCCGGTTAGGCATGCTGTTTCCCTCCCTTTATTCGAATGAGATAAAGGAAATAAGGGACACCTACAAGTGCTGTTATGACGCCTACTGGTGTTTCGAAAGGTGGATTAATCGCGCGGCTTAATACATCTGCCCATGCAAAAAATAGTGCACCGAACAGGCCAGCGTATGGAATAATCCTTTTATAATCTTCTCCAATCAAAAACCGAGTAATATGCGGAATCACTAACCCGATAAATGTAACTTTACCTACTAAAGCTACAGATATACCTGTCAATAATGCAACACTCACTAATGTCAAAACTTTCATCACTACTATGTTAATACCTAGACCTTGTGCAACCTCATCTCCTAATGAAATCGCAGTAACGGACTTTGCAACGTACAGCGCAATAACAAGTCCGATTATCGCTAAAGGCACAGCCCACTTAATCATGACAGGGTCAATTTGATGAAGTCTCGTATTATACCAAAAGCTAATGTTTTGAGAGACTTGAAAATAAGTAGCTAAAGCTTGAGAAACACCGTTTAAAAACATCCCTAAAATTGTTCCGATAATCACGAGCGATATAGGAGTCAGTCCACCTGGAGTGATTTTAGCGATACCAAAAACGAACGCTACTCCTAAAATTGAGCCGATAAAAGAAAAGAAAATAAGAGTGAGAGGTTGAAGATTCGGTAAAAATATCATAGATATTGTAATGATAAAGACCGAGCCATCCGTTACTCCCATAATGTCAGGTGAAGCTAGGTAGTTCCTTGTCATCCCTTGCATAAGTGCCCCTGATATCGCAATGAAAGCGCCTACTAATAATGCACCTAGCACTCTTGGAATCCTTGATGATCGAATGATTAAGTGTTCCATATTTGTCGGATCAAAATGAACAAATGCTTTCCATATCGTAGAAAAAGAATAACTGGTAGCACCATACATCGTCGAACACGCAATTGTAATAACAAATAAACTAATTAAGAAGAGAGCTATCAAAATCTTATTCTGTCGAATCATGTTCATTTAGCTACCCTCTATTTCTTTAAAACATTTTGTTCTAACGCTTTTAAAAATTCAATTTTACTAAAGATTGTACCTCCTTCTAATAATGAATCTACAATATTTATGTGGACATGATCATTTTTGAAAGCAGCGATATTTTGAATAATTGGATTCTTTTTCAACTCTTCATAAGCCTGTTCGTTTTCTTGGTTTCCAGTTTGTTGCACTTGGATGAAGAGATAATCTGGATTGACTTGTGCTAATTGTTCAATCGAAATCGCTTCTTGTGCTTTTGCTTTTTGGATTACTTCTGGAACTTCTAGTCCAAGCTCATCGTATAAAGAAGGGTTGAAGAATACATCTTTAGGATAGACAAACATTTGACCACCACGAATGCGAAGTGTCATTACTGTGTCTGCTTCAAATTCTTTCGCTAAAGTCGTCTTAGCAGATTGTAGATCTTTGTCGTATTGAGCTAAAAGAGCTTTTGCTTCGTCTTCTTTATCTCCTAATTGTGCCATTAGCATCAGATTATCTTGCCAATTTGATGAAATGTGAGACACTAAAATCGTAGTTGTGATTTCTTCTAATTTTTTAACTACTTCTTCCGGGAATTTAGTTGTTCCTAAAATAACATCTGGTTGTAATTCTAAGATTTTTTCAAAGTTTGGTTGTTGTTTCTCACCAATAGACTCTGCTTTCCCCATTGCTACTTTAAACATTTCTGGAAACTCTCCTGCAAGAGTGATAGCTCCTACTGGCTCTACTTGTAAAACTGTCGCATCTTCCATCGCTTCCATCGTACCAGCAATTACGATACGCTCTACTTTTTCTGGCACTTGGTATGTTTCGCCTAAGTACGTAATTTCTTTCATTCCATTCTCAGTTTGACTTTCTTTTTCAACATTAGTCTCCTTCTCTTCTTCTTGTGGCGTTTCTTTTTCTTTCGTTGTATCCGTACATGCAACAAGAACTAAAATAGCCATTAATGCAAATAGTAATAAACTCAGTCGTTTTTTCATGTTATATCTTCTCCTTTGGATCACTTATCCATTTTTAAATGTTCTCGCAATGTTGAACCTGTGTACTCTTTACGAAACAAACCATACTCTGCAAGTAGAGGTATAACTTGCTCTAAAAATAACGTTAATGAACTATCTGAGCCCCCAGGAACTGCAATTATTCCATCTATCGCTTCCGCTTCGTACCACCGAATAATCTCTTTTGCCACATCTTCTGCTGTTCCGACCACTACCCAATGGGCAGAGTGCATCACTTCTGGTCGATTCAAAATCTCTTCAACAGTTGGATGATTTCTTTCAATATATCGGTATAACAATTCGCTATGTGTGCGACTACGAATTGTTGAATCGAGAGCAGGTAAAATTTGTTCAGTAATAATGTCCGTTAAAGCATAATCACTTAAAGAAACATGTAGTAGTTCTTCTGCCGCATGATATTTTTGTTTCATCGTGATGTGGGCATGGGCTTGACGGTGCATCTCTTCGGCCTCTTCCTTTGTCTTTCCAACAAAGAAATAACAACCAGGCAAGAGACGTATATCATCAGCTTTACGCCCCCCCGCTATTGCACGGCGCCTTAAATCTGCTCTTAATTCAACGGCTTCAGATAATTCCGGTGTCGCTGCGAAAATGGCATCTGCAGTTGCCGCTGCGAATGCTCTTCCTTCATCAGAAGCACCTGCTTGAAATATAGGAAGCATTCCTTTCGGGTGAGAAATGACATTTAAGGGACCTTTTACGGTAAAGTGTGAACCTTTATGATTCAATTCTTCTATAGACCTTTCAGAAGGTTCTCCCGTGAATTCTTCGTGAGGATAACTCGTCCATAAGCGCTTCACAACTTGCGTGGACTCGGCAGCTTTTTCATATCGTTCTTTCGATGTTGGGCGCTCCTCATAGTTAAAGTTCTCAAAACCTTCTATAGAAGTCACGACATTCCAACCAGCTCTTCCACCACTTAACCATTGCAACGACTGTAATTGTCTTGCTAATAAATAAGGAGGCACAAATGACGTAGAAGCTGTCGTGACAAGTCCAATTTTCTCAGTATATTGACTAATAATGCTAAATAATAAAGTAGGATCTGTTGCAATGCCTTTACTTTTTTTCATAAAAGCAGGGTGAGCCACTATGTAATCCGCCTTAAATAAAAAATCTAACTTTGCATGTTCTGCTTGTTGAGCAATTTCAATTTGTTCTTGAATACTGCTTGCATACTCTTCTTCCAACGCTATTTGCCGGTCATCCACAGGACCTTTAGATTGACGCCTTCCCAATGTAAGTCCGATTAATAGCTGCTTTCTTTTATTCATATTTACATTCCTTTCACTATCACCACAATCTATCATTATTGATAAAATTCATTTGAGATATATGTTCATCCTAAGACTTGTTATCCTCCCTACCTTTTACTCTAGTAAATATATAATCTATGCAAAAAAGCATTTATACATATCAAACTATTCCGAACAGATCTCAAACGAATTATAACGAGAATGATTATCATTGTCAATTGATGTTGGTAAAAAAGTGTAAAGTTATCCTCAACTCCCTATTATTGTTTCGATTTTAGCAACTATAACTTTCGAAAACCTCAGTATCTGTAGGTCACCCAAACACGTTAGTTGATCGGCTTATTCGACTTCAGTTTTCTACGGCTTAATGTGCTATTTTATTTTTTTCTAAGTGCAATAGGAAGTTGATTTAACAAAATCAAGTGAAATGATTTAATTCGATATTTTTAAAATCATAGGAATCCTATGAAGCAGACAAAAGGAATATGGGATTTTTCTAAAAAGGTTTCTAAGTGTTGATTGTGGGGAACTGCCTCAACTATAGCCATTGAATTCATTCCTAGGTTCTAAGCTATTTGGTAAGTATAAAAAAACGCTCAGATTTTATAAAAAACTGAGCGTTTTGTAAAGCGATAATAAAGTTGATTACATACAATTTAATTTAAAGTTCACATTAGCTTCAGCTAATGTGAACTTATTCAGAATCTATTTCAGGTAATAAATGAAATATTCTTTCGTTAAAACAATAACATGATTTACGGTCATACTGTTTCACCTTTCTATTTAACGGCTTGAATAATTGCTGATACAATGTAGTTTTCGATATCATAGTTTGGTTCCCATTCTCGGATAAACTCTTTTGATTCATCCTTTGGCTCAATCGAGATATTTTTAAAACCAGCATCTTTTAACAATTCTTCGTATTCCTTAATCGAAACAGCACCAGAAATACAGCCAGAATATAAATTCATATCCGATATATAGCTCTCTGGTAGTACTGCAGTTAAGACGACATCTGAAATTGCTAAACGACCACCTACCTTTAAAATACGATAAGCTTCGTCAAAAACTTGAGCTTTGTTTGGAGAAAGATTAATCACACAGTTTGAAATAATAATATCTGCTGTATAGTCTGCAACAGGCATATGCTCAATCTCACCTAAACGAAACTCCACTTGCTCAAATCCTGGTTTTTCTGCATTACGACGCGCTTTTGATATCATTTCTGGCGTCATATCTATCCCGATTACACACCCTTTTTTTCCTACTTTTGGAGCTGCTAAGAAACAATCGAAACCCCCACCTGAACCTAAATCAATAACCACTTCACCAGGTTTCAAATCTGCTATTACTTGAGGATTACCACAGCTAAGTCCCATATTTGCCCCGTCTGGAATAGAAGATAGTTCTTCCTTGGTATAGCCCATTTTTTGCGATATCTCATCGATGGAGATATTTTGATTTCCACTTGGAACACTGCAACTAGGTGCAGGTGTACAGCAATCTTGTGTGCTGTTTAATTTCAAGGCTACTTTCGCATAGCTTTCACGTACACTCGTACGAATATCATCTTCAAGTTTCATTAAAATCCTCTCCTTATATAAAAGAACTCTTATATAAGGATATAATTATATATTGTTATATACAAGAAAATAGCATTCTTATCTCAAAAAAAAGCTGTGTCAAAAGATAATACTTTGACACAGCTTTACTTCGATAATTCTGTATAATAGTTATTTTAGTTTCACACGTTGTAAGCGAAGGGCATTTAACACAACACTCACGGAACTGAATGCCATTGCAGCACCTGCTACCCAAGGTGCTAAAAATCCTGCAGCTGCAATGGGAATCCCCATTACATTATAAGCAAATGCCCAGAATAGGTTTTGTTTAATGTTGCGCATTGTTTTACGGCTCATTAAAATCGCATCAGCAATGCTGTTAAGGTCGCCACGAATTAACGTAATGTCTGCAGCCTCCATCGCTACATCTGTACCTGTACCAATTGCCATACCAATATTGGCTGTCGCTAGTGCAGGTGCATCATTAATACCATCACCAACCATCGCTACTTTTTTATCTTGAGCTTGTAGTTTTTTCACTTCTTCTGCTTTACCTTCTGGTAATACTTCTGCAATTACAGCATTTACGCCTACTTCTTTTCCAATCGATTGTGCTGTACGTTCGTTATCACCTGTCATCATAATAACTGTAATCCCCATGTCTTTTAGACGACGAATAGCTTCTTTTGAAGTTTCTTTAATCGTATCAGCAACAGCCACTAACCCTGCATATTGGCCATTTATTGCCGCAAGCATCGCTGTTTTCCCGTTACGTTCTAATTCTTCCATGGTCGGTAAGACCTGTGTAATATCAATGTTATATTGTGCCATTAACTTACGTGTACCAATGACAACTCCTTGACCTGAAACTGTTGCCTGCACGCCATACCCTGGTATTGCTTCAAAGAATTGAATATCGCCAAGTTCAATACCACGATCTACAATGCCTGCCACAATAGCTTCTGCTAATGGGTGTTCCGATTGTTTCTCCGCTGCACCAATCAGTGATAAGAACTTTTCTTCTTCTACATTTTCTACAACAACATCTGTTAATACTGGTTTACCATGTGTCACAGTACCTGTTTTATCAACGACAACTGTATCGATACTTCGTGTTTGTTCTAAGTGCTCGCCACCTTTGAAAAGAATTCCAAATTCAGCGGCACGACCAGAACCTGCCATTATTGATGTTGGCGTAGCAAGACCAAGTGCACATGGACAAGCAATAACTAATACAGCAATAAACACTTCTAAAGCTTTTGTAAAGTCACCTGGAGTAACCCATAATATCCAGATCAAGAAAGTAATCACGGCGATTCCGACAACAATCGGCACAAAAACACCTGAGATTTGATCCGCTAAACGCTGGATCGGCGCTTTAGAACCTTGTGCATCTTCAACTACTTTAATAATTTGTGCTAACGCTGTATCGCGCCCTACTTTCGTTGCTGTCATTTTGATAAAGCCGTTTTTATTGATCGTTGAACCATATAAAACGTCACCAGATACTTTATCAACCGGTAAACTTTCACCTGTTAACATCGATTCATCAACAGCAGTTGTACCTTCTAATACTTCACCGTCTACTGGAATTTTTTCACCGGGTTTTACTAATATCGTGTCACCAATAGCTACTTCTTCTAATGGAATTTCTTTTTCTACGCCATCACGTACAACAATTGCTGTTTTCGCTTGAAGACCCATTAATTTTTTTATCGCTTCTGATGAACGGCCTTTTGCTTTTGCTTCAAATAATTTCCCTAGTAAAATTAGTGTAATTAATACCGCACTTGTTTCAAAATACAGATGCGGTCCGTGATGTGTCCCTACCGTTATGATGGCTTGATAGACACTGTAAAAGTATGCTGCAGATGTTCCCATCACTACTAAAACGTCCATATTAGCACTACCATTTCGAAGGGCTTTATAGGCACCTACGTAGAATTGCTTCCCAATAATAAATTGCACTGGTGTTGCTAAAACCATCTGCACCCAAGGATTCATTAATAGTTCTGGTACGTATAAGAACGATGTGAACGAAAAATGCCCTACCATCGTCCACAATAATGGTAATGCAAGAATTGCTGATAAGATAAACTTATTTTGTTGTTTTTTAATAGCTTGCTCACGATGGTCAACGGTTTCTTTGTCATCTTGTTGTTGATGTGCGCCAAAGCCTAATTTTTCAACCTTCGCAATGATCTCTGCAATGGCTACTTCTGAAGGGTTAAATTCAATCGTTGCTTTTTCGAGAGCCAAGTTCACGTTCGCTATGGCAACACCATCCATTTTGGTTAAACCTTTTTCAATACGCGCCGCACATGCTGCACACGTCATCCCTGTAATATTGAACTCTGCTTTTTGTTTCACGACACCATAACCGAGTGCTTCGATCTTTTTCTCAAAATCAGCTTCGCTCAATTTTGATGGATCGTATTTGATAGACGATTTTTCGAGTGCTAAATTGACATTCGCAGTTTCGACACCGTCCATTTTATTTAAGCCCTTTTCAATACGCGTTGCACATGCCGCACATGTCATTCCCGTAATTTGCAGGTTTGCTTCTTTTAGTTCTGAACTCATGTTACTTCCCACCTCTTTATACCACTCAGGGGTATATATTTTTGAAAATAGGAGAGTGCTACGAGAGCACTCCTATTATTTAATATCGTAACCTTGATCATCAATTGTTTCTTTAATTTGATTTAGAGTAACTTGCGCTTCATCAAAAGCAACTTCTACTAAACCTTGTTCTAAGTTTACTTTTACTTGGTCAACGCCTGCTAATGCACCAACGCTACCTTCAACTGATTTAACACAATGTCCACAAGACATTCCTTCTACATTTAATGTTACATTTTGCATATTATTCTCTCTCCTTTAATTTTTTATTATAGATATATTTATACAGTAACGGGGTATATAGAATCTATAAATACCTCTGTACTCTACAAGAAACTTCCTTATTTTTTCATCAACTTCTGAATTGTCACGAGCAACTCGTCTAACACTTCTACGTCACCTTCCGATAAACGATCGACTACGCATCCCTTTAAGTGCCCTTCAAGTAAAATCTTCGCTACACTATTTAAAGCCGACTGAGTAGCAGATAATTGTGTGATAATATCATCACAATATACATCTTTTTCAATCATACCTTTAATGCCTCGAATTTGGCCTTCGATACGGTTTAAACGATTGGATAAATCTTTTTTGACTTTTTCAGAATGATGACTTTTTCGACAAGATGCTTCTTCTGCATGACAAGTAACAACTTCTAAGGTACTTTTCAATTATTCGCCTCCCTACCTCACCTTTATAATACTATACCTACCCAGGGTATGTAAAGTAAAAAAACTTATTTTACAAAGTTTTTTTAGCAGATCATTTTAGCCTTGATATAACTGACTTTCGACATGTCTATTGTCAATGTTTTGCATGGTCAATTGCTTGATGTAACAAATTCATTACATGGTTATCATCACTTGAATAATACAAGGTTGTCCCTTCACGTCGAAATTTTACTAATCGTAAATTTTTTAAAAAACGCAACTGATGAGATACTGTAGATTGTCCCAAATTAAGCGCTTCTGTAATTTCATTTACTGAATGTTCTTCGCAGCACAGTAAATTTAATATGCGAATACGTGTTGGATCACCTAACGCTTTGAATGTCTGCGATACAACAAATAATGTTTCTTCATCTAATTCATGTGTATTAGTTTGTACTTCTTCTTCCATTATATACAACGCCTCCAGTTATTAACAACCCCTCAACATGAGAATATGTTCATATAATAATTAATATAGAAACTTTACCATAGATAGTCAAAGTTAACTACCTTTTAATAAAGACAATGAAATAACACAAGTGGATAAAACTTTATTGTTTTCTCCACCTATATTAGTTGTATGAATGATTTTTATATTACTTATTAAATGGCTAGACGGCACATACTCATATACATCATTTCTTCATTAACTTTTGAACGGTTACAAGTAATTCATCTAATACTTCTTCGTCACCTTCAGCTAAACGATCAACCACACAGCCTTTTAAGTGACCTTCGAGTAAGATTTTCGCGACACTATTCAATGCAGATTGTGTAGCCGAAATTTGTGTAATAATATCATCACAATACACATCTTTCTCTACCATCCCTTTGATGCCACGTATTTGACCTTCAATACGATTTAAACGAACAGTTAGATTTTTCTTCACGCGTTCTGGATGATGACTTTTTCGACACGTGATAGATTCTTCTGTCGAATGATTCAATTCTTCGATATTTTTTTCCAAAATAAAGCCCCCTAACTAGCTATTATCATTATTATACACAAATACGGTAGATAAAATAATAACAGACTTTACGCTTTTACTAATACAAGAACACCTCCGATTAAAGCAATCGAAGGTGTTAATAGATAATATTAGTTATTTAATTACCCACTTAGTGATGATGGTGTGCATGTGCATCTGGAGCTTCTGCTTTAGCAGTACATAAAATCGAATTATCATGTTGATGTGCCCTTGTTTCAAGTTGAATCGTAACATGCTGAATATTTTGATGTAATAAATCATGTTCAATTTTTCGAAGTAATTTTTCACACTCTGCAATTCTCATTTGGTCATCAACAACAACATGGCAGGAAAGCGCATTTAAACCACTTGTGATTGACCAAATATGTAAATCATGCAGACCTTTGATTTCCTTTGTCTGTTCAATCGTTTTCACAACATCTTCGACATTAACATTTTGGGGTGTACCCTCCATCAATACGTGTAGCGCTGCTCTTGTTACATAGTAACCGCTACGTAAAACTAGTCCAGCTACAATAACACTTGCCAATGGATCTGCCCAACCCCACCCAAAGAACATAATTAGTAAGGCTGCAATAATCGCACCAACAGAGCCTAACATATCACTAATAACGTGTAGGTATGCCCCACGCATGTTTAAATTTTCTTCTGTGTCTCCGCCTCGCATCATAATCCAAGCAACTAGAATATTCACCGCTAACCCAATACAACTAATGACCAACATTCCTGTAGTCGCAACTTCTGGTGGGTTCGCAAAACGCTCAATTGCTTCATAAAAAATGAAAAGAGCGATGAGTATAAGCGTCACACCATTAAAGACTGCTGCTAAAACCTCAAAACGTTTATAGCCATAGGTTTTACTATAATTAGCTACCTTCTCGCCAAGTGTAAAGGCAAGTAATGCGATTCCGAGTGAAACTGCATCACTTAGCATATGACCTGCATCAGAAAGGAGTGCTAAACTGTTCGTTAAATACCCCCCTACCGCTTCTACAAGCATATAACTAGTAATAATGATAAAAGAAATCAGTAATATTTTCTTATTTGTACCATGTGCATGATTATGATCATGATGACCAGACATAATAATCCCTCCATCTATTTCTTAATTAAATTCAACAAACATTCAATATATGATTATATGTTCATATACGAATCATATATCCGTTTTTATCTATTGTCAATACATATAATTTAAGGGGTATATGATTTTCACCAATAAAAAATTACCTTTAAAATAAGAAAGAACTCCTTAAAATTAAACATTTTTTATAAAAAATAAATTTTTCATTTATATACCTTACATAGGTATAGTAGTATAGTTGCGGTAAGGTACGGATAAAGATGATTCACTTGCACAGCTGGAACAATCATTTATTAGGTGATCCACTTACTTTTTATACGCACGTTCTACATCTGTGTTAAGTGTATGTAGATCTTCTCAGATTTATTTAATATAAGGAATTTTTTCTCGTCCATATACCCTCTATATGTATAAAAAGCAATAGGACAAGAGATGGCATGCGGTAGCTGTATAAACACAGTTAGCAATAGCATGTATAAAATTGAAGGCAGCATAGCAAATGATGAAAATGCAGTGGAATATGATGATAGCCAAGCAACAATTGAGCTTCACTATTATGCAGTAGTCAATTCAATAAGCTAATAGTCTTTAAAGAAAATTGTGAAACTCATCAATTTAAATTAAAAATGAAAAGGCACTTTCGATAAATTCAAAATTCGGTTCATATCTGCTTCCGAAAATGCTTTTTCAATAGAAAGGTAAATGTTGTTATGACTGAAACAGAAAAAAAATTGGCTGTTAATGGAGGTATTGGCTTTGGTTCAAAACTCAATGCCAAGCAGCTGGTATTACTCGCTTAATATTTAGAGGAGCAAGAATTGGAACTAACGACGTTTCAACAACTTTATATAGAAGTCTTTGAAAGTAATGTAGAATTTATCACAAAAAAGTTTATTGAAGTTGGACTAGCGGTATACCCTGTTTGTAATACCATTAAAAGTTTTCATCACTGCAACTTTTGTAAAGATGAGGAGCAAGAAGGTAAGCCAGTTGCCAAATAAATTAACCGTCGAATCACTGGCAAGCCAGTTCCCTTCACACTTCGCCTAGCTTACGCTGGTTGCCCTATCGGATCTTGAGAACCTCTTGTGAATGATATTGGTGTCTTAAGAGGTAAAAATGGCTATGATCTGTATATTAGCGGTTATCCTAAAGGAGCAGATGCACGAGTTGGCAAGTTAGTGAAAGCTCAACTCCAGCCCGAAGAACTTTATACACTAATCGACAAGGTCGTAGAGATTTATTCTGAGCATGGAAAGAAACGCGAATCTTTTTTTAAATTTGTCAATCGTTACGGTTTTGATACGCTTACAGAACAGTTATTGATGGCAAAACATATTTAATTAACATAAGGCTGTTTTCGCAAAGATTGTTGCTATTAAAACTAAAAAGCAGATTTAATCAACAAAACGTGTAGATTAAATTCTGTCTTTTGTTTTGCTAATTCGTGAATCGAAATTTCAACTAAAGTTCTCCTTTGGTTAAAAACGTTACAATATTTATACAGTTATTTACAATTAACAGAACAAATATGTTACACTTTAATAGTCTGATAATTATAATTAAGACAATTTTTATTTTGGAGTTAGATATTATGACAAACAAAGGAAATGTTAGCTTGAAAATTTATTAAGGGATTACGACTAACTAAATAAACACTTTAGCGTTTCCCTACATTTTGAAAGGGGAAATTTATTTGAATCAAACATTATTAGTCATTGATGTTCAACAAGAATTAATTGATGGGAGTCAAGAAGTAAATCCAATATTCAATAAAGAGCAACTTATCAGGAATATCAATAAAGTAATTGAAAAAGCAAGTGAATTAGGTGTTCAAGTTGTGTTCGTAAGAGATCTTGATGTTGCTGAAGGAGAAGGTAATGGATTTCAAATTCACAATGAAATCAGTATACCCTCTGAATCAAGGATTTTCGATAAATCTGCAACAAACGCCTTTTATAGAACTGGCCTACTTGAACATTTAAAATCACAGCATATTGAACATATTGTGATTATGGGCTGTGAAACACAGCATTGTATAGATAGTGCTGTCAGAACAGCAACTATTAGTGGTTTTGATGTAACATTAGTTGATGATGGGCATTCAACATTGGGCAATGAAGTTTTAAGTCCAGAACAAATAATAAGACACCACAATACTACACTTCACGGTCATTTTAATGTTGATCACTTTTCTATTGTTAGAAATTCAGGGGAAGATTTATTTAGTCCAACTCACAATTCATATAGGGAAAATTAAAAGTAGCACTTAATATATAAATATTTATAATTAGTTTAGATGACAACATATTAGAATCAAACTGTACCTAAACTCACCTGCACGGTAAGTTTAATAATAATCCACTTAAAAAGCATCTAATAAATGGTGCTTTTTATCATTTCTTAATGCTTCAACTGTAAAATAGTTAGATTTTTGACAAGCTGAAATAAGCCTTTCCTCTACCCAATTTTCAAATGGCAAGTTTTTATGTAATCTTACATAAATATCTTTGTCTAGAACGGTATTTACCATTACGTTTAACAGCATTACTTCCACAATGAAGACAACCTAAACCAGACGAAAACTGAAACTCCTTGATCTTAGGAAGTAATCTTTCCATTTTATTTTCTTCTTTAGGATATAAGTCTTGTTTCATTGCGTTAAAAAAGGCTAGTCGATCTGCTTTTTTTAATTCTCCGACTTCTTCATACAAATATCTCCACATTATTGAACGCCTTCTGAAAATGCATTATATTCAACCATACTCAGTATTTTCAAGAGAGCAACAATCGATACGAAAACAGCCTAACATAAAGAAAGACCATTGATGTGGCACAAGATTATCATTAGAAAATGATTGCACATAAAGCAGGTAAAAACTAAGCTCTTGGAAATCACATCAAACAAATGCCTATTTCTGCTTGTCAAAAAAATCGTTGCTGTTAAAACAAAAAGACAGAATTTATCTACAGTATGTGTAGAATAAACACTGTCTTTTTATTTTGATATTTCTTGTATTGAAACTGCTATGCCAATTCATTCATTTACTTATTATTTAGTTCAATATTGTGTAGCCAATCTTGAAACTGTCTTGTTGGGTAGTATGTATTGCCATTCAATACGACATTAGGTGCACCTGGATATTCACGTAATAATTCTTTAATTTCATTTTCACTTAGATTTACATAGTAATGTAATTCATTTTCTTTTAGGAAATAATAATAGCTCGAGCCTTTTTTAGAGTTACCAAAATTTCTTAAACCATCACCTATAAAATAGCCTAAAACAGCTAATCCAACAGCTATCCAAATTAAATTTATCTCCATTTTATCCTCCTATTTTCGAATTTCTTTCTTTTACATGACCTTTCACAACTATCTGCTGGTAAAAGTTGAAGAATATGTTTTCAAGTACTTATTAATTCACCATTTGTATTTATCACAATCCGTTTTAGCTCAATAACAATGTCTAAAACTTTATTATTCGACTCCTACACTACGCATTCTTCCCGCTCATTTTATGCCAAAGAGACATAAAGACCCAAATAACGATTGGAAAGGCGAATGCTCCTGCAATTGGTCCAATGACAGAAGACGCTAATATGTTAACTGAACTGTTAACGTTATATAACAACATAAAAACAGCTATTGAGAAGAGAAAGGCTATTATAGCTTTAAAAAGATTAACTAATCCTTTTTTTTCTTCTATCTTCCACTTGTTTTTATATGTTGCGAATACAGTCAAAGTAGTTGGAAAGGCAATGGCAGTCAAAATAACTGCTATTACAGACATTATTGAATGTAATGTACCAGAGCTTATCATTACTCCTACCCATGCAAGTACTGTTATTAAAACGCACGGAATGGCAAAATGATTCATTGAACGGGCTAAATTTTCATACTTTACGATGGATGTGTCACGGTCACTATAAATCGGTGTTGTATTAGGAAGTGCTCGAAATAAATGAATATCTCCTTCTGAAGTAATATGCGACCATCCAGCAGATGCAAAAAAGTCAAAGTACTCCTCTGCTTCATCCTTTTTCATTGAACGATAATCGACACTATAGATGTAATCTGTGCATTCCCCTTTTTCAAGCGTATACCCCATAAACTTAAATTTACTGACATGCCAACCCTTCAATGAAAATCGGCGTAATTTTTCCATATCCTTATCCTCAGAAAAAGCTAATCCACCTGAAGTAATATACTTTCTTTGTCTCATTCTTCAACCTCCTTTAACCCTGTCTCTGCTAATTGGATCATCAGTTTTCTTAGCTTCATATCTTCTTCTAATACTTCTCTGCCCTTGTCTGTAAGCAAATATGTTTTACGCCTTGAATCTGACCCATCATACAAATATATCCACTCTTGATTTAATAATTTTTTAATAATTGTGTACATCGAAGCAGGACCTATCGTAATAACACCTTCTGTTGTTTCTTCAACTAAGGTCATAATAGCGTAACCGTGCCTAGGTTTAGTTAAAGCAGCCATAATATAGAACATTGAATCCGTTAACTGCTCAGTTTTCTTCAACCCATCACCTTCTATATCTTTTTAAGATATATCACAAAAAGATATATCTACTTTTAAAAAATATATCATGTTGTGATATATCTGTCCATAGTTATATCATAATTTGATACATTAAACATTTTTCCAATTTAATCAAAAAGAACCCTCTCACAGAGCTCTTCTAAACAAATGATGTCCTTATTCATCATCCTTTTACAACCAAACTGTTTCGATCATTGAATAGTAACAATTATTTAGCACTCATCTATTAAACAAGCTAAATAAATACTCATAATAAGAAAATAACAAAACCTTTTCTCTTGTTAAATTAAATCTTAGTTGCTATTAAAGGAGAACTGTTTCAATAAATGGACGTAAACATTCTATAAAAATAACTTTTGGGTGTATCTCATAACAAATTCCATAGCATTCGTTCTATGTATAGGTCCTCGTCTTGTTCAATAAGTTATTTTTATATCTTTGTCATTCTTTTGTTTTCACGTAGTTACTCGTATCGATTGTTAGATTTAGGATTAGGATTAAAATCATTTATAGTAAAGAAAGTTAAATACTGATATATTATTAGAAGCATTACAATAATTTAACAAAGGAGTAAACTTATGAATAAGACACTGGAGGATTTACAAAAAGAAGTTATACTCGAAACAAAAAAAGGGTTTCCCATTTTACTGTCTGGCGCTATCATCTTTTTAATTTTCACCCTTATGCCCTTATTTTTACCAATGAAAGTTGTACATTTAACTTGGATATTTGGCTTAGGCGCCATTTTCCCTATTGGAATTCTAATTAGCACCCTCTTTGGTGTTAATTTATTCGCTACTGGTAACCCGTTAGGCACTTTAGCTGGGATAGTTGCAGCCCCTCAAGCTTTTTATATTCCTGTATTTATAATTGTATATATGAATATACCCGAATACCTTCCCTTCACAATCGGTTTACTTGCAGGATCTCATTTCCTACCATATATGTGGATATATAAAAGCAAAGCTTATTTATTTGTGGTTTTAGGTATTTGTTTCTCCTCTTTAATATTAGGAGGATTCTTTGTTGAAGAAGCATTCACTTTTGTCCCTTTAGCGATTTCAATTGTATATATTATTGGTGTTCTGCTAATTAGAAGGGAACTCAAAGTCAGTCTTGGTTAATCATCATTTTTGTTAACCATTTCTAATTGATGTCTATTAAAAATAATAGATTCCTATAATTGAAGCTACAACGTCCAGAATATCCAATTAGGTATTCGAGTATAAAATAAAAATGAGATAGCTGGTAGTAATCTACCCGCTATCTCATTTTAAATATATTTCGCTGTTATCGACTGTGTACATTGTTTGATGTTAGCTGGTGGACCTTCATACAAAATCTGACCACCTTCTGTACCACCTTGTGGCCCAATATCAATAATCCAATCACTTTGACGAATAACATCTACATTGTGCTCAATCACAATTACCGTATTGTCCTTTTCAACCAATTCGTTAATAATACTAATAATGTTCGATACATCGGATAAATGTAGACCTGTTGTCGGCTCATCGAGAATATAAATATTACCATCCGTTTTTAATTCTTTTGCTAACTTCAATCGTTGACATTCTCCACCTGACAATGTTGATAACGGCTGACCTAGCGTTAAATAGGAAAGTCCAACAGTCTCAAGACTTTTCAATTTGCTTCGAATATCCCTCGCCTCAAAAAAATCTAATGCTTCTAGCACTGTCATGTCCATTACTTCTACAATATTTTTGTCTTTATATAAATAGCCAAGAACGTCTTGACGATAGCGATTACCCTCGCAGTCACTACATTCTGTCTCCATTTTATCCATAAATGATAAATTCAATTCGACAATTCCTGCCCCATTACATGTTGGGCAAGCACCAGCTGAATTATGGCTAAATAAACTACTATCCACTTGGTTTGCTTGAGCAAATGCTTTTCGAATGCTATTCATAATTCCTAAGAATGTAGCGGCATTTGAACGACTCGTTGCGTGTAGAGCGTTTTGATCGATGCGTAAGGCTTCGGGAAAATCCTTAGCAAATACTTGGTTCACTAGTGTGCTTTTCCCTGAACCAGCCACACCAGTTACTACGGTAAATACACCTTTAGGTACACGTAGACTAACATCTTTTAAATTATGAAGACTGCTTTTTTGACTTTCAAAAAACTCTGTTACAAGTCTTGGATTCGAATTAATCGGTGATTGCTCACTTAAAAATTTCGCAGTCAATGTATCTGTTTTAAGTAAACCTTGATAATCCCCACAATACATAATATGACCGCCTTTAGAACCAGCATGTGGTCCTACATCGACGATATAATCTGCAATTTGAATGACATCTGGATCATGCTCCACAACTAGAACTGTATTGCCCTTATCACGAATCTTCACAAGCAAGTCATTTAGTCGATAAACATCACGTGGATGCAGCCCTGTACTTGGTTCATCAAAAATGTAAAGGAGGCCTGTTAAGTCACTTGATAAGTACTTCACCATTTTCACACGTTGAGACTCGCCACCCGACAATGTAGATGTTTCACGATTTAAACTCATATAACCTAAGCCGATATCACATAAATTCGTTAAACGCTCCAAAACACTTGCAATAATAGGCTTGGCTTGTGGTTCTTCCCACGTTTTAAGAACCTCAATAAGCTCTGTTAATTGCATGGCAGTTACATCATAAATCGAGTAACCATAAAGCTTAGAAGAAAGTACATTTTCATTAAAACGCTTACCTTCACAAGCATGACAAGTGCATGAAGTAGTAAAATCTTTTATTATTTTCAAGCTTCTTTTTGAGGCTTCTTTTTCTGTATTGACGGTTTGTCGCATGAATCGGACCACCAAGCCTTCATATGTGGTATTGATATCACTACCAACATATTGCACCTTAATTTTCTCAGGATCAGCATATAAAAACTTTTGTAATTCTTCTTTTGAATAATCTTTTATTTTTTTATTATTATCAAAGAAGCCGGATTCACCATAAACCTTCCATTGATAGGTATCTGGTGAATAGCCTGGTAAAAGAATTGCCCCCTCATTTAATGATTTATTACGATCAAGTGCTGCATCGAGATTTAATGTAATAACTTTGCCGATGCCCTCACACGTAAGGCACATTCCATTTGGATCATTAAATGAATACATATGGCCAGCACCAAGATGCGGCGTAGCGAAACGTGAAAACAGCAATCTGAATAATGGAAGAATATCCGATATTGTTCCTAACGTAGAACGTGCATTGCCACCTAAACGTTTTTGGTCCACTACAACTGCTGTCGAGAGATTTCGGATTTCATCAATTTCAGGTCTGCTGTACCGAGGTAAAAAGGTTCTAATAAAGTTACTGTATGTTTCATTTAATTGGCGTCCAGCTTCTTGTGCAATTGTGTCAAACACAATGGAAGACTTTCCTGAACCAGATACACCTGTGAATACTGTTATTTTCCCCTTAGGAATTTGTAAATCTACATTTTTTAGATTGTTCTCTCTTGCATTGATAAGCTCGATAAATTGTTCGCTCATAGATACCCTCTCTCTCCTAGCATTTTCAAACGAATCGACCTATCCGATTCGGAAAATCCAATCATATCAGTAGTGGATTTGAAATTGCAAATAAAACTTAAAAAGAAAATACCCATAATAACTTTATCACTATCTAACTTACAATACCAAAAACGAATAGGCCCGAATAACTTTACATACTTCAACAATGTATTGGCTGTACCATACTTCTTTTCCTATTAGCTGTGCTACTTGATGTTCTTTATACATTTTCCAAGCTTGAATAGCGTTTAAGATTCCCAATATGAAACTGTAATACCCTGTCTTCTGGATTTCTCATACCTTCCAATCGAATAAATCCAGGAATCTCCCTTACTAATTCTTCTATTCTAGCCGACATGCTATCGTAGCCAGCTTCATCTTTTTCTGTACTTTGGGAAGTAAAGATTACTGCATAATATGTATCCATCCCAATACCTCCTTTTCTTTACTCACCATTGTAAACAATTAACATTACAACTATAATCGAAGTATAGAATGCGAAAAAAGGTGGAACAACATGAGCATTAATCCTAATATGGCAAAAGTAGCCTCTCTCCTAAGTGAGACTTCCCGGGCAACCATTCTCGCAAGCTTGATGGACGGACGTTTTCATACTGCAAGTGAACTAGCCTATATGGCCGGCATTAAACCTCAAACAGCTAGCTTTCATCTAACTAAATTAGTAGAAGGTAAACTCGTTACCGTCGAAAAACAAGGCCGGCATCGCTATTTCCAGCTAGCCAGTGAAGAAATTGCACAGTTTATAGAGTCCTTTCTAGCCATCTCCCCGCTTCCTGAAGTATCCTCATTAAAACAATCAAGTCAAATGAAGCTATTGCAAGAAGCTAGAACCTGCTATGACCATTTAGCAGGAAAATTAGGGGTGGCACTAACCGATTCAATGTTAGAAGCTGGTTATTTGAAGAAAGTAGAAAAAGAGTTTGTCATGACACCTACAGGGGAACAATTTTTTACGGAATTCGGAATTGATTTAAAAACATTAAAAAGAAAACGTCGCTCATTTTCAAACGTTTGTTTAGATTGGAGTGAAAGACGCTATCATCTAGCTGGTGCTTTAGGTCATGGGCTACTTACACACTTTTTGGATTTAGGGTGGATTATGAAAGTTCCATCTATCCGAGCTATTAAAATCACTGATGTTGGGAAAGTTGGCTTTAAACAAGTGTTTCATATCGACGTCTAATAGACAAAACCCCGAGAAGTTAGACTATCTCGGGGTGAAACCTTCCTATTTATTGATATTCGGATTTTATGGTGGAAAAGGACATATGACTCACCCTTCTCCTATTTCTTAATAAGTGTGGAAATGTTCTTTTTGCAGACCAAATCTCCTTTGTTCCTTCTAACCATATATTTGGAGTTGTTTCATCATTCTAAAGATAGCCAACTATCTGGTCCATATTTAATGTTTGAAATGGGCAAATGCATTTTTTTCTATGCATATTGCTTCCGTGGAATTTTTGATAATAAGATCAAAATGCTGACTGTATGGATGCATAAACACTTCGTACTGGATTCTACGTTCTGCATGTGACTGCCATAAATATTGAATGTCGATTCCTCTTTCAACAATATCACGACCTGACCTTCTTAATAATTCCGTTTCGCCATCTGTATAGAAGTAAATTTTCAAATCAAATAAATCAGGATTAATAAATGCGACACTCATACCTTCTACAATTGTAACTTTACTTTTTGAAGAAACCAACGCACTTTTCAGATAATTTGTATCTATTGTATAAAAATCTAAACCGGCTTTTACCATCTGAACGTCTCGTTCTAAAGAAGGCAAATGATGTGCTGCTGGATGACAAGCGGTCATTTTATAATGATGACTTTCGTTTTGATATGTATAGTTAATAACTACATTTTTTCGAATGTCCGAACAAACAATATACGGATCTGTATTAATATAATTTACTTCATTTTGCTTTAGAAGGTTTACAAGCTTATTGGCAAACGTTGTTTTTCCAGCAGCTCCGTGTCCTGAAATGCCAATAACAATTTGTTTATCAGTACCACTAACCCAATCTACGATTTCATGTAATAATTTATCCATCACTTTCTCCCTTTTACTTATTTATTTTCCATTTGATTAATTTGAAATTCATTGGGAATAGTTAAATAGAAATATTTAAGTTGAGTTGATGAGTACCTTCTCCCTCATCAACTCAGCTCCTATTCCTTTGTTCTTCTTCCTTATTTTTAATCTATCTAATATCAGAAAAATTCTCTTTTTCATTATACACGAAACGGAAAATATGATACTAATTAACATAATTTCAAAAGAAAATTCGAGCTATTCTATCATTTTTTCGACTGAGAATTACGATTGACTAAGAAGATACCCATAATAATGAACAAACCGCCAACTAGTAGTGATGGATATAGCGGCTCATCAAGTAATTGCCAACCAGTTAATACACCAAAGAATGGTGCTAAAAATAGAAAGGCACTCGTTTTTCCTGGATCACTTTTTTGTAAAAGATAATACCAGACAGCAAATTGAACTATGGAGGATAAGATGCTTAACCATAGTAAAATAAATATTGAATGACTGTTTACAATGAAAAATGGTTCTTCAAGAGTAATGCTTCCTAGTAATAATAGTAATCCTCCAAAAAGCATTTGATAAGCTGAAAGCACCCACGTATCGAAAAATACGCCCCATTTTTTAGCTAACAACGTAGCAGTCGCCCAGAAAACAGCTGAAAGAATTCCGTAAACGATACCAATCTTAAATTCAATTTGTGCTCCCATTGTAATTACGACACCTATAATACCTAGTACCACACCACCCCATTGATAGACTCTATAGCGTACCTTTAAAAAGATTGTAGCAAAAATTACTACAAGCAATGGGTTCATGAATGTTAGTATGGATGATTCACTTGCCGTAATCGTTCGTAAACTTAAGAAAATACACCCCATTACTCCGGCTGTTTGGAATGTTCCAATAGTAAATATCTTTAGCCAGTCTTTTTTCGTTGTAGGATGCGGTCTTTTTAACACAATAACTACTAATGCCATAATGACCCCTGCAAGTAAAAATCGTAATGCAGATAATAACAATGGTGATGAATAAGGTAAACCAATTTTGACGACTGCAAAAGAAGAACCCATCAAAAATGTTGTTAACAGCAACAATGGTACAAATTTAAAAATATTCATAATTAGCTCCTCCTAATATGTATTGACCAATCTATGGTAATTATAAAAGAGGATTATTTCAGTTCTCATCGAAGTATGGAATACATATCGATTTTGTTCTAACTGTGAAATATTCTACTAAACTATTGGAAAACTTTAATATAGATATTTTCAGCTTAATTTCATTTTCTCAGCGTACAGTATACTGAATATAATTTAACAGGAGGAATTTACTTTGAAAATATTACTAGCAGAAGATGATGCCCGTTTACGAAAAAATATTGTATATATTTTAAAAAGGGAATTTCACCACGTGGTCGAGGTTGATAATGGCCAAGATGCGATAGACAGCACCTTTGTAGAAAGTTATGATTTGCTAATTTTAGACTGGATGATGCCTCTACTAAGTGGTATCGAAGTTTGTCAGCAACTACGTGAAGCGGGTTTTAGTGGCGGTATTTTGATGTTGACTGCAAGAGACGATACAGCTGATATCATTAGAGGCTTAGATAGCGGAGCAGATGATTACCTAGTGAAACCATTTAAAATGGAGGAACTATTAGCAAGAATTCGAGCTATTTTACGGAGAAAAGAAAAAGACATCGAACAAATTATCCAAGTTGATAATCTACTACTACATGTAGATTCCCGCGTTTTCCTATGCAACGATACAGAAATTGAACTAACCAGAAATGAATTTTTACTATTAGAATATTTATTTCTCAATAAAAGTCGCGTGTTAACAAGGGAACAAATTTGTATTTACATATGGGGCTTTGATTTCGAGGTTTCAGATAACTCTTTAGATGCACTTGTCAAACTTGTTCGAAAAAAAATAGATGATGGCCAAGAAAAATCACGCATTCAAAATGTACGAGGCATTGGCTATAAACTGAGGGATAATTGTGTTTCATAAAACAAGATTAAAACTATCATTATTTTATGCAATTCTTTATTTTTTATTTTTTTCGCTTTTCCTCATTATTCTTTATTTTTCGCTGGTTAAGTTGATGGATTCCCAACAATTAGAAGAATTAGAAGCCTACTCTTTAAAACAAGAACATGATTTTTATGAATATATGAATCGTGACCAAAAAAAATTAAGCTATGATCCGAATCGCAATTTTTTCTATTATATCTATACGAACGATCATGTTTTTGTTCACGGTGATGAATCACATAGAGGATTGAATAAAGAGATTGAGAAAATATTTGCAAATAGTAATACTGCTGAAAAAGCAGTACGTCGTATAGAATGGCAGCAAGAGCATTTCCTTCTTCTCAACAAACCTATCGTCGAAAATAATGAGGTTGTTGGATATATCGTTTTAGGAAAATCCGTCACTTCACAACAACACTTTTTCAAAAAAACTATACAGTTACTTGTTCTGTTAACCTGTATTTCGACAGTCTTGATTGGACTACTAAGTTACTATATGGCTGGTAAAGCAATGATTCCTATTCAATGGTCATTTGATAAGCAGAAAAAATTCGTATCCGATGCGTCACATGAATTGCGCACACCGCTCAGTATTTTTTACAGTTCACTTGAAATATTAGAACTCGACGAAGCAAATAACCTAAGTCCTTTTGGAAAAGAGTTAATCCATGACATGAAAGACGAGGCAGAACTAATGAAAGGACTTTTGGAAAAGCTACTATTTTTAGCGCGTCACGATCAGCAACAATGGTTTCAGCATAAAGAAGTTATACAGCTTTCAAATTTAGTAGAGAAAACAGGTGCTAAATTCCAAAAAATAATGCCCCCTGAAATACAGTTTGACACACAGATTGCAGATGGTATTGAGTTACTTGGAGATACTACAAAAATCCAAGAACTAATATATATACTTTTGGACAATGCTATTTCGTACACTAAAAAAGGAAAAATAACGCTGACATTATTAAAAAATAGCCATTCAATTAAAATAAAAGTGAAAGATTGTGGAATAGGTATTCCAGAAAATGAACTATCGTTAATATTTGAACGCTTCTACCGTAGTGATGCTGCCCGCCAAAGAAATGGTACTGGCTTAGGTCTTGCCATAGCGAAAGCAATTGTTGAAAAGCATAATGGAGAAATCTTTGTTTCAAGTATTATAGGAAAAGGTACAACATTCACTATCGTCTTTCCTCTTAAATAATAAAAGTATCAACTCATTTCCATTCTTGGAGGAGTTGATACTTTCTTTTCTTTTCGAGTGATGCTTTATCTTAAGGAGCCACCCCAACTTTTTTTTCTTTGATCATTCGTCTTAGCAGCAATATGAGCAAAGTACAACATGCTGTCACAGCATAAAAAATTATTACCAATGTATTTTCCGTGTCACTACCAACACTTGTGCCATGAAATAAAGACAGGATCCAAGCAGGCAATACAAGAAAGTGCATGTTTTTCCATAAAGGCCGCTTCATTGTTTTAATCCATAAATCTGAAGTCATCAACACAACTATAAAAAAATAAAAAGCAATTGTTCCTAGACCGGATGCTACGGGCTCATACTCAGAGAAAAAAGGTATCAAAATCTCTCCCAAATTATATGGCTCATAGTTATCTTTTAGCAGTAGAAGCATATGACCAAGTAACGTAAACAATCCCATCCATCCTGCATTTTGGTGTATTTGATAAATTAAATTTTTATGTGATTTTACATAAGAAGATTTCCTTAACAGGCCAAAAATGATCGAGATTGTAAAATAAAAATATGCTAGAAATCCAAACAACCTAATCAATTCCCATGTACTAGCTATCATTTGCTCCCCCTCCAGACGTAATCCAATAGCCTTTTTGCCCCTCTTTCACGAGAAAACGAGCACTTCTTTGAAAATTTGTTTCAAACCACTGTTGTTGCTCACTGGCGTCTACTAGAAAACAAAGCTTCGCAGATACTTCGGCATTACACATTGTAGATGTTACGACTGTTGCTTGTATTACATCCGTTTTTGCAACCTCTCCTGTTCGTCCATTCAATAGATGATGCTTTGAAATATTGTTTTGTGTCCAACTTCTAAATATTCGGTTTGAAGTTGCAATTGCGCCTGTTTTAATTTTGATTTGGCTAATCTCTTTATCTATATCTATGGCATCTGCAACACCAATCTTCCAAACTTTCTCCCCAGTAGACCATACTTTTAGATCACCACCACCATCTACCATTCCGTAATCTGGAGCGACTTCATTTTCAAGCCACTCTGCCAGTTTTTCAATCGCATACCCTTTAGCGAAGCCGCCCAGATCAATTTCTTGGTGAGCTACCTTCATAACCTGTTGATTATCTAGAAATTGAAATGGTCTCCCTGCGATAAAATGAGCTTGGGATGATTTTTGTTTGGCCTCTGCAAATGGAAATGACTGATTATAGCCGTGCCGTTCTAGTTGTAACTTCAAATATGGTGAAAATAACCCATTTGATTGTAGATAATAATCATTTGCTAGTCGCAAACAATCGTATAGATGTGAATTTATTCGCAATGCCTCACCTATTTTTAATGTATTTAATTCAGACAGCTCATTGTTTGGTTGGAATCTTGACCACTCTTTTGCTACGTATTGCAGCCATTTTTCAGCTGTATCTTTCCAAGTTGTATTCATCCCCTTAGGAATAGCAATATAAAAATCCGTATTCATTAATTGTAGGGAAAGTGTATCCATCTCCATTATGTTCTTCTCGTTTTTCGTTCACTCTTTATTAATGCTTGATTCACGACTTCCATTTCAAAGTTAGTCCAATCCAGTTGGACTAATTCTTTTTCTTTCTTTGTCATGCTTTCTTCTTGCTCAGCAGTGATTTGAAAAACATTTGAATTCGTTGTCTCAGCTTGTGTTGCATTATTCATTTGTGCAAGTAATACTGCGGATAGCATTACTCCAGACGTACCCAATAACCATTTAGCTTTCTTTGGATCTTTCATGATTTTCACACTCCTATTTGATTAGAGGTTGACATAAGAACTGTTGGTTGTTCTCTTGCCATTCCACAACATATCCTAATCCATTCGTAATAGCACTTATTGGCAAATATAGTTCTCCATTTAATAAGAAAGCAGCTGCAGGTAATGGAGTTTTAACAGCGTTATCATAGACAACATTTGTACCTGAACGAAAAATTAATTCATTCTCTTTATATTGAATAGCTAATATTTTGCTTGTTTTGTAAAAGGTTGTTTTAGCCCCTAAAAGTTGTGCGACCTCTTTTCCTGGCACAAAAAACTCCCCGTTTTTTGGGATGACTGAAAAACTCAACTCATCATTTGTATCCTCTACTTTCAGCTTAACCACTTTTGACGCTGCGAATGGTAAAACCTCTTTTTCTCCAACTAAAGTTCTTGTCCAAATATTCCAAGTTCCTTTATCGTATTCTTCTCCAATCATATTATAGGACTCATAGTCGTCATCATCATATTCATCGTAATCTTCATCATCGTCATATTCATACTCATAACGATCATCATCGTCGTCATAATCCTCGTACTTATTATATTTTTTGTGCACTTTTTCATGGTCATCATCTGCTTGTACAATTACTCCATTTGTAAATGTACAAGCGAATAACATTGCTAAAGCCAACTTGATTCTTTTATTTTTCATTGACACCACTCCTTTCCTTCAAATACATTTTAGGTTATTAATATGAAATGAGTCTGAAATTTCCATATATTTCGCGCAAAACAAAAAAAGTTGCCTCAATTAATTTGAGACAACCTTTCTTGCGTAAAGATTAAAGCAAATAGCGCTACCTTTATTATTTTAATACATATTCCGCCAAAACATTTTGGACTTTATAAATATTGAGAGATTTATTAAATCTTTTTTCAATAATACCACCCGCAGAGATCCATATTTTCATCTCAGCATCTACATCAAAATTACCGGCTGTTTCTACTGAGAAATGTACAATGTTTTTATACGGTATGGAATGGTACTCGATTTTCTTCCCTGTTACGCCTTGCTTATCAATTAAAATAAGCCGTTTATTTGTGAAAACAAATAAATCACGTATTACTTTATATGCATGTTCTACATGTTCTGACTTCGTTAATAAATCTTTAATCTCATTTTCTACTGCTTCTAAACTTGTTTCTGAGGCATTTCCTATTAATCCATCAAAAAAACCCATTAAACACACCATCCCTTTACCAAAATAAAAATTAATCACTGAAAATTGGTGTGAATAATATGATTTCTTGATTTCATCAGCAAGCGTAAAAAATTTTCAGTGTCCACTTAGCTTATTCAGCTTTCATCATAATGTGAGCGCCAGAGGATTATTTTACTTTAAATCTCACCCAGATCATTACTGGTATTAATAGTAAGGCTAAGTATGTACCGATAAAACCTAACATCGCATAACTTGAATATGCCACTACAACACCTGATAAAATGCTTCCGGCAGATCCTGCTAGTGCTACCCAAACGTCTACGGAACCTTGTGTTCTTGCGCGATTATGAATAGTTGTCGAATCGATAATAATGGTAGTCCCACTGATTAAGCCAAAGTTCCAACCTAGCCCTAATAACATGAGTGCAAGTGTTACCCATACCATTGAATCACCAGGTGCAAACGCAGCTACTAAGCCTGCAGCTGCCAATATTATACCCGAGGCAACTACCACAATCGTTCGACCTATTTTATCAACAAGTATACCTGTACCCAAAGATGGTAAGTACATGGATGCAACATGTAATCCAATTACCATTCCAATAGCGCTTAAATTACTGCCATGCCCTTGCATGTGAACAGGTGTCATCGTCATGATAGAGACCATAATGACATGCGACAATATTAAAACAAGTGCCCCCACTAAAATACCAATGCGATTCGCTTTTTTTTGCAAGGCACTCACATTCTCTGCTACTTTATGCTGTTGCTCATCTGCTATTGCTTTCGCTACTAATAATGGATCTGGACGTAAAAAAATGAATAAAGTAAGTCCTGCCAAAATATACGCTACGGCTGCTAGAATGAACGGTCCGGCTAATGCTGGCATACTGATTGCAGTAGCAATTTTACCCATCGGTGTCACTAGGTTAGGTCCGGCAATTGCGCCGAATGTTGTCGCAACCATAGCGATACTTGTAGCTGTGGCTCGCTGCTTGTCATTTGCCAAATCCGTACCTGCATAGCGTGCTTGTAAGTTTGTCGCAGTCCCCGCTCCGTAGATAAATAATGAGATGAATAATAACGCTAAACTGTTAATGTTGGCAGCAATGATTACTCCGATAGCGCCAACTCCTCCTGCTATGAATCCAAAAGATAACCCATAACGTCTCCCAAATCGCTGTGAAAGTTGACCTACGATAAATGCTGCTAACGCAGAGCCGAGTGTAAATAATGCTGCAGGTAACCCCGCAAAACTTGCCGTCCCTAACATATCTTTCGCAATTAGAGCTCCAACAGTAATCCCTGCTGCAAGTCCCGCCCCACCAAATACTTGTGACAACATAACAATTATCAAGGAACGCTTATATAACTTTTGCTGTTCATCTGTGGAATGAACATACTTCTCTATAGAATTTCTATTAATCATATAAACTTCCTTTCTACCCTAATTCCATCTTTAAGTATAATTATAGTTGTTATCTTGATGAAATTTAACAAATATTTAATTTATCACCAAAACATCAATTACAATTGGGTTTATACACTTTACAAAAACTCACTAAAATCCGTACACTCGGAATAACTGGATATGTAAAGTAGCATTCTTCCAAAATAATTATTTAAAAATACAAATTTTCCTTACTCAAACGTCTAAATATATAGAGAGGTGAAAAAATGGATTTTGATCGAATATATGAAGAACATTTCCAACGTATTTATCAATACATCTACTATATGGTATCTGATTCTGGCATTACCCTCATATTCTGTCTACAAATTTGAAGCGTTTAAAATGATTATTACAATTGTAGCATTGGTAATTTACATAATTTTATTATAAAAACTTTACCCTCGCTTAACTTATAATGCTTTAACACTAAAATAAGACACCATTTGATCAACGCTCAAATGGTGTCTTTCCCATGTAGAAACTTCTTTACGTACTTAATCATTTATAATAAATTTCTTCAAAAGCTGTCGCCAGCTCATCCAAAAGACCATTATCAAAACAGCCAATCCTACAAAATCCGTAATTTTCCATAATACAGTTAAAACGATTAAGATAGCTAGCGGAAGAAATATTAGCTTAAATTCACCCAGATTTTTCATTTCACCACTCTTCTTTCCATGGAGATATTTTGTTTCTCTTAGGAAAGATATATGCTGAACCGAAAGAATAATCAACTCTTTTTTGAAAATAATTTTAATCATTGGTAATTAAATTAAGATGTGGTTTGATTTAAATACTCGAACTTTACTACACTACATTTTTCCTTAAACAATAATTTAATGGTATTAGTACTTTCAAAAAATCAAAACAATGAGTTAGACTTTAAACTTTTTGATTTCTTCCTTCACTAGCAGTGCTTCTTCACTTAAAGTCTTGGCAACAGAATTAACTTCATGGATTGCTGCTGTCTGTTCTTCCACAGTAGCTGCAATAACCTCCGATTGTTCTGCAACATTATTCGCTGAGGAAGACATTTCATGTACAGATGCTGCCACTTCTTCGGTACTTGCGGAGACTTGCTGTGTAGAAGCAGATACATCTTCAATCTGAAAAGTCATTTCTTCAATTGATCCCAAGATACCATCAAAGGCGTTTTGTGCATTTTGTATAAACTTAACACCTTCATTGACATTTACCACTGTTATCCCCACAGCCTTTTCTACTGCTTTCGTATCTTGCTGGATGTTTGCGATTAAGCCAACAATTTGATTGGCAGAGCTTTTTGATTCCTCTGCTAGTTTACGGACCTCATCAGCAACGACCGCAAATCCTTTACCATGTTCCCCTGCCCGTGCAGCTTCGATGGCTGCATTGAGAGCTAGAAGATTCGTCTGTTCCGTAATGTCAGTAATTACATTTGTAATAGTGACGATTTCAGCTGATTGTTCACTTAGCTGTTGAATGCGTTCACTTGTTTCGTGAGAAGATTGCTGAATGATTATCATCTGTTTTTCCGCAATATGTAACGTTTTCTCTCCATCATTAGCAATGGACTGTGTGTCAACCGCTTTAGAATGTAGCATTTGTGTTGCTTCTGCGATACGTTGTACACCATGAGCCGTTTCATCCATAGTGCTTGATATTTCTCGTCCAGTATCAGCAGCTTGATTATCACTTAATGCCATTAATTCTACACGTTTAGCAATGTCACTAGAAGTAAGCGATATTTCATCGGTACTAGCTGCTAATTCAGTTGCTGCGGAAGTTGTATGCTCAACATTGGCAGTTACACTATTAATAAGTTTATATAAATTGGACTTCATTAAATTAAATGAATCAGCTAAATGCTTTATTTCGTCTTTTGTTTTAACTTCAATATCCTCTTGACGTAAATCACCTTTAGCAATCAATTCGGCAACTACCGAAAGTTTATTGACAGGCACAATTATTGAGCGCGCGAAAACAAACCCAACAACTACACAAACTACTAAAATAATGACAAATATTAATAAGAACATTTTTTTATTGTTATTTATAAGGTTTTCTACACTTCCTAATGAATTTTGTACTTGTTGAATACTTTCTTGCTGGAAAACACCTACTTTTTCATTAATTTCTGTAGATGTAGTATCAAATTCTAGCATGATTTGATTGCCAAGCTCTGGACCACCCTCGATATACTTAGATGCCATCTTCTTTCCAGTAGCATAATAGGTATCAAAAGATACTTTTATATCTTCTAACTTTTCCATATCTTGCGGATGTAACATATTAAGTTGTTCTAAATTCTTATAAAAAATTTGACTGTATTTCTCAGCTTGTTCAAAACCGTCATCTAAATCATTTTGACCACGTGTTGCACTAATGTCAGTTAGGAATTGTTGAACTTGAACAACTGCTAATTTCATCTCATCCGCTAGTAACGCAGATTGAAGCGTTTCTTCTTTAACTTGCTGAATATGTTCGAGTTGAGATTTTGAATTTTGCTGTTGAAAAATACCCATTATGAATACAAGTAAAACAATAATGCCGAACGCTAATATACTTCTTAATTTAATAGTCACTACATACACTCCTAGTTGTTCTCTATGTAAATTAATACTTCACTAAACGATACACGCTTACTAGTGAAAATAAAAGGGATAAATTGTGTCTTTCTTAATAAATTTCATTAATTAATAGAAAATACAAAAATATTTCAATAGTAGAACAAATCAATTCTACCTTTAGTTCGAAAACCATATAATATCCAAGCTATACCCTATTATAATTTGAAATTCTTAACAATATCTGACAAACTAAAAATAGTAAGAACTAGAAAGGAAGAATGTTAATGAAAAAAATAGTGAGCATTTTCCTGCTTACAGTATTCGTAGTGATTGGTAGCTACAATGTAGAGGCTGCAGGTTTTAAAGACGTGACAAAGGAACACTTTGCATATGATGCTGTAATGTGGGCGGCAGAATATGATATCATTGACGGCTATGCAGATGGCTCATTTAAGCCAAATGCAACGATAACTGAACAGCAATTTGCAAAGTTGCTTAGTAATTATTATGAACTAGAGGAAAGCTACGATGAACTAAAAAAACTAACATCTACTGCCAATTGGTCAGATGATTTTTACAACCGTCTCGCTAGCTATGGCGTACCACTTAACGGCTATTTTGATAACAACATTCGCGCAACTGCTGTCAAGCGAGGAGTAATGGCTCAAGCAATCACACATCTAGCAGAGGGTAAACGAGGATTAAATGATTCGATTCAGTTTTTACTAGACTATTACATCTCAACAGGGCAAAATTTCAAATACGAAAATCGTGACTTACAAAAGTTTTTCGGTATTTCGAACAATATGACACGTGCGCAAGTTGTGACAATACTACACCGTATGGATTCAAGCAATTTCTATGATATTGCTGAGGATGCCGAAGAAATCTTTCAAAATGCAAGCAATACTACTTTAAATACACGTGCGATTAATGCACAAAACCAGTTAGATAAACAATTGCAACTAACGACGGTTGGCAAAAGTCCATGGGCAGGTACGTATAGCTTCTATTATAAATGGGGCAAAGGTTCAACTGATTATAATCGCCGTGATGCCATTATTTCAAATGCATCAAGCAAAAGTTTCGACATTTCTATTACCACAAATGATGGCCTTGAGGTTGGCAGTGTGGAAGGTACCGCTACGATTACATCTAGCAAAAAAGCGGTTATGAACAAGTCATCCAACGGTAATCGTTGTGTAATGGAATTCGACCTTTTAAATAACGCCCTTAAAGTTACGGAAGTAGATTGTAGTGCAGAACGTAGTGAGGGCACGAATTTCTCCGGGACATTGAAGAAGCAATAAGTTGATGTAGTCGCTATTTCAAAATAACGCCACTATGTAAATAATCTGCAATACGAGTGAAATTCTATCTCCTTCTAAAATAGTGTGAAAAATAGTATGTTCAACTATTTTTCACACTTTTTTGATTAAGCCAAAGTTGTTAGTTCGCGTTGCAGTTCATCAGTTTTTTGCTCATCTTTCGAATGACTGTCCATAATTAACGACAGGGCTTGTTCCATACTATATCTACCAACATCTTGCCCCATAATCCATTTAGCCGCATATATAGCACCTTGCCCAAAAGCAGCCCGATTATGTGATTCGTGAATGATACGGATTGTCTGATTTGGAAGTCCAAACACTACTTCATGTTTACCAACAATACCCCCAACACGGATTGAATTAATGTGTTGTTCTTTATCTAATCCTAATGCTTCCGCAATTCTAATTGCCGTCCCCGAAACGTCTTTTTTATCCCTAAAATGTTCCTCAATAATTTCGGTATCTGCATTAGGCACGATCTTTTGAAGTAACTTCGAGGCCTCCATCAAAAAATTAATACCTAATGTAATATTTGGTGAATATAAAATGGCTGTTTGCTTACTTAATTCCTTTAACTTTTCCACATCTTTTGCGTCATAATTGGAAATTGCTGAAACTATTCGACTTCCATATTTCACTGCATGTTGATATTCATTAACAGCACATGAATTTGAAAAATCAATGATTACATCGACTTTATGTTCCTCATAAAAGCGGTTGAAATCTACATGTTGCATTGAAAATATTCGACCTTCATTATGTAGATGGCCGAGTAAGTGGCTTCCATATTCCCCTTCATTTTTAGTAGATTCCCTGATTATCCATTTTAATTCACAATCCACATCATTGATGATTTCATTCGCTACTACTGAACCAGTTCTTCCAAATCCAAATAATCCAACAGAAATTTTCAAGTCTACATAACCCCTTTATATAGTTTTCCATTAATAAATTACTAGATCCAATTACCTGGAATGACAGCGCTGAAGTCCTCGCCAAAACAAGTCAGCTATGTTAGATAAGTCATCCTTTACGTTCAATTAAGTAATTTATGATCGCTGACATTCCATTTAATTGAAAACAAAAGTAACAACTCGATTTTATCAACAAGTTGTTTCTTTAGTCAAATAATAACATACAAAATAATCCAGATACTTTTTAAACTCTATTAATTCATCGCTTAATAACACTTAATAAAAAACAACCTGAGCGCTTTTTGCTTTCAGGTTGTTTTCACTATTACACTTCCACTGAAATATGTTGGAATGTAGTTACATCAAATAATCCTGTATCGGTTAGCTTTAAAGCTGGAATCACTGGTAACGCAACAAACGAAAATGTCAATAAGAAATGGAAATCTAAGTTTGGATTTAGCGTATGTAATGCCTGATGTAAATCTGCTAATTGCTGTTTTGCTATATCTGCTGTCACATCAGTCATCAATCCACCTATTGTCAACGGCATCTCCGCTAAAACTTCACCAGCTGCAACGATAACAAAGCCGCCTTGTATTTCTTGCATACGCTCAAGTGCGAGTACCATATCCTCATCATTTGTACCAACTACCAGTGCATTATGAGAGTCATGTGCAACAGTCGTCGCAACGGCACCTTTTTGTAAGCCAAAACCTTTAACGATGCCAAGACCTGTTGTGTGAAGTCCATGGTGGCGCTCAATAACAGCTAGCTTCAGTAAATCCTGCTCCACAGAAGGCACAAACATCTTATTTTTCACTGGTACATCTATAACTAAATGATTTGTAATAAGCTGATTTGGCACTATTTCCATCACATTTGCTCTTGTACCTTTTATAAAAGGCATCGCAAACATTTCCTTAGTGATAGATGGCAAATGCACCGATTGCTGAATGTGATCAGGCACCTTGGTTGCCAAGCGATTTGTTAACATTTCGCCGTTTTCAGCAACCTTCACGCCATTTTTCCAAACCGCCTTCGCACGCATTTCTTTTAAATCTTCAACTAATACAAAATCCGCCTTATAACCCGGTGCTAGGACACCTCGGTCATGTAAGCGATAGCACTCTGCAACGTTAATCGTCGCTATTTGTATAGCCTGAAGTGGCTCCATTCCTTCTTCAATCGCCATTGCAATATCAAAGTTAATGCTACCTTCATCCATAAGCTCATCCACGTATTTATCATCTGTACAAAAGCCAAAACGACGTGCATTCGCAGAGCTGACAGCTGGCAATAAATCACGTAAATTTTTCGCAGCTGAACCTTCTCGAATCAAAACATACATACCTTGTGCGACACGATCCAAAGCTTCTGCTGCAGACACGCACTCATGATCAGTTTGAATACCAGCAGCACGGTAGCCAGTTATTTGCTCACTCGATAATCCTGCACAATGTCCATCTACCACTAAGTTAGCTTGTTGTGCCATTAGTATTTTATCTAGCATACCTGCTTCACCGTTTAACACCGCAGGAAAATCCATGACCTCAGCTAATCCACGGACATCTTCATGTGCAAAAAAAGATGCTAAATCTTGTGCCGCTAACGTTGCCCCTGCATTTTCAAAACTTGTGCCTGGCACACTTGAAGGTAGCATCACAAAAATATCCATATCGGCTTTTTTTGCATCATCAAGCATAAACTGAATGCCCTCTGCCCCTGCGACATTGGCAATCTCATGTGGATCTGTTATCACTGTCGTTATGCCATGTGGCACCAGCACACGACTAAATTCAGCTGGGGTTAACATCGACGATTCAATATGTATATGCCCGTCAATAAGCCCTGGTACAACATAACTTCCATTCGCATCTTCTTCATGAGATGATTGGAAACGTTGTTCTGTATCTAGTGCCACAATTTGTCCATTTTTCACAACAATATCTGCCTGTTTCCATGTTAATGTGAAAACATCTGCAACCTGTGCATTACGTAAAATAAAGTCTGCCTTTACTTTTCCTTGAGACGCTAGTATATTTTGTGCAAGCTGTTGTCGTACTATCATTCTACACACTCCCCTTTTTCCTTTTAATTATCATGCAGGAATAATGACTATGATTCAACCTATATTTAAATGGTTATAAGATCGGTTTTGCATTTTATAGGTCAACTTCTCAGATTTATTGGACTTGATTACTCTTTATCAATCTTTATAAAAAACGACCATTAATGTGGTCGTTTCCTCACGAGCTATTCTGTTGTAAATTCTAATTCTTTTGGTGGCTCACCTTTTTTGTTCATCAGTCGCATACGAATCGGTTCAATTTTTAACGTCAACATTTCATCTGTATTTCCAATGAAAATACTTGTAAAAAATTCAGTTAATTTGTTTTTTATACCTTCATCCTCGAATGCAGTTACTTTACCCTCAATCTCGACATATGCATCCCCAAATCCTTTATTTTCGTAACCATATAATATATGTGTATACGGGTTTTTCTTTAGTTCTTCTACTTTTTCTGAGTGTTTATTTGTGACTGTGTATAACACAAAGTCTTCATGTTGAAATGTCATATAGCGGGAGTATGGCTTTCCATTCTCTACAGTAGCCATCGTTCCGACTTTTTCACGATTTAATACTTCTAGAATCTCATCTCGTACAGACGTCATTATATCCCATCCTCTCTCGTATATTTTGCCCTTCTCCCACTATATTAAACAGTTTTTTCAGAAAAATACGAAATAATAATCTTCCCTATTCTTTACAATATGTTGCTATAATAATTTGTTGGACAACATGAATATGCAGAATGAAGGGATTTACTATGAAGCAAGCATTTTTGATGAGATGCCTCTTTTTCTTTAGCGGCATCATTATTTTATCCTTTGGGGTTACATTAACAATTAAAGGGCAAATGTTCGGCGTTGGCTCTTGGGATGTATTACATATCGGACTTGCCAAATCAATAGGCTTAACAATTGGTACTTGGTCAATCATTATTGGCTTAGCGATTTTAGCATTTGATATGATTTTCACAAAGAAACTGCCGCTTCCTGGAACATTTATAGATATGTTTTTAACAGGGATTTTCATCGATATTTTCAACTACCTACTTCCAGACATTAATGGTTTCTGGACGCAGCTAATTATTTTTATTATTGGACTAATCTTACTTGGCTGGGGTTGTGGTATGTATATGGTCGCCAATTTAGGCATTGGGCCACGCGATACTTTAATGTTATTTTTTGTCCATAGACTTGGTTGGAGTGTTACTCGCTCCCGTACAACAATAGAAGTAACTGTCGCTGTCCTTGGATTTCTCCTCGGTGGACCAGTCGGACTGGGAACAGTACTGATGGCATTTGGACTTGGACCAATCGTTCAATATGCTCTAACGGTCAATGAGCGCTTATTTACAAAATGGACTGGCGTGAAAAGCGCAATAATATAAGAAAAAGACAATGCACATGCTTGCATTGTCTTTTTCATTCCCAATTATTACTATACAGTTGAACTGAATAAAAGGATTCAGGACATGGAAAAGCATAAAGGAGGCACTTCGCTGTTGAAATGGCTCCTTTAAAACTACCTAACACTTGTGCCGATTTGATTGACTATACATTCTCGCTTAATATACAAAGTATGAAAAAAGAGACACTCGTGATGAGTGCTTCTTTTCATAACTTGACATGCTAGTCCATTAGAAACGATTAAAGTTTGATAATGTTTTTAGCTTGTGGTCCGCGATTACCATCTTCAACTTCAAATTCAACTTTTTGACCTTCGTCAAGTGATTTGAAACCTTCGCTTTGGATCGCTGAGAAGTGAGCGAATACGTCTGCTTCACCTTCTACTTCGATAAAACCAAAACCTTTTTCTGCGTTAAACCATTTTACTGTACCTTGTTTCATTTAAGAAAACCTCCAAAAAATTCATTTTAATATATAATTTCTTCATAAAAAAAATTCACATATTACAAAAAGTACCGAATGAACACGATTACTCTTTGTAATAGGTGAATTCAATATTTCCAATGAAGGAACTAACTTATTAACCTTAGTATAAACCTAGCAAACCCATTTGTCCAATAATAATATTCAAACAATTATTTAGTACACCTTTGGTTAAGTTCCCTAATGCCAAAAAATCTCCAAAATAACCGCACAATTATAGGTGGCCATGCTTTTGTAAATAACTAAGATACTCTCTTTCTAAAAACTAATCATTCTCATTTTTCAGTTAATTCTGTCTAGACATTAAAAATCGTCATCAGATCTCTCATTACATGCCTTACCAATTTCTAAAATCATGCCGTCAACTTTTGCCTTTTGAAATTTTTCTATGTACTCTTTTTTTCTGTCGTTAAGTCGAACATATCTCATTTTGAAGCACATTTCATATTGAAATTCATTACAAATATCTTTCACCATCAAATCACTCCATAAATTGTAATCAATTAACACTATTATAAACATGTTTATTAAAATTGACAATTATGTTTTTGCCTCTCAATAATAAATATCTTTCATACTGATACAAAAGAAGTGTATGGATTCGAATTCAATCTTGATTATTTATCACAAACATATACCTTCTCAGACTCTTTTCCTAGTTTACACTTCTAGTAATACGGTGATAATTAAGAATAGTACGATGAGAGGAGTGGCACTAATTAAAGTTTTATTAGTCATTTCAAGCATTGCGATCCCTATAATTATGTTCTATCTACAAAATGAATGGATAAAATCCCGAATGATTTTTAATGTAATCGCGGTTATCTCAACTAGTATCTTTGGCAATATTGCATCTACATCTATCTACCAAATCATAGTCGATGATGCAGTCTTCATGACTACTATTCATGCTATTTTTCTTAATCCTTTCTTCTTAATAACTGGAGCTTATCTTGGGATATATATCATTTACAGACTACTAATACTTACAGTAAATGAGAAAAATCCTGGATAATCAACTTTACTATTTTGGAAAAAAATGAATAAATATAATTTTATTGCACATCCTATTTTCTAACGAAAGAACTACAATTTTAGTTAGGAAGTGCATTTATGGGATTACAAAATGGGTCTTCACAGCATAGTAAAGTTTTCACAATATGGAAGCATCTCGGTTCGAATAATGGATTTATCGTAGCGAACCAAGCATTTTTCAATCAAACAACAGATCGAGAAATGAAAAGAGTAATCGCTGATTTTACACAATGTTTAAAAGAGGAAAATAGATATTTAGAAAAACAATTAATAAAGATAGGAATCAAACCCACCCCTGCGCTAACTGTACATTCAAAGGCGAAAACAAAAGCAATTCAAGTAAGAACGCGTACACGTGATTCGGACATTAGCGCGGCACTTTCAATGAATATCGCTTCTAGCTTAGTTACAACTAGCGCAGCTCTTGGAGAGGAAATTAACGAAGATAACATTAGGAAGTACGCTCATTTCCACATGAAAAAAGCAGTACTTGGGGCTACGTTAATAAAACTAAGTAATAAAAAGAAATGGCTTCCACCTCCTACTACCTACTCTATAAAATCTAGATAAATTATCTTTTAACAGGTATTTTTCAAAAATGATCTGTCTTTTTCTTTCCACCTCTAGAATCATTAAAAGAAAATGAACACATTCGCATTTTTCAACTACCTAATTCCTGTAATATACAGCCATCCTTTTTTCGTATCTTCTAATATTTCCACCGTCTGGAACCCGGTGCTTTCGAATAACTGTCGTATTTCTGTTTTAGTTTTATATGATTTCATATGGTAATTAATTTTGTAGATCTCAGAAATAATCATAAATTGTCCGCCTTTTTTTAATACCCGAAATACTTCTTTTACACCCGTTGCTAGATTTGGCCAAAAGTAATGTGTTTGAAAAGCAGTTATTTTGTCAAACAATTCATCAGGATAAGGAATGCTTGAAACACTCGCTTGCCTTACAATTACTTTGCCACTACTTACATCTTCTTTATTAGCTTTTATGGAATCTTTTACAGCTTGTTCAGAGAAATCTATCCCATAGATTTTACCTTGCTTATTGATTTTTGATAAGGTCTGAATGGTTTTCCCACCCCCACAGCCGATATCTAATACGATATCTCCATTTTGGATAGCTCCGCTTTGAATTACCCATTTTGTCATCCCACTATGTGCCGTATTCATAATGCACAACATAGTAGAACCTACAAAACCTTTTGGATTTTTAGCTTGTTCGATCAAGCTTTGTAATAATGACATTTATACCCTTCCTCCTCGAATATGTTAACTTCTATATCTATTGATTTAATTTAAGACCTAAAGTGGATATATGGTTATTACCCTATTCCAAATCATGCTTGCATATTTTGATTAATTCTAAAGTTATTTATTTTGTGGAAGTAATCCATAGCCACGATTAATTTCATCCCAATTTAATGGTCTTGCCATTCGTTTTTCTATATTTTCTAGAGGTCTAAAGCCAAATTGAGTATATAAAGAATGTGCATCTTATGTCGCTAAGTTAAAGTTAGTTCCCTTTAATTTGGGGTCACTTACAATAATACTCATGAGCCACTTGCTAAGGCCTCTACCTCGATATTCGGGTAACACAAATACATCCGAAAGCCATGCAAAACGCACAAAATCTGAAATTACTCTAGCAAATCCAATTTGAATGTAATAATCGCTATTTATATCTCCTTCATAGATACCATAGCAAACACTAGAATTTTCAACTGCTGCTTCCACCAAGGTATAGTCAATGTCCCTGGCCCAATAGGATTCTTTACTTAAAAAATGATGAATCACATCAATTTGTAATAGCGATTTATCTGTACAAATTGAAAACCCTTCTGTATTAGTTATACATGTTGTTCCTTCTCTCATTCATATTCCCCTTCTCTATTTTAATTCTGTTAATATACTAAAACGCCTTTTTAGTAGTCGAACTTTTTAGAGATTATTATCATAGAACCCCTTGACAATGCTTTTTTAAAAAATAACGCTATAATTGGGATACGTTTCCATGAAGCATTTAGTATTAAATTAAGAAGGAAACAACTGTTTATGCACTCAGTTTTTCCATATCAGAAATAATTTTTGAAAGAGGCGTATTTAATGATTAAACAAGCTATACAAGAAGATGCACAAATATCGGCACAATTAGCACTACTGCTTTGGCCAAATCATACACTTTCGGAATTCACTGAGAATATGGCAGCGTATATTGCATCAGAAAATGCTGTAATTTTCCTTGCTTTTCGGGGTACAGAGGCGGTCGGTTTTGCACAATGTCAACTGCGAACAGATTATGTAGAGGGCACAAATTCAAGCCCAGTCGGTTATTTAGAAGGTCTCTTTGTCAAAGAAGAATTTCGACAACACGGTTTTGCCAAACAACTTGTAACAAGTTGCGAACAATGGGCTAAAACGAATGGCTGCAAGGAGTTTGCTAGTGACTGTGAACTGGACAACACTAAAAGTCTAGCAGTGCATTTAAAATTAGGATTTACTGAAGCTAACCGCATTATTTGCTTTACGAAATCTTTGTAATTATGGATATTGGAAATAGCCTGTTAGCTTGAAATGCTAACAAGCTATCTTTTAATATTTATCCGTAATGGCACCAAGAGATGATGCTTTTATAAAATCTAAATTTTGTAAGCTTGCTAATGTCACCTTATTACCAGTAACCACTGCACCGTAAATGACAATATCATCAGCAGAGAGTTCATCTTCACCACCAATGACTTTTTCTAACCGTTTAAACTCTCCTTGCCAACGTGTTCTGTAATCCTTACCATCTTTAATAGAATCAACAAATTGCTCAGCTGGTTGATCTGCCGGATTGCCATTAAAGGTTAAGAGTGAAAAGCCATACACGGTATGCTCTGAACGCAGGAGATTGATAGTCCCGTCTACTTCCCCTTCGTTACTATAACTCTTTATTGTAAAGTCATCTGTTTCATTAACGTCCTTGACCCAAAGCCACGTTGCTGTCACTTCTTTTGGAATTATAGAAAGCGCCTCATCCACCTTGTAACCTTTATCAAAAGACAGTGCGACCTCCATTATTTTATCGTCCCCAATTTCAGGCAAAAACGCTAAATCATTATGTGTTTCTTTATATTGCAAGAACGGATAGAAAAACAGCATTTCACGTTGCCCAAAATCATTGTAATGCTGATACTCTAAGTCAGTTTCACTATGACTAGCTGTAAAGACTATTGGTGACTCTTGTCCTGTATTTAGTTTCTCATTTCGTAAAAAGCCGTAGCCATAAGCACCTTCGCCTGTAGGCACAACTTTGCCCTCGATATATTTAAATGTTTTATAATGATTTTCACCACCCAAAATGCCTGGGTAATACTTCGTTACCCCTATAAATTCGTTTGCACCTGCGATTTCTTGGAAATGCTCAAAAGATAATCGCACTGGCATTTCCAAGTTACGGCGAACTGAATTATTTATCATCAAGCCACTAATAACAGTGACAACAAGTACTGTAAACGTAATAAGTACTGTTTTCCATGTTCCACACCGCTTCGCCTTCTTTATCGTCTTTTCCATCTTCTCTTTATTAAAAAGATCCTCCATCCCCAAGTGCCTCCCATTCTTTTTTAAATGTTTTCCGAGCTCGCTGTAAGTAGGTTTTTACATGCGACTCACTTACTGATAAAATCGAAGCAATTTCCTTATAGGAAAGATCCATGTCATATTTCAGCAATAATAATTGTTGAAATTTTGGCTGTAGACCCTGCAAAGCTTCCATGACCTTCTTGTTTTGTTCTTTTTGTAAATATTGCTGTTCGACATCATCTAGGGCTGATTTTAAGTTTTCAATTTCTTCTTCCCCTAAAAATGTTGTACGTTTTTGGTTATTGTACATCGTATAATAACGATTAAGTGCAACCTTGAATAACCATGCTCGTATACTTTCTGGTTGGATTGTCGACAGGCATTCAATCGTCTTCATGATAGCTTCTTGCACAACATCTTCTGCATCTTCTTTTGTAGCCCCTATTTTCAGTAAATATTTGAAAATGACTTCTGCATGCGCCAGCAGCAAACGCTCCCATTCTTTTTTCATACTTCACCAACTTTTGGATATCCGTATTATAGTTAACTCACTTATATAACCATTCAGATCCCAAAAAGTATACAATTAGTTGTAAAATTTTCCTTAAAAAGAAAAGAAATCACATTCTTGTGTGAATAAAAACACATAAGGATGCGATTTCTTTTATTGAAACTTAAGGTTATGTAACACAATTTCCTAAATACTAATTTCCATTCAATGGAAACAATTGTTAATTAAATCACGTTCTCTTTCAACCAAAATTTGGTCTATGATAGAAGCTAAATCTTTTTCAATACGCTGATTATTAACATAAATTATATCAGCAATTGCATTTTTTTGACTTTCTCCAATTTTTGTCCTTTCTAGTAATGCCAATATTTCATTTCTTGAAAAGCCCAGCATTTATGTTTCACCTCTCCTCTAAGTATAAACAAACTACAAACCCCTGATAATAGGACTATCAACCAAAAATATAAAATAGTTACATTTATACCCATTATATAATTATTCAGAACTATTTATCAATACATTTACAAGTTCTATTTCCCTACCGATGAATAAGCTCTAGACTAAAATATGTACTTGCTGACAAATCCTACTATTCATAAAAACCAAGTACGGATTACTGAAAGAAGCCCATTAATAGCACTAAACTAAATTACATAATGTAAACTTTGCAATTCATCAAACTATCTTTTTATTACCTCTCCTCGTCAATAACTATTATTATTAAGATCATATACTCGAACCCTCGGTTATCCATAATCTTTATAAAAGTGTAGTTATTTGTGGACCTATGAGAGAAAAGTTATTCATCATTCATGCAGTGCATAATAAAATAGATTTAACAAACTCGTCATTTTTTTTATATGTTCATTTTCTTTCGAGGCAACTAATCTCCTAACATGAAGCATTAATTTTTGTTTAGGAGATTTTTTCACTACTATTCATACATTATCTAAAAGGTGTGAAGCTATGTATTATGGACTTCCCTCTTCTGATGCAAAATAAGTAAGGTATCTTGAAAGATATGGTGAATATCATTTTATTTTCAATTGCGAACAGTTAACAAAACATGCTCTAAACCAAAGTATTCAAGATAAATTCTTGCGATTCGCCAATTTGAAATACGTCACTTTCATGGATTTTCTTACAGCCTACAGATCATTTACCAAAATGGATTATTACAGCATCCAAAGATGAATTAGTAACTGTTTACTTTTATCAAACTGTTGCTAGAAATGTACTAGGCCCTTTTATAAAATTTTTTTTGAGTTAGTCGCTGCAGATAAGCAAAATCACGTAGTTTAGTTTTTGTATTTCATGAATGACTCTTAGTTAATCTCTCTATTATTCATAACGAATTTTTACTAAAATCCTTTGGTGTTCGACTTTAAAATCATAGGTCTCTTTTTTGTATTACCCATTTTATTAGAGGTTTAAACCAACTATTACTAGTAGTATTAACCGTTTTAGTGCAGATCAAGATCGTATATCAGCCAAATATCCTTTTTAAGGAACAAAAAACGAGTCGTCTCCAACTATTTGTTGAAACAACTCGACCTTTCCTAATTTTTATCGATACTCTAAATGGATTTCTTTATATTATCATTACGAATCATGGTCTGAACTTCCGTCACTAAAACATCTGGAATACGAAAATGTTTTGCTAACTCCTCTAGATCAGTGACTTCCGGTCCACTAATAATATTCACGATTCGCTCAACTTTTTCCTTTGATACTGGTGGCATCGATGCGGTATTAACGATTCTTGATGAGGCATCTCGTTGCCATTTCGCATCATTATGATGTCCTCTAACGTATACATTACTATTTTCATGCACGACTGCACCTAACTTAACATTCGCTAAATTTGTATTGATAATCTCAATCAGCGAACCATTCGTAACCGCAAAAAACGTACGCTCTGTTTCATCGACTACACTATTTTCTACACGACCAATCGATTTATCCGACCACAGAATAGAATACGGTCCATGAAGACAATCATTAAATCGACTGTTCGCAATTTCAAAAATAGAATCAATGCAAGAAATCCCGTTGCCTTGCATATGTGAAAACGTACAATCATCCGTAAATAATCTGCAATTATTCAAGTACACCAAATGATTATTAAGTTCACGAATAGTCGTTTCCTTAAGCGTTATTTTCGCATGTTCATTACCAAAAATACCACCCGACTGACCATGATGAATCACTGTGTTTTCCATTTGTAACCCGCTCGAATCGACTATTACATGAAACAGATTATGATGTTCAACTTCACTATCCGCTACAACGACATCCGCTTCATTGACGATATGAATACCTGTTGCATTTCCATTCTTCACATTGCACTTACGTATTTCCGCTCTACTATTTTCGATAAATATCTGTGGCTTCACATGACCAATAATTTTACAGTCATAAATAATAGCCTTCGACAGTTCCCCTACATAAATCCCCTTACCAGGCCCATCTGCAAAGACGGAATTCACTGCCCTCAGCTCACTTTGGTATACAATGACATCTGCCCCTCTATGCTGTTTGACCTCGCAATTATCCATCACTACCTTTGAACCTTCTAAGGCTTGAATTCCAGTGTCTTGCCCTTGATGAATTTGTGAACCTTTTACCGCCAATGTACTGTTGGCTAGAAGAATTTGTGCCTTGTCATGCCCATGTATCTCACAATCCATTAATTCCATTTGTACATTTTTCAGTGCGAAAATTCCGTTCGCTTTCCCCTCTAACAACTTACTACGTACCATCATAAGTTCACTATTTTGCACAATGATTTGTGCTTTAGAGTGATGTTGAATCGTAGATGTATCCAGCATGACACTGGATCCATTATCTATTTTCAAGCCGTATTGAGTTGACGAGTTACCTAGTATATCTACATTTTTCATCGCCAAGCTACCATAATTAACTGTGACTTGTGCACTCCCTGTTTGTTGTTCCACCACACAATTTTCCAAATGTAAATTCCCTTTAACATACATACCTCGCCCCTGGCTAAAGCGAACATTACATATTTCAGCGTTTACATTGTATCGAATGAATACACTGCCTTTAATCGTGACATCCCCTTTTCCATAAAGCTTAAGGCGTTTCGAAACATCAACGATTTCTTCATAAATACCACCGTGAATTTCAATCTGATCACCGGCTTCCGCATCTAGAATCGCTTGCCCAATGGTCTGATAACGGTACAAAAGACTTTTCTTCACAATAATGGTCTTCATAAACACATCCTTCCTATCTAAAAAGCATTGTATTCCATCCACATTTCACCAATATCCTCCCAAACAGTATATCCCCTACGGACTATATGTTATTCAACGATTGAAGGGCTTATTCTTGGTTTGGGTTAAAGTTGCCTATATAAAAAGAAGAGAGCGCTAAGGCAATTGCTCCTTGTGCTCTCTTAATGGCTATTTAGGGTTTGTTATGCTTTAAATTTCACTAAACTACATTGTCTAATGTGTAAATCCCACTTGTAACTATTTAAGTTAAATGCAAGCTTTTTCAATTGATCTGTAGGGATCGACAGGAAAGCAATCTTTGACTAGGTGCATAACTATGTTCCAATCCACAATCCGCTTTTTCCTTGAATGAAAGAGAACCATCTTTCATGTTTATTGCAAAATAATTTACGCATTCATATATGAGTTTTTTTGATAGAAAAAATATATTATAATTGCTACTGAAAAATCGAATTAAAACAGAGAGGTACGACATAATGGAAAATGTATTTGTAATTGGTGATATTCACGGAAAAATTGAGATGTTCGAAGAATTAATAAAAAAATGGAATCCAGATAATCAACAATTAGTATTACTTGGGGATTTAATTGATAGAGGTGAAGACTCTTATGCTGTTGTTAAATTAGCTCAAGAATTACGGAAAAAATACGGAGCAATTGTGTTGAGTGGCAACCATGAAAAAATGTTCTTAGAGTGGCTTGAACAGCCTGTAGATTCTAGTGAAAAACCTTTAGATTCGGATGAAGTACCTATCAAATTCTATGTTAACCATCATCCACATGGCGGTCAGGATACGTTACGTTCATTCTTTAAAGAGGATGTAGTAAGCAAATATAGACCTCTTGAAATAGCTGAGATGGCACAAAAAAAGTTTAAAGATGAGCTTGCATTTATTCGAAATTTCCCTCTTTATTATGAGTGGCAAGATTACATATTTGTTCATGCGGGAGTTAATTTATCTTTGGCTAATTGGAAGAATACAAACGAATCAGACTTCTATTGGATACGAGGACCCTTTCATAATGCAACAAACGAAACTGGTAAAACAATCGTATTTGGACATACCACTACTGATAAACTGAATAAAGATGGAAGTGATAAGGTATGGATATCCCCTTGTGGTACTAAAATCGGCATTGATGGCGGGGCTGTATTTGGTGGTTCTTTACATGCTTTATCAATTCAAGGTAATCAAGAAACGATCTATTCGGTAAATAATGATTTGTGTGTAGTGGAAAATGTTTTGAATAGAAAAGCATCTGACTAAATAGCTGCAGTTAATTATTGGGGACCATAAAAAAACAAATTAAAATTGATGAGAAATTGTAGAATTAAAATAATTTAATGACGCTTTCATCATGGAAATTGATAATATGATCCGTTTAAAATTTCGGATGAAAGTAATAAATACGGGAAAGTCGCAAACCCTCTCCTACTTTAATGGAAAGGGTTTTTTACTGTAAAAATTATTTTAATAGTTATTAGGTTTTCATACTTTATTCGCGAGAAATTCGATCGAGTCTCGAAAATATCCTCTACACTAAATTTCATTTCTAGTAATAATGTTGCACTTAGTAATCTATATCCAGAGTGTTCATTTAAATGTCATTCTTGTTAAATAAGCCTTCGGTGTATCACCAGCAAACACTATTATATAAACAACCAAACGACATTTTTTAGAAGCATTTGCTTAGGTAAACGTACAAGATAAATAATTCTTTTTACATATAGTATCAATATATGATAGAAAGGGTGTGTCTTGTGAGAAAAGAAAAGAAAAGTATTATAAAATTCAAGTTTAAATCAAATCCAAGTTGTCGCTGTCATTGTTGTGGCTTTTGTTGTAATTGTCGTTGTCCTAAGCCACCATTTATACCTGAACCACCAATTTGCCACTTTCTCGTATATGTTACAGACGCTGGTCAGTTAGCTACTCCTGATAATAGGGTATCAGTAATTGATACAGCGACAAATACTATCGTCGCTACCATTCCAGTAGGATCGGGTCCACTAGAAATAGCGATTACACCAAATGGAGCCTTTGGTTATGTTCCGGCTTTCTTATCGAATAATGTAACGGTTTTTGATACTGCAACAAACACGCCAATCACTACGATTCCTGTGGGCGATGATCCTCTTGGTGTCGCAATTTCACCAAACGGGGCACTTGCTTATGTATCAAATCATGGAGATAGCACTGTATCTGTTATAAGTACAGCAACAAATATGGTAGTCGCTACTATTCCAGTAGGGCTCCAACCTCAAGGAATTGCTTTTACTCCAGATAGTGCATTTGCTTACGTTGCAAACGAAAACTCAAATACAGTATCCGTTATTAATACTACAACAAATGCCGTGGTTGCTACAATCCCAGTAGGAATTCGCCCAAGATCAATTGTTTTCACACCGAGCGGGCAATTTGCTTACGTTACAAATGAAAATAGTAACACTGTATCTGTAATTAATGCAGCAACAAATACGGTAGTCACTACAATTCTTGTAGGAACAGGACCTGTAGGAACAGCAATTACACCTGATGGAACACTTGTTTATATCGTAAATAAAGGCGCTAATACTGTATCCGTCATAAGTACAGCAACAAATACAGTCATCGATACAATCCCTGTAGGATCATCTCCTGACCAAGTAACCATCTTGCCAGATGGGACACTCGCTTATGTCACAAACCAGGCTGATCAAACTGTGTCTGTCATAGATATAGCAACAAATACAGTCATCGATACAATTCCTGGATTTAACGGTCCTACAGGTATCGACACTGGAACAATATGCCAATAAAAGATCAACTTTTTATATAAACGAGTTAATTTCATACTCCAGAGTCCTTTGAACTCTTTGGTTTCAAGCAAAGAATAAACAGAGATCTCCCTATATTCGGTATCATGGTAGCGCCCAAACAACTCAATCCAAAATGGAGTGAATGACTCAAGAATAATGTCAATCAAATAAGTATATTCCATTTAACGGACAGTTCACATAGCATTGAAACGATTTTCAGCACATGAGACATTCAGCCAATCTCCCATTAATTCTCCAAGAAGACGTTAAAAGGCGCGCCACCGTGCCGGAAAGAAAGCGAGATTTCATTTCCATTTCTTATTTAGCATTCTATCTCGTTCATCTCTATTACAACAGACATACACTCTATTGCATTTTAGGCAATCGAAATATGCCTTATGGAGTTTGTCTACGCATTTCACGTACATTTATCTGATAAGTAAAAAACACCTACCGAAGTATGTGTTTCACTATTTAGCAAAATTTAAGACATTAGTTTATTCAACTACGTCAATGACTTGGACAAACATCCTTTCCACATTTCAACCAATTATATAAAATAGCCCTCTTACCACAAATAAGAGGGCTTTATACAATCAAAAATCCATATAAAAGCATGGTTTTAGGGCTAATAAATAAAGGTTGAGGCAAGCGTGTGTACAGGAATGGGTGAGTAAGATTGGGGCTAGTAATCTTCAATCTTTTTATTTGTTCATCCACAGTAAAATAACCAGCCATAATATTCAAGGTTTGTTAATTAAATTAAATTTCACACTCTGTATTTTTGCAGGGTCCTAATACATCTTCTAATTTAATTATTATATAAAGTTTTATCATACGGTATGCCCATAAAACTGTTACATAATAAAGCCATTTCATCCGAATCTTCTACACAACCGTCCTCTACTCACTTACAAAGTATTTTCCAAAAGCCGCTCAGACCCCCAATTAGGTTAAATAAGACATATCCCCCATCAAGAAGTGGTCTTTTGATATTTTAATAAAGTGCCTTTTACTTGACACTTTCGTTGTATAATCAATTCTGCAATGATTAAATTTGGCACCCAACAAAGCCAAGCTATCATAGAGTAACTAAGACTAAAATTTTCAAATCCAAATAGTACAGTGAACAAAACTAGCCAAATTCTTAATGTTACGGCTGCAAAAGTTAAAGAATAATTTCTTATCATCCACTTTTGATGTTCATGTATTTTTTTTTGTTTTATTTTAGCAAGCGCTTGGGCTGCTGTTATCATCCAGAATATAGATAGGAAATCAAAACCCAACTGTGACACCAATCCACCTGTAGCGTAAAATGCTAAGTAAAGCCCTGAAACACCGCCGAATAAAATACCTATCATATAAATTTTCCCAAACAGTCGATGACGATTGATATTTTTTTCTCTAAACTTCGAGAATAATGTAAAGGGACCTATTACTAACGCTATTATACTGAATACAATATGTATATAAAGCATTATGTACCAAAATGAATTCAATGTAGAAATAAACATAAGTTTCAATCTAACAAACCCCGCTTGATGCGCATCCATAATCAAATATTGAACAATGGAGTAACCAGAAATTAAAATAGCTAGCCCACTAAATAAAAGCCACGTTTTTTTATTCATCTTGCCTTCTCCTAAAATTTAGTTTTTACATACAAATATCCCCTTATCTAATACGAATTCTACTCCCTTCTTTTAATTGATTCACTCAATGCAACCTCTTTCCTCTGTACATAATGTAGCACTAAATTTCATTAGAATTTCTCTTTACATGATAAGTGGTAATAAAATGGATATAAGAGGTCTCATATTATAAATAACAGCTAAATTATTTATAATTCTTATTTCGTATAACTATATTCAATAAGGTTATCCGCCTCGAATAATCCATTTAGTTTACGCACACATGTTAATAGAAATGGAACAAGAGTCTGTAGCGGTATTCAGTCGTAGTTTAGTGGAGGCTAGGGCGAATTTTTAACGAATAACCCTTCAAGCCTTGGTATATATAGATTACAGAAAACACATGAAACATATGACAAATGTATTATTATTACGCATAATATAGCATTAAAACCTCTAAATCCTTATCATATCAAGGTTTGTCACTCATCTGCGATATTCTATCGATGCAAGAAAATGCATAGAAAAGCATGGTTTTAGGGCTGATTCAGGGCGAAATTAGGGCTGTTTTAGGGCTAAAAAATACAGGTTGAGGCGAGCGTGTGTACAGGAATGTGTGAGTGGGATTGGGGCTAATTGCTTCAATCTTTTTTTAATGAAGCTGTTTTCAAAAAGATTGTTGCTATTCAACTAACGAAGCAGCATTCCTGTTTGAAGGATGTTCGAGGTCTTGAAAGAAAAGGAGCCCTCTAGTATGATGCATGAGTGTCAACGACCATTGACCCATCATCAAACAAGGAGGACTCCTTTATGCATTCTAAATGGAATAATAAAATT
>NZ_JBIWEY010000023.1:0-76338 GCF_044762775.1 Lysinibacillus sp. NPDC096418
ATTTGCGATTCTATAAGCTAACACTAAAGATGGTGAGTAATTATTCTTTTCCATCACAAAAATAGTTTGTTTGGAGACGCCAACTGCATCTGCCAAATCCTTTTGAGACATTCTCTTTAGCACTCTAAACTCATATACCTTGTTTACGATTGAATCACCAAAGCTCTCTTTCACAAGACCGCCTCCCTATATTTAACATAATAAAACATAGTTAGCAAAAAGTAAAGTTTAATTATACATTTTATAAAAAAAGTTTTATAAAATTATGGTTTGTATTTATATTTTATAACTAACACTTACTTTCTTATCAAACAAAGTGCCTCTCTCCCCTTTGTGCAGAAGGGAAAAGAAGCACCTTGTTTAGTCTACCAATCTAATAACAAAGAATCTATCCAACTAATGGATGAAAAGGGAATCAACATAACTAGGTAAACAGCCTTGAAAATATATAATTCCATACATTTCAACTTTACATAACAACTGAGTAAAGAAATAATAAAAAATAGATGCTAAAAATGACGCCACACCCTATTGCTAAATAAAAAACTATAGAATCTCCTGCCAAAAGAAATTTATCAGCTAGTACAAAGTAGTACAGCGTAAATCATCTACATCTATCATAGAAAGAGTGGAGTAGCTCATGGTCATCATAAACTGCTGAAAAATCACTTTTTCCCCAACGTTTTAATATATCTAAATATGTTTCATTATAATGAAAGACTTCTTTATGTTCTTCAACTATCTGCATCAAATTGTCAATTCGTTCCGATGTTATCACGATTGAACCTTTTTTTACATGTGTATCACCCATTTGGTGCGTCATATCTAGCATCACTTTTTGTACTAGACGCTCATCAAACGTTTTATCTCCACTTTTCCATTCATCAAGCATCTTGGAATGAACAGCATCTACCCAAGATAAGTCCATATCCTCGATTGATACAGGCTTTTCTTTTTTAGCTTCTTTTGAACTGCTATCTAATTCGTTTTCAGCAACTTTAGAAGCTTTATTTTCATAGTTCTTTTCCATAACCAAAAATGTACTGCCGATACTAAACAATGCTGTTAAAACAAATACACCTAAAACAGGTATCCACTTCATTTTCCCACCGCCAAAATTACCAATTTCAACCAAATTATCATATAGGATGCATTATGTAAACAACTTTATTTAGTTAAATAGAAAAAAATATTTTTTTTGGATTTTTTAACCTATTTTTAACCTTCGCTTGATAAAGTCATAGTTGTTCCAAAAATAAAACATACTATTAGGAGGTTTTTTTATGTCAGTTGCAGTAAGTAATTTTAGTAACATCTTAAAACAAATGAGAGATAGTTATACAGGAGAATCACCAAAAGAATTTTCTTTAGCAGAACATATTGGACTTCAAGCTTCTTCATTATCAGACGCTCCTGCCGATTTACAAAAAGTAACAAAAGAACACGAGCAAAATCTTACTAATTTTCATATCCAACAAGAAACAGGGTTACTCAACAATGTTCAATCATTAGAAAAGGATAAGAATCATTCATCATTTATGGATAAAATGAATAAAAACCGAGAAAACGCTAAAAAACAAGCAACTGAAATGATTGATAAATACTACAACAAATTAGAGGATATAGGAGTCAAACATCCTGAACAACAAGAACTAATTCTAGTACTTGCTGATAAAGTCGGAGCTTTTATGAAAGCCATTATGACAAAAATCATGGATGTTTTTGTTAGTGTCATAGCAACTGTAACGAAGGCAATTCGCCAAGCTATTGATTTTATTGCTTCTTCTTTCAAAACATTTGCTAATACAGCCAAAAATTTCTTTGCTGGGTTATTCTAAAAACATTCTAATGCCAGTCCCTAAATAGGGATTGGCATTTCTCATACTCAATACTCATTCCCTCAGAGTATTTACGTCTTACACTTCAACATAAAATAGTCGGTCAAGTCTATAGATCCCAAGTAGATATAATGGCGTTTGGCTTCGCCGAGAGGCTTCCCCAAGGGGGCTGGGCTAAAGCCCTTCACGCCCCTAAAACACAAATAACATCACACTATCTAAGAATCTTTACAACCTAAAGAAACATGGAATAAGAAATATGTATAGGCAGAGTGGAGTATTTAATTAGCCGGTGTGCATCATGGTTTCGGTCATAGTTAGCTGTTCGGTGAATGACTGTATTTGCCTCATTTTTTGTACATAGTTTACGAGTTTTGCGTAGCCTGCAATTGGTGCTAGTAATGCCAGGTGTTCGTCTATCATTGTGCTAATTGAGCTAGCGAAGCGTGTGCCTGCATCTTTTTTTAGCCAAATGATGTAGGCGATGTAGTGTTCGACTGTTGTCCAGCCTGTTTTGGCATTGCGTCCTTTGCCTGTTGTTGTTTTTAGTAGTTTGTTCGATTGTTTTAAGAGTTTGTTTAGGGAGCTGCTGGCAATGCCGATTTCGTTGCACAGCTCTTTTTGTGTACGCCAAATAAACGGTTCAGAAACTTGTTTTTCTGCCGTAATCCATTTACTAATATCTTCTTCCCATTCGTCGAAATGGCTACGCTCGCGGTCTGCGCGTGCTTTTTTATGCTTGTACCAAACGGATTGGCCAAATGAGATAGGCATGTCCATCTCGCTAGGCGCATATAATGCTAGTAGCTGCTCGACGTATTCTTTTTTTGGTCCGTGGTAGCGCCCTGAGTACGCTGATTCTAGGATTTTATTGAGGTCCTGTGGCTTTAGTGGTGAGCTTAATTGAGAGTTATATTCGTCGAGTAGATCGAATGCATAGGTTTGATCGCGTCCGTCTTGATAGCACACTAAAGCAAGCGTAAATAACAAGTTATTTCGCCCGATTTGTCCTTTTCGTCCTTTTACGTCCGTCGTTTGAATCAGCTGATAAAACCAGTCTGCATTTAAGAGAGATGGACTTTTTGTTTTTTGTGGCACGACAAATAGCCCGCGGCCTCGGTCTGCGTCTTGGCGTTGTGACCACGCGATCAGGGTTGTTGGGTTATATGTAGCGAGCTCGTTGAACCATTGTACGTTTTGATGGTTGGGCATGCGGAAAAAGCCAAAGTCGTTGCAGTACATATCGGCCTCGATGCTTGCTAGGCTACGCTTTAAGTTTTCTGAGATGCGTTTGGCCACTTTTAAGCTCTGAAACTTGTTTTTATTTGAGAGAAACATTGGCTCTGTGAGGGCAAAGTACACCTGATAGCCTCTGTCTGATGCTAGGATGAGTGTTGGTTCGCCGATGCTGTCATCGATGCATGCGAGCAGGATTTCATTTACGCTGTAGCTTTTTGTATCGATGTCTATGACGAATGTGTTGATTTGCTGCAGGTTTTCTTCTTCGAAACCTTTTATATAGCGACGTTCCTGATCTACATACTGGAAACGTCTGAAGACATTTGGCGTAAAATGTGTAATTTTATCGGCTTGTTCGATTAAGGTTTCTTTAGACGTTATGATATAGCCTTTGACGCCTGATGCAGTAAAATCAGCTTTATCTCGCACAGCAAAGATCGCCCCTTTTTTGTGGCGTTTGTCTTTTTCTTTTGCTAGTTGTTGTTCTAATATGTGTGCTTTTGATGATTTTGGGTTATATGTAAGTAATCCTTCATGCAAAACTATGTCTAAAATTCGTGTAAGCTTGTCTCTTTTATGCTCCGAAAACGCAAAAATAGCCATCAGCAATTCCCCCATTTCATATGAGTGAACGCCGACAGCTAAAAATGAGTGCACTAAAAAAGCATGACAAAATGAATTTTCAACTTTTTTATTGAAAATACGGTTTTGCATTGATATAATCAGTACAGCTTATTGTAAGAAATACATAACTGATGTGTTGGTAGCACAAAGTTATGCAGCCCTATCTGACGTTCACGATTGAGTTACTGTCAGTGGCGAAAATGTGTTGAAGTCATTCCAGTCCCGCTAAAGACTGTAGGAATGGCTTCTTTTATTTTGCCTTGACACTTATTTACATAGAATTATAAAGCCTTGAAAACGCTGATGCAATAGCTTTTTTCGCGGTTTCTCATTTGAATATATGCATATATCCATATATAAATATACGAATATATCTATATGCGAATATGTTAGTATATGTGTATATTAATATATGCATATATCCACAATAAACCCTGGTGCAAAGCGGTTTCTGAAATAGGAATATATACACATATTAATATATAGGTATACATGTATATGAATATATCCATATATGTATATATTCATATATTTTTTAGATTTAAAATTTTTTTTGGGGTACGTAGTAGATTAAGTGGGAAACACGAGAAAAAGCAGCGAATGATCCCGAATGTGAGGATGGTTCGCTGCTTTTAATCTTTGGCAGTGGGTTGTATTAAATCAGTAACTTAGAGGAATCTTTAAATATTCCTCTAAGTATTCTATACTTCCTTCTGAACTAATTTTATTTGGTTAACCAAGTACTACTTGTAATGATTTATTAATTTGTTGATCAGATGGCATACGGATATATTCCCGTTTACTTACAACACTTTCGATAATAGGTATCAATAATTCTGATGCAAAATCTTTTCTATTAGATGCGGCGTACATCTCTTTTATCAAGGTGCCATTTAACTTTTCTTTCAAACCATCTACAGTAGCTTTTGTTTCAATCTCATTAAGAATATAGTTGAATGCAAGTTCTTTAAATTCATGCTCAATGATATTTACCATATGTTTTGCATCATCTTCAATAAATCCACTAAGTATCGAATTTGACACTTTTGATGCACTACTACCACCTAAAAATGCACCAGCTAATCCTCCTATAACACCTCCAACAGCGTTTCCGATTATCGGGACTGCCGAGCCAATTGCAGCACCTGCAGCGGCACCTCCTACCCAACCAGCTGTTCCTCCTGCTACACTACTAACCGTATTTGTTAAATTTTTAAATAATTGTGCACCTGAAATACGTCCTCTAAAAATATCTGCAACATCAAATGAAGACATAATTGCAATCGTAATAGCACCAGTAATAATATTACCTCTAAGAAGTTTTGAAGCACTTTTCATTGCTGCAGCTCCATGTATGTTTTTTCCACTTCGGAAAGCGTTCACAAGATGTGCTGATGCTTTAGGGCCTATAGCATTAATGATATAGTCTGTTGTACCAACTAACGCACTGTTAACTGATGTTCTAGCTATTTGGCTAGCTAAAATAGAAGACACAAAGCTAATACCTCCAACTCGTATCCCTGCTACTACTGCTGCCTCAAGTGCAACTTCCATATCTTCACCGTTCCACATAGCTACCGCAAAACTAATCGTAGCAGTAATACCAAATGAAGAAAGTGCAACAATTGCTCCATTAGCGGCGTCATAAACTAACGATTCGACAGTACCAAATTTAGCAATATTTCGAACTTGCTCATATGTAAAATGTCCTTTACGAACTATTTTTTCTGCTTCACTAGGATCTGTAACACCCGGAACTTCTCCTCTACTTATTCTCTCTTTCATTGCTTGCACTGCACCATCATACTGATCAGAAGGAACTTCAACTTGCATCGGTTCACCATTAGTTGCAATATATTTAAACCTTCCGTTTTCAAAGCATTCACTGATTGTTTTAGAAGCTGAATTACAATACTTAGTTTGAATTTCAATACCATTGACAATACGGTCTGCTCCATTTTTTTTCAAATTGGTTCCTTCAATAGTCGCTTCGCGTAGCAATAACTTGTCCACTAAGTGATTCGCATTCTCTGCGGCAAAACCGTGGCCTCGTGGTGTATTAAAACGATCCATTGTATATGTAGTACTGGCATTGCTTACATTTCCGTATATAATTCCTGGGAAGTCTAAAGATTTAAACGTTGATTCAATTTCATGCTCTGGCAAATCAGATATTTTTTGTATTGTCACTCTATTTAATTGATTAACTAGCTGTTGTACTAAATGCTTTTGTTTTGCACTATATTTTTCTTGAATCATAATACTGACTCCTTTAGGTAAGCTATTTATTTAGTATCAAAAATATAAAGATTCGAATCGCATTGTTACTATCAACTAATCATGCATTGAAGATTAAATAAACCAAATCACCTATACAGTAGGATTATTTCCTTAATATCACACTAAAGTCCAAACAAAAAACAGCTTACGTATTTTAAAAAACACGTAAGCTGTTTTTTAATTGATTCGATTAGCGATCTCGCTTTTGAATGATATCTAAAACAAGATTAAAGGTTTTCTTTTCGTCTTTCACTAGGTTGGTTTCGATATACTCGTCCAGAAGAATATCGATTAGGGTGTCTACATTATCGGCTTTGCCCAGCTGAATGAGGGCATTTAGTCTATTACGTGTTGGTTTCGTTACGCGTACACTTGTGATTTGTGCTGCCTCACGTTTTTTTTGTGCCTTAGCAGGAGCTTTGGGCTCAGCTTGTGGTGGCGTTGGTTGTTGTTCCTGAGCAGAGACCTCAACTGTTGCTTCGTCTGTCGACTCTAGCTTGAACTCTTGATTTGGGACGATTTTAGGGCCACGTTGTAACAACTTTCTTTTTGGCTTCTCATTATTTAATAAATTACTCATTCGTTATACCTCCACTAGCTCTGCTTGAACGCGCGTGATGAATTCTTCTGCAATCGCATCGTAGCTTTTGTGTACTTTGCGATCGTGCATATCGTCATTTGTGATACCTGTGATGTCAAAGCGCTTTAGTCGCTCCATGTTATTTACGATATTTTTAAATAGATTTTCTTCCCCAAATATTTCACGTGCACTATCAAGTGTTGCTAAATCAACAGCTGCACCATTTTTCAAAAGCACTGGTAAGATACCAACGATATCTAAATCCGCACCGTAGTCGTCAATTAGTGATTGTAGGTAGCCAGTGAATACTTCTGCCCCTTGTAGACTACGTTCTTGTGTTTGCAGTACGACCACAACGAAATCTGATGCATAAAGCGCTGCGTCTGTGATGATTGAGATTGTTGGTGGTACATCAATAAAGATGAAGTCGTAATCTTTTTTTAATGGTTCGATTAATGAAGAAAAATATTGAACACGTGCTGTCGAATCGTTTGGAAACTTTTTCTCTAGGAAGCGAGGATATAATGCGAAATCACTGAAACTTGGTAGTAGGTACAGATTTTCTTTTATCTCTGTCACGATTTGTGCAAGATCCTCTTCTTGAATGGCAGCCATGAGTGTTTTATTGAATGCAACAATTTCATCTGACTCTAATGCTTTTGTTTTTAAATATAGTGATGTTGCGTTGGCTTGAGGGTCCTGGTCACATAAAAGCACCTTATACCCTTTCATTGATAATGCGTGCGCGATCATTGTACTGTTCGTCGTCTTGCCTGTCCCACCTTTAAAATTACCAAACGTTACGATAATTGCTTCTTTGTTTTCTGACACGTTCTTTTCCCCCAATCAGTTGGAATTATATGTTTTCTTCTTGCGTATATGTATATATTATAGCCGAGCTATTTGGGATTCACAAGTGGACTATTGCTTTTTAAAATGGGAAGAATGGCTTTGTCGTGGAATTTTCAGTTTTTTAAAATAGAGGTATATACATATATGTATATACCTCTATTTTAATTAAACTAAGATGGAATACTTGCTATCTTACCGAATTTAACTAAATAGAAAGGCCTGACAAGTTTAAAGACTTTGTCAGGCTTTCTGAGATCTTCTCACATATATAATCATGCAAAATACTGTATATGCTATCCTTTCTCATATAAGAATTATATAATTATACGTACTCCTAAATAAATAAGATAATTCAGAGTTAATATTGTAAGTGTAAAAATTATACCCCACAAAAGTAAAATTGACTTTTCTTTTTTTTCCATACCGTTCCATATATTTCTTTGCTCTTTTTTATAAAATAAAACAACATGCTGGACAAATCTGGGCCTAATTTTATAAACACTTGTAACTTCCTGGAAAAGATAATATCCATCTCCTTTAAAAAGAAATGGCCATAAAGATAGCACTAGAAAAATTAAAGTTCCTACTGCGAACATACAAAAATAGCTAGCTATAACCCGGAAGTCTAAATACCAAAATATCAGTCCCAAAATGGATTCAATACTTGCAGTACAAATAGTCATATTTATTACAAAGAAAAACATAGTAATTCTTTTTTGCCTTGATGCTAATAACATTTCAGACCAATTAATTGAGAGGGTTATAACGACACCCCAAATAACTCTTATATACCATTTTTTTATACTCATACCACTTTTGTGAACATATATAGCTAACCATATTTCATGAAAAATAGCTGCTAAAAAACCTATTAACAAGGTTGTTATGTTACGTGGCACACTAGCTAGGTTAAATTCTGTTAAACTTATTAAGGGTAGTATAGTAATTAAACCCAAAACATTAATTAAAATCCCTATAACTGTAACTATTTTAATATTTATATATTTAATAAGATAATTAACTATGTTATTAAGTAAACTATGAGGTAATGGAATAAAAATAACTTTTTTAATATATCCAAAAACCGATAACTTGTATTTCTTAGTACTTTCAATTAATATTTTTTTTTTTATTAATAACTCTATAAATAAAGAAATACTATTTCTAACTTTTAAGGGATAAGAATCAATCACTTCATTTATAGCACGAGGAGAATTATCAAATAAATTCAACAATTCATATTGATTCTGATTTAATGCCAAATATCCATTAGAACTAGCGACAAGTACTTTTCCATCTTCTCGATGCATACACTTACCCTTATCAACCCAGTGATATAAGTTATCAGTACGATTTAACATAATATCCCTCATTAATATTAGTATCTTCGTTAACTAATATTGCCTCTGATAATTCTTGGGCGGAGATCCACTTTGAGAAAGTTATTTGGCCAACATCTTTATTTTTTGGGGGGAAAATATGAGAGTAAGCTATTTTTTTCATTTCGCCAATAGGATTATCAGCTTTGATAAAATTTATTTTTTTTAATATTCGTAACGATATTGCGAGAGATTCATCTAGATTTTCGTTATTCACAAAAGTTTCCCATAAATTGTTAACACTAATTTTTAATTCATCTAAATTTTTTTTAGAAGTTTGAAATAAAAATAGTAAGACTGTACCCTCACTTATATTGGTTAAATTTTTAAGAATTCTATACGTTAACCCTTTTTCTTCACGGATTTCATTGTTTAATGTACTATGGAAACTATCAAGAAAAGCTGGACTAATATCTTTGTATGCTTCGGGAATTAAAATGCCAATTCCATAATAACACTGGTCCCTTTTCCCAATAATTTTTGACCATAATAGACTAGTCTTGTTTTCAAGATTATAGCCAACCGTGATTTTTGGAGTATCAACTTTATTAAATGCTGGAAAAACATCATTACTCATTGAATAATCTGATTTACCAGCAACTACAATTAATTTATTACTGTGAAATTTGTTTATTCCTTCCTCAATATCCGCCATCATAATATTTTCAACTGTCTTTTTAGTACCGTAAATACTATTAGTATATGGATTGTTTATACCTAAAATAGACTTAATAGTTAAATGTTTTAATTGTTCTAAAGGTTGCGAAATGTAATAGTTTATCTCCTCTACAACTACTTTTTTTTCCTTCTCTAAGTCCTCTTCGGATATATTTAAATTACTACTATTTATTGTTAATAAAAATTCCATTAATTTATTTACGTCTCCGGTAGTCGATTGACCCAAAAAACAGGTTACTTCATGTGAAGTAAATGCATTATATAATATACCCGATCTATCTAAATTAGATTGTGCTTGTTGAACTTTAGAATCTTTAAAATAAATATGCTCTAAGAAATGATGTAAGCCCTCTTTCCCCAATGGATCGTTTATGGATCCTGATTTTATCCATAACCCAATAGCTGTTGTATTGTAAAGTTTGTTGTTTTCGATGATAAGTTGAGTCATAAATGAATCCACCCCTATAATTGCTTTTTATAATCATATTGATTTTTAACAATTATTACTTCAATATTTGCTAACCGTTTTGCTACTTCTACTATTAAAGTATAAGAAATATCTTTATCAATAAAATATTCATTCGGGAATAGATGTAGATACTTTATCATAATTTGCATTTTATCATTGAATTTATCAACTTTTTGGGAAAAAGTTGGATTTTTAGAGAGGCCCATTAAATAAATTTGATTAATTTCTTTAAAAGAAGAGTCATTTTCCACTAATTTTGTAACTTTTCTATAAACGTTATTATATTGCTCTATATTACTATTACTCTTATTTTTTTCTGTAGAATATTCTTTAATGTATTGACCAAAGCCAACAATATCCTTATTACTAATAAATGTAATTTCATCCGATATAATTGAAAAGTTCTTTTCAATTAAATTTTGAGCAAAAGTGGTTTTACCACTTTGAGAATTCCCTAATATTAGTTTGTATTCACTGTTATTTTTCACCAAGCAACTATGAACCGGTAAATACCCTGCACCTATATATTGATCGATTATTATACCCTCTATAATTTTCGTTATTATAGATAAGGATGTAAATATATCCTCTATACATGGGGCAATTATTCGTAAAAAGTGACTACTTTCACTTTTAATAAAAATTGTATTTTCATATTTATAAATTGTAGAATTATAATTATCCTTCCCTTTTTTAATACCTTGAATATTCTTTAACCAGGTAAAATCTCTTTCTAAATCTGTTTCTTCACTTATTTCTATTTTGATAAGAATTACTGATGAGAATTTTGGTATTTTAGAATTCAAATTATAATATCCATTAAGTTTTTTAAAAATTTCATTATTCTCACAACTTATAATAATAGTTAGAAATCCTACATTAAAACACTTGTTATATTTTCCTAGTATTTTTTTAGGGTCAAAATTAGAAAGAAAATCTTTTTCTAATATTTCCATTCTCTCAGTGAAAAGTATTACTGGATTGATAGGCATCTAATTCCCTCCTTATAAAATCCATTAATATTTTTAAATGTTTATTTATATATTTTTCATTATAATTAAATCTTAATTTAATGTAGCTATCATATATATTTGGAGGTAAATATTTTTCTAAAAGAATGGGCTGCCACTTTATATTTAAAGTGTAGATTGAATTTGATAATAAAATAGCTATTCCCCAAGAATCAATAGCCTTCTCAATACAATTTTGCTTTATATATTTGTTACTATGCTTAGCATCATTAATAAAATTAAAACATTGCCATACAAATTTTTCTATTATATATTTAGGACATTTATTTAAATTATAGATTTTTATAGATTCCTCTATTAGGTTTAAAGGATCGTATATAATATCACCATGTATTATCCTTCCTGCCAAAAGGTTAACATCTAATAATTTCATGGCTATTTCAGTATAAAAATCTTTTAATAATAATTCATAGGTATTCTTATCAAAAAGAGTTACATGGATTTTAAATCCCTCTGAAGTAATTATAGGCAATTCTTTATATTTTTTATTAACTACTTTATTTACTAAAGTTATAAAATCAATATCAGAATTCTCCTCTGCTACTCCCATTACAGTTGAGCCGTGTTGAACTATTCCTAAAACTTCATATCCCAAATTGTTCACACTTTTTATGATGAATTCTTCATAGTCCTTTTTATTCATATATTTTCTCTCTTATTTGATTTAGAGTCATAGGTTTTGATTTACTAATAATATTCTTTAATATATCCCCTGAATTTACCCCATTATCATAAGTACTCCATTGCCTACTAATTAAAGAAATCTTATCTTGATTGGATACATTATGAATATTTCCTTGAATCAATAGAATTACATCGTCTATCTGAGTTAGCTCCGAAGGTTTTGTCATAATATCCAATAAAAATTTTTTATCGATATTATGCATACTTTTGATTTCATACTTAACTTTTCTTTTATAATCAGGGAAATATTTAAACAGCGTTATTTGATCTATTCCCAATAAACGTGGCAAACAGAATACATGACCGTTTTTATGAAAAATAACTAATTCATCTGTATATATTTCTCCACCTTTGGAATGTAAATAAATAGACGAGGAGGATTTACCTGAACCTTTATCTCCAATAATTAGAACTACCCTATTATTTATTTTTACGCAAGCTGCATGAACAGAGGCTGCAGTATCTTTAGTTAAGTTATTCCTTAATAAATTCGTGAGCTCACTTCTAAGAACACCATAAATAGCATTACTTTCTGAATTAACTGAAAATATAACCGATGTTTCATTATCACATCTTGAAACTAATACGAATTCCGATTTAATAATTAATTTTTTTTTCTTTTTCCATATTTCAATTTTTGTATCTGGGTTCCTTTCTGCAAATTCAAAACCTTCTGGAATAACTATATTACCGAAACTGTATTGGATATAATTATTATCTAATAAATATCCAAAATACGGTGATTCTTCCTTTAATAAATCGATTATAGTATCAAAAGTTTTCATAATATATACTCTCCTATTTACATTTTTTAGTTAAATTGTGTTAATGTTCAGATAATGATAAAAAGAGGAGGGATAGTTTTGCTTATACTATTAATGATTATCTATTTTTATGCAGTATTAAATTTATTTATAGGGATACTTCAAATCTTTAAACAAATGATACCAATTAGAAATACCTTATTATTTATTCTAGGAAGTATAAGTATTTTGGTAACATTATTTTTAATTAAAACCCCCCCTTTGTTTTTAATATTTTTAATAGTAGGATTTATTTTTATACAAATAGGGGCTATTTTTAATGGTATTTACTTACATGGTAAAATGACTATAAGTCATCAATTAATAAGATTTTCATTGTTGATAATAATTACGATTTTTTATTTGGAGTTTATATAGGGTGGCAATAAATATAATGATAATTGAATAGTATTTATTATCATATGTAATATAATAGTATTGATAACACTATTTGTTTTTATATAACATAGTCCTAAAACAAGACCATAAATTGATATAAAAATTAGATTAAATACATTAAATTGAAAATGTAAAACTACAAATATAATTGTACTTATAATAAGTCCTAACCAAATGTTCACTTCACTGACTTTACCCAATAAAAACTTCCTGCATATTATCTCCTCTATTATAGGTGCAAAAATCAATATATTGAATATTCGATATTTAGGGTTAATTCCAATTATATTTAAAGCTTCCTCAGAGCTAGAAGATATATTGCCTAAAATATAATTTTCTACTATCAAGATTAATATTGCTATTAAAGAGAAAAAAAATAAGTATTTATAGCTAATTATAAAATCCGTAAAACCTATATTCTTTGTAAAAAGCAAATATAAAATAAATACGATAATAATTATAAAACTCCTCATTAAAAGCACCGTATCAGTTGTTAAATTAAATGAATTATTTTTCATGTTTAAAAACAATGATCTAACCACAACTTCAATTAATAAATAAACAAAAAATATCATTATACTGGATATTAGAATACTATATTTCAATAAATCCCCCCCTAAAATACTAATCTATAAGGAAAAGATATTTTAATCTCCAATAGGAGATTAAAATATCTTTTCTTTTTTTATTTTTTAAGAAAGAATCCAGTTTAATAAAAAATATTTTTTGGCAAGGAACCCAGATTCACAACTATCAAATTCTTCAATAGTCTCAAAATTCATAAAGTCTACTTGCTCAACTTTATTTTCATTTTCCTCTAATAAATACTTTTCCATGTTTTTTTCCCCCAATTCTATTTTTTCGACGGCCGTCTAAGTTCATAATATTTTAAATATTTAGATTAATCAATTTTTTTAATAAACAAAATATCAACAAATTAACCTATATTTGGTATATTGGCAAGCTGATTCAACAAATAAGGGCCCCTTAATGTAGTTTCATGTAAATATTTGTTTTTAAAATAGTTAATAAATTATTTAAATTCAGAAAGAAAATTAATTCCTTAAAATCTTACACAAGCAAATAGAGATGGGTGAACATTTATTATTTTCTATATAGACTAAAATATAAGTTCAACTTAGTTAACTTATAAATTGGCTAATCTATTTGAAATTACTTCTATATATCAGAAATAAGGTTGTAGTGCGAAATCACTGAAACTTGATAATAAGTATAGCTTTTCTTTTAACTCTGTCACGATTTGCGCTAGATTCTTTTCTTGGATGGCAGCCATTAATGTTTTGTTAAAAGCAACAATTTCATCTGATTCTAATGCTTTTGTTTTTAGATATAGTGATGTTGCGTTGGCTTAAGGATCCTTGTCACATAAAAGTACCTTGTAACCTTTCAGCGATCATAGTGCTATTCGTCGTCTTACTTGTCCCACCTTTAAAATTACCAAACGTTACGATAATTGCTTCTTTGTTTTCTGCCACGTTCTTCTCTTACAATCAGTTGGAATTATATGTTTTCTTCTAGCGTATATGTACATATTGTAATATTAAAAAATTGGGCATGTAAAAGGGATTTGAAATTAATAGTGACGGGAGAGAATAGTTTACTGTATAGGTTTAGATCGCTTTTTATTATGATATATGAACAAATACATATATGAATATATACGTATATGTATTTGTTTATTTACTTGAAAAAGCTGATGGAAAATAGCAGAAGAGTAGTTTTGAATTCAATCTTTTGTTGCCACGTATTTATACGAGAACACTATCTATTCGCATTTGTTGGTAACTTGTTTTCAAGTACCACAGCTATTTGGGTTTTCTTTTCGTCTTCCAGGAGAATATAGATTAAGTGATTCACATAATCTGCTTTGCCCGGCTATGGGAACGCTCCATAATATAGACACCATATTCCTACCTCTAGTAAACTACACTCCCCAACAACCCAGACGTAAATAGAAATATGTAAAGGCAGACTGGAGTATTCAATCAACCTGACTCCTCAAAGGATTTCTCGATGCGTATTCGGTCAATCGGATTAAAGATAAGCTGATCTAAGTATGTCATTAATTTTTCGTAACCACCTAGCTGTTCAAGCTCTTCTGTCCATTCATGAATCATTTGGATAAGCTGACTACGATATTTCGCTTTCGTAGCTCGTAATAATTGCATGACATGCTGAATAAACAGGTGAACAGTTGTCCAGCCTGTTTTGGCGTAACGGCCCTTACCTGTCACTGTTTTTAGTAGTTTTTTAGAAGATTTGAGTACCTCGTTCAATGTACTTTGTGGAATGCCAATGGCTTCACACATGTCTTTTTGTGTACGCCAAATAAACGGTTCAGAAGGGTTATTTTCTGCCGTGATGTAGGTGATGATGTCTTGTTCCCATTCGTCGTAATGACTGCGTGTACGGTCTTCTCTGTCTTTTTTAAACTTATACCAAACATGTCTCCCTACATTCACTGAAATGGACTGGCCGTTATATACATGCAGTTCTAATAATGCCTCAATATATTCTTTACTTGCCCCTTTGTACTTACCAGAGTAAGCCGAGTGCAGGATACTTTGTAGTACTGCTCCTTGTAATGGGAACCGAAGACGAGAATTGTACTCATCCATAAAATCGAATGTGCGTGCTTTATCCCATCCTTCACTAAAGCACACTAGTGCAAGCGTAAAAATTGTATTATTACGCCCGATTTTCCCTTTCTGTCCTTTTACATCAACTGCTTGAACTAATGCTTGAAACCACTCTGAATCTATCACTGAGGCTTTTGATAGCTTTGTAGGTACGACAAATAAAGGTCGCTCGATGCTGTCATCGCAACGAGTGGACCAATTGATGAATTCTGCCATGCTATATGTATGATCTAACTGGGCAAAGACGATATTAGAGGCTTTTGGCAAACGGAAGAAGCCAAAGTCATTACAAAACATATCTGCATCTACGTCTTTCAAACTTCTTTTTAGATTATCAGAGATGCGTTTTGCTACAGCTAATCCACGAAAATCATTTTTATTGGAGATAAATAGTGGTTGTTCTAATGCAAAGTACACCTGGTACCCACGGTCTGAAGCGACAATTAACGTTGGTAGCCCAATAGAATGGTCCATACACGTTAGTAAAATATCCTGTACCGTGTGCTTTCTTGTATCAATATCGACCACGAACGTGTTTATTTGCAGTAAATTACGCTCTTCAAATCCACGCACCATGCGTCTTGCCTCATCCGTATAACCATACTGACGGTACACGTTGGGTGTAAAATGCGTTAAGCCTGGTGCATCTTCAAGTAATGTTTCTTTTGACGTCACAATGTAGCCCTTAACACCAGTTGTTTGGAAGTCTGCTTTCGAACGCACGACAAAGACAGCCCCCTTCTTCGAGCGAGCATCGAGTTTCGCGGCTTCTACTCGTTTCGGAAGTGGCGCTTTAGAATATTTAGTTTTATATGTAGTCAGCCCCTCGTGTAAAAGTACGTCATAGACCTGTCTAAGATTAACGGATACTGGTTCATTTTGTACTGCTGCCTGTGCCATTGTGGTTCACCTCTTGTCCTTAAAACGTTCTATTTCACTAAGGACAAGTATAATAAATGAACCATCTACAAAATGGCCCCCTCTAAGCGTTTTTGAACCACTTTTTCAAACCACTTTTTTTCTTAGAGCCACAAGGGATTGCGGGATTTTGAAAAAAAAAGTTTCTATGACGAGTTCCCGAAAAAATGAACCATAATTTCGAATATGAACCACCATTTAAAATGAACCGTAATATCCTATAAACATTGATATAACAGTATTTATAGCACTTCTAGTAACTTCTCTAAGTACACCTAGTTCCCGAAAAAAAGAGGCGCTGGTTCATTTTTTAGTACACCTAGTTCCCGAAGTTGTTCTAAATATGAACCACTTCTAAATCACTTTGTTGATATAACTGCATTTCTAAGTACACCTAGTTCCCGAAAATACGGTAAGTATACCTAGTTCCCGAAAAACGACTAAAAATGAACCACTTTAGTACACCTAGTCCCCGAAAATTGGTTCATTTTATACATCATCATCATCATAAGGTTCATTTCAATTTAAAATCCTACTAGGTTTACTACAACATGAATTCATTTCGCTAAAAATCCGTATCTCATGATACCATACTACCAAGTTCATTCTTTAGTACACTTAGTTCTCGAAACATGAACCACTTTCGCAGTTTTTGAACCAATTTTGATTCCTAACCATACCTAGTTCCCGAAAAAAGTCGATTTTTATCGAATTATGAACCAAAAGTGGTTCATTTTATCGTTCTAACTACGAAAATGGTTCATAAAGAATTGGCTATTCGTTTATCTTTGTTATACTAAGAGTAATGATAGAATGCACGAGGTGAACCAGAATGTCTTATAAAGATTTACCTGAACGTATGATTATTAAAAACGAATGGCTACCTCTAGTCATATTGGAAGAGGCATTACCTATATTCCAATCAGATGTACGCTATATAGAATCTTTTGAACGCTGGGTACACGATGCTTCATTAATGAGCACTAATGTCACACATACGCCTTCCCAGAGCTTTCAAATACTTTGTAATTTCTTTAAGGATTCTTTATACCCCAATCAACCTTTAACGAAATTGATGATTCGTAATGCGATTCACAACTATACAGATTCCATCCTTGCTGAAGTAGATCCTTATCTACAAAATGAAATGTCTTCTCACGAAAATGAACCACATCATGGTGACGTAATAGAGCAAGTACTAGATAACGATTATATGTACGGTACTATGCACTCTGATTATCAATTGATGCGTGATTTAGTCACAAAGAAGAAGCAATTTGTTGAAAACGAAGAGGGGTTGTACGGAGCTGAGATTCAGGATAATAAGGGGATTGTACGTGGGAAAGCTGAAGTACGTCCAATTGACATGGGGATTGCCAGTTCTGAAAAGCAACAAATGTGGTTATCCCTCATGGAATCTACGCTTAATTCACTAGATGAATGGACGGCCGACCTATTCGACTTAATTTCTTATTTGTGGATTGTGCAGCCTAAAGATGCTGATGGCTACATTAAATTCCATAGTGATGAAGCCTTAAAGCTTCGATTTGCTGATGCCATGAAGGAAGATTTCTATATACGTGAAAAAGAACGCTTTAGCATTATGAAGCGTGTCGCTGCTCTTTCAAGTATTTGGGTATCAATGCGTGGTGACAATATCACTGTTATTGATACGGAAAAAATTTCAGATGAACAGCAATATGATTTTACGACATTCAATCGCATGTTTGACATTGGGAGTTTGGATATGGCTTACGATAAAAAGACTGGGAAGGCAAAAGGGATTTACTCCTTACAAATTCGTCCTGCCCCTATTCTTTCGTATTATCTAAACAATGAGCAGCAATCGTTTGGGGCACTTGATTTAAAGGTCTTTCAATATAGCCACTATACACAACGCGAACATAAGCGTTTAACACGCTATCTAAATTACCAATGGAAAATACGCGCGCTAAAACGCACCTTACATCAGCCGTTTAAGATTAAGACACTATTGGATGTTGTGGCTTTCCCTAAAAGCTATAACGGTGTACAAATACGTGATCGTCTTGAGTCTGTACTAGACGATCTTCAGCACGATCAAGTCATCAAGAGCTGGTATTACACAGAACCAATTGATGAAGGACGTATCGGGAAGCGTTTTTGGATCCAAAAATATTGGAGTCCACTTACGTTGGTCATCGTTCCACCAGATGAAATTATTGCGGAGAATTTGAAGAAGATTAATATCGCAGCTTTGTCTTCACCTGTTGTAAATGAAATTGCTGCTACTGTCATGGCCTCACCTATCACAGAACAGCTATCAGGTACATCCGAACAAATTTCAATGAGTCTAGATGAACACAAGCCGGTTGAAATCTCTCCAGCGTATATAGCCGACTTAATAGAACAGGAGAAATTAAGTATCCGTAAAGCTGCTACGGAAATGGGACTTTCCCATAGTACCCTCCTTCGCTATTTGAATAAGCAAAACAAACGCTACAACAAGGCAAATATTGCAAAATTAGAACAATGGGCTGCGCAAAAACAACAAACGAAAAGATGAAAATAGAGGGCTATCAAATAGTTTGCTAGCCCTTTTTCTATTTAGAGAAAAACAAGAGAATCCCCAAAAAAAAAGATATTTATGGAAAGGTCGTTTCCTCAAAGATTGTTGCTGAAGACTAAAAGACAGATTTAATCTACAAAAAGTGTAGATTAAATTCTGTCTTTTTGGTTTGATATTTCGTGAATCGAAAATTTAACTAAAGCACTCCGTTAGCCATCCATGAAGCATCAGAATCAACAATTCACCACAGAAAATGAAAGATTATTACGTTCTTTCATGGGAGTTGAATAAAGAAAAAGGCTATGTTAAAAGAAAAGGTTGATTTATAACGTTAAGGAATCCGCTGTATATGCAAGTTTTTATTCAAAATATGATTCAGTGCAATTTCTTTTGAACAGCATTGAAAGCTTTGTTGTATCTAAGTTCAAACGATAGTGCATAAAAAGGTGTATATGAATGAAATACAGAAAAACACTTAATACATTGGTATGATAACGTTTTAAGTGTTTTATTTCGTCCCAAAACTTCCATTTGGGAACGTTTTTTGTATAATGAATTAATAAAATTTCACTTATGATACGGTTCTCCGTAACATGCTTAAATGCGGTTTTATTTACTTCCTATTTACCTCTCCCAAATCAACGTCATTTGTTGTAAAAGTTCTTCCCATGTTTGCTCTTTTTCTTTGGTTACTTTATCAAGTTCAAAGTCCCCATAGTAAACTGCATCAACAGTTTCACTATCTCCTAACAATAATCGTTCAGGTCCAATTCTTTTTTCCTCTCGTAAAAAGTTATTAGTAGGCGAATGGGCGATTGTTTTAACATAATAAATTAAGCTAATTTTTTTTACTTCCCCATCTATTTCAACTTCTAAAGGGTGTGTCGTATGCGATCCTGCATGACTTTCTCCAAAATAATTTAAAACAAGCGTTCCATCTGCCGTTTCTTCAAGTTCAAATAAATCTGCTGTATAAGGAATGGGCTTTTCGTAATGAAATATGAATGAAAATAGTGCAAATCCTATTAATGTGGTCGTTAAAACAGAACCAAAAATAAGAAGCCATTTTTTGCGATTCCATCGTTTCTTAAGCTGACTGAACAAAGTGGCTTTATTTTCAATTGGTACATAAAGCGTTCCTTTCATTTGCTCATATTCATTTCTACAATCCTCACATGTAAGTAAATGCTCATTAACTAACGATTTCGTATCATCACTTACTACCTCATCTACATAAAGTGGCAGCAAATCTTGAATGACTGTACATTTAATATCTTTCATCTTGTTTCGCCTCCATATACGCTGTTATTTTCTTTTTTGCACGGAAATACGTTACTCTAGCCCAGCCATCACTTTTTCCAAATAAATGCCCAATTGCCTCAAAAGAAAGCTCACCAAATGTTCGAAGGGAGAAAACTTCTTTATATGGCTCTTCCATTGCGTGTAAAAATCGATGAATCACCAACGCTCGTTCTTCGTCCATCAAATAATCTACAAGTTGGACATCCTTTTGCGCTGAATTTCCTTCCATGTTTATCACTCGTTTTTGCTTTTTATAATGCGTAAAGTATGTATTTTTAGCGATTGTAAAAAGCCACGCTCTCACATCTTTTTTGCCATCAAACTGATGAACCGATTTCAGCGCCTTAAAAAATGTTTCTTGTGTAATTTCTTCTGCTATATCCTTGTCAGCTACTAAAGACTTTGTATATAAGTAAACATCATGAAAATACGCTTGATAAATTTCCTCAAAGTTCACTTTCTCCCCTCCTTCACTTAAATAACTAACGAAATAATAAAACGTTACAAGATTTTCAAAAAATAAGTAGACATATTCATTTTATCTGAATATGCCTAAGTATTAATTAAATATTTATGTGCTAAATAATGCGATTTTTTTCGAATATAGGTTATTGAACATATTCCATATACCCTAGTAACTAAGCACCAATAAAAATAACAAGTATGCCTATTATTGAGCTTAAAAGTAACCCGGATTTTTGCCATGTAAAATAAGGCGCATCTATATCACTATGGTTATCATTCGTTCGTCAAAAAGCCCCCAAAGCGTCGTTTGGTCACATTTCTTAACTTAGCGTTGTAAATCCCCATAATTTTGAAGGTACTCCTTGTTGCACTAAACTGCTTCGTTAGTTAAATAACAATAAACCGTTGAATCTGCCTAAAAAACATCTGATAAATGCTGCTTTTTATCTTTTCTTAATGCTTCAACTGTGAAATAGTTAGATTTTTATCAAGCTGAAATAAGCATTTGCTCTACCCGATTTTCAAATGGCAAGTTCTTACGATTTTAAGCGAGCGTTAATCATATACGTATATATTAATATATGTATATATTTATATACTAATATATGCATATATTCATTAAATGGGAGTAGTTTCATAGCCTCAATCTACACGTATCTAGTCCTAGATACTAACCGCCATTATTATTAAAGCATTGATATGGAAGAAGCCATATATCGGAAAGTAATCGACATCAATTATGACTGCTATTTAAAAACGCATCCACTAGTTCATCTCGTAACTTCAATTTTGCTCACCTTATATACGCAATTTACACTTAATACTACAAAAAAATACCCGCAACCATCAATCTTGGTTACGGGCTACTCATTATTTTGTATACGTTAATACGGCGTTTTTCTTTAAACGTTGAAGCGCTTGTGTGGCTTCACTTTTGTTTGTATATTCAAAAATACGAACGTCCTTTTGTTCAAATACTGTAATAACCCACATTGTAAAATCCCCCATCATTTTGTTTTTTGTAATATAACAATCACAATAACTGTGCTACTTATGCCAAACTGTTTTATAACAACTTCTTACTTGATTTCTATTCTACGCCAATTTTTTCAAAAGAACAGCACTATGTGAGACACTTCACAAACTGTTCAAATTCAAAACGCTTTCATTGAACAAATTGTGAAAGTGCATGATTTAGAGGTATAGAATGGGGGGATTCAGTCGAAAAACTCCTTAAATAACTTATAAATACTCATCCACATCATTATTATTCACTTCTAAATAGTGTTGTGTTATTGTTTGAAGCGACTTATGGCCTGATTGTTTCGCAATTGTAGCTAAGTCAGCTTTTTTCTTATGCATATGTGTAATTTGTGTTTTACGCAAAGTATACGGTGCAAAGCCAAGCCATTCATGAATTAATCGATTATAGCTACGTTCCGTAATCATTCGACTACGATAATTCCCCCAGCGATCAGCTGCACCAACAAAGTAATCATCACCTTGTAAGCCACAGACTAGAATATACTTTTTAATCGCATTCACGCTTTCAATCGTTAAACGCTTTTCCTTCATCTCCCCTTGCTTCTTTAACATGACCCATACTGTACGATTTTCTAAATCGAAATCAGATACCTTTAATCGCACCATTTCGGATGGTCGATTGGCCGTGATGAGATTGACGAAACAAATAGCACGTTTTCGAATATCAGCTTTTTGGGTCGTATCGTATTTATTAATGAGCTGCAATACCTCTTCTTGTCTCTCAGCACGCACCCCTCGCATCGGCTTCAAGCGAAGATAATCTTCTGTATTGTATAATTTTCGAATCAATTGAATTCTTTTCTTTTGCTCCGCAGTTTGCGAAAGATTATAAAAGTCTTTCAAAAAGAACTGCACACCAGCTGCACGACGATTAAATGTAGAAAGCTTCACACGCTGATCCACGACCGAATTGTTAAGATACTTTTCAAGTGCATCGAAATCTGGTTCCCTTTCTTCAATATCGCAGAATCGTAAAAAACGATTATAATCTGACTGGTACATTTCTATTTTCCGCTCAAATACTTTTTCAATCGTAGCCTGTACTTTTCTATTCGTTTGCATTGTATTCAAATTGGCTATGCGCACAAAATTTTCTTGTTCCATTGTCTCCCCTCACTTTCTTATTTTTAGAATAGTTTTAATTTATCTTTTTTTCTGAAATTATATCATTTTCCTTCAAAGTAATAATACCATTTCTACACGTCTAAAAAGGAATCTTTTTTGTCTTTGAATAGTGATTCATTTCAATTAAAATTCAAATAAATAAAGTTAAAACATTTTAATCTAATTTCTTTATTCTTTAAATAATTTTATTTATAATAAAGAATACCATTATATAGAAACGAGGCCTTTACTTTGAAGGAACCAAAAAAAGTAAAAATATCGAAGCAACGTCAGATGACGATTCCTAAAATATATTTTGATGCATTACAACTACAAGATGAAGTAACGGTGGAATTAGTCGATGGTGGAATTCTCATTAAACCTGTTCATAAAGTACCCGATGATTTTGCAGAGCAATTGTTGGAGAGTCTGATTGAAAAAGGATTCAGCGGACAGGAATTATTAGAGAAGTTTAAAGAAGCGACAAACAATGTTGGATAGACAACTGTTCGTGCGGTAAACGATGATGCCACTATATAATAGAAGAAACTCCAATTAAACGTGAAGGGGCGATTTCAATGCATGATGTACTTCGTGTCGTACAAGAGAAAAAAGCTTTATTAAACAATAAGCGTCCTTTGCCAACCTATACACTGAAGAGCTTACGTGAAAAACTACTAGTGGAATGGACTTATAACTCCAATGCGATTGAAGGCAATACACTAACGATGAACGAAACAAAAGTCGTTTTAGAAGGCATTACAGTGGGTGGGAAAACAATGCGAGAGCATTTAGAAGTCATTAACCACCGTGATGCGATTTCATATGTTGAGGAAATTGTGCACAAAGAAGAAGCCCTATCTGAATGGCAAATTAAAAACCTACATCGTCTTATTCTGAAAGGCATAGATGATCAATATGCTGGCGTCTATCGCGATCAACAAATCTTTATTTCCGGGGCATCCCATGTGCCTCCTGCTCCCTACCTCATTCAAGAAGAGATGGAGAAAATGATGCAGTGGTATGAAACAGAAGGACAAACCTTGCATCCAGTTGAGCGTGGTGCAAGGTTACACGCCATTTTTGTAGGTATTCATCCATTTATTGATGGCAGTGGCCGTACAGCACGCCTTTTACTAAACTTAGAATTGATGAAGGATGGATTCCCCCCTGTTGTCATTAAGGTTGGCAATCGTTTAGCCTATTATGATGCGTTAGATAAAACACATACACAAAAGGACTATCAAGATTTTATCAAACTTGTCGCAATCGAAGTTGAAAATTCGTTAGATCTATACTTGAGTATAGTAAAAGATAAATAATATTCGCTTAGAAATGGAAGTGAGTCTACATCAAAAGCTCATATTCTATAGAAGAAACTCATACTAAATGGGACGTGATGATATGGAAACAATTCGAATTCCTCGCGATGCTGAACGTATTATTAGTACCTCTAGTAAAGGCGATCAATCGAAATGGCGTATCGGCAACAAGTGGGTCAAACAAAATGCACGAGGTTATGAGGGACAAGCAGAAGTACTCGCTTCACTTGTGCTTGAATGCTCAACGCTGGATTGCTCAAACTATGTCGTCTATCAACCATGTATCATTCAATTGGCTGACGGTGAACAATTTGATGGCTGCTATTCCCTCGACTTTCGTGGTACAAAACAGGAAGTGACACTTGAGCGCTTGTTTGAAGCAAATTTCAGCTCTACTGACCCAATTACAAGTAATAAAACACTTTCTACTACAGAAAAGTTCGAGCAATTAATGGCGCAAGTTGAGCAGTTTACAGGTCTTAATGTACGCCGACAGATTGCACAGCTATTCGCTTTCGATGCCCTCATTCTCAATGAAGATCGGCATACGAATAACATTTTATTCTTATACGATCCAAAAGAAAAAACATGGGAACTAGCACCGATTTTCGATAACGGGCTTAGTCTGCTATCTGATGAAAAAGACTATGCACCTGGCAAACCCTTAACGATTTTAAAGCGGAAAGTGAAGGCAAAACCACTGAATTCAGCTTTTACAAAGCAACTTGCCCTCTATGAAGGACCACCATTTATCGATAGAGAGAAATTAGTAAAAGCAATTGAACACTCACCTTATGATTTCGGACGAGCTAAAGACGTATTACTTTCGCAGTTACGTGATTCAGCTTTGAAACATTTATTCATAGAAGGAAGTGAAATGGATGATTGATTATATGACGTTTGACGTAATGTGGATGGATGATATTATTGCGCATGTTGAGTTAAAACCGGCGAATGGTGGGACACCCTATGTCATTAACTATAATGATGATTTTAACAAGCAGTTTTCACCGACGATGGAGGGGCATATTACCTTAGAAGAACTGGAACGTTGGCTAAAATGGCGAACATTCCCCCCTACTCGGGTCAACGCAAAAGAATTACTGGCCTCACTAGATATGCAAGCCTATAATCGTTGGGGCATCGTGCGAAAAACACATGGTGTCATGGCTGATGATGAAATTTGGCTTCGTTTTAAAGGCGAAACCCTCACACATCGGGATGTCTGCTTGCGTAAAGATCTATACTATCCTGAGGAACCGGATTATCTAGAATATCAATGAGTTAACCACTATATAAACATATTTTAAAGTTAACCCATGAAAATTAAATGGGCTCTCAATATCGAACTGACGAGTAATTCTCCGTCTCGATTCGTCTGAGAGCTCTTTTATTGTGCTCTTTTTTAAGAAAACTAGCATAAAACAGCGCACAATAGAATAGAAAAAAAGAGTTTAAAGGACATTGATTGATGAGACATAGCCTTCACGTTAAACATGCGCACATTAAGTAAATAGTTCCAAAAAATTCATTGCATGCTTTGCTAGATAACGTTCTTTCGGCCAAATAATGGTGGCCTTTGATTGAATGCTACAGTTGGAAAATTCAATAATTTTAATACCTTTACTTGAAAATTTATCGAGACTCGTTTTTGGCAAAATGGTCACACCTATTCCCTCACTAATTAACGAAGAAACCATCGCAATATCAATACATTCACAAATTATATTGGGCTCAAAGCCGTGACGTTTAAATTCATCCGTAATAAAACGGAACGTACTACAATTACGATGACGATAAAAAGAAAGAAATGGTATATCTTTTAAATCCTCCATCAAAATCGGACTCTCCAAACCCCATTGTTCTGGTGTGGCAAGCACAAATTCTTCTGTTGCTAGTCCTAATGATAGAAAGTTTTCATCTTCAATCGGTTGTTGTAAAATCGCTATATCAATTTCTTTGTGCAACAGACTTTCTGTTAAAAAAAGTGTATCACCTTCAATAATTTTAAAGCATAAATTCGGATATTTCTCGCGCATAATCGAGATTTTCTCGGGTAAATAGGATAAACAAGTTTGATCTGCACCTATCGATAAAACACCTTTTAAGCCCCCTCCTACTTCTTTTATTTCAGTAATGGTATCTTCGAAATTTGATAACAATACTTTTCCTTTCTTATATAAAATCTTCCCGGATTCAGTCAGTTCAAGCGATTTCCCATTACGGTCAAACAATTTACAGTTCAATTCTTCTTCCATCATCTTTAATTGATGACTAAGTGGGGGCTGAGCCATATGTAATTTCTTTGCAGCCTTCGTAATTTGCCCCTCTTCTACAATTGTAATGAAGTAATTCAATTGTCTTAAATCCATAACTCCCCTCACCTCCATACTTAAAATCGATCATTTTATTCCATTAACATATTTAATATGTATAATAACATTTTTTCTGATTTTTATGAATATACAGAATCTCTTGAATGTAGTATGATTTTCTGATTTTAGAGAGAGAAAACCTAACATTTCTAGGCGTGCCAAGGGTTTTGGGAGTCAGATCACACACTTTTTCACTTGAAAATATATAACAAGAAACAAACGGATATATCAAAATTGTATATATAATTATTTAATGTGTATATTTTTAGTATTTACCATTTATAGCATTACATGATATTCTTTTGAATAATAAAATCGTAAATTTTCTACTTTAAGTGATATAAGAACTGAAATTTTCGTTTTTTATCTCTAAAAGTTTTTAAAATCATTATATAAAAAAACAATATCATTACATAAATTCAACTACTGATTTTTTTTTGTTACTTTACAAAGGGCTATACACACCGTCATTTAAAAGGGGAATGCGGTTTATATAGAGATAAAATTTAAATTTAAGGGGTGCAGTATTTATGAAAAAGACTTTATTCTCTCTTTTCCTATTGATGAGTGCGTTATTTTTAGTAGCGTGTAGTTCATCATCTAATTCAGAAACAAACGGTTCATCATCAAAATCATCGAGCTCTAATTCAAGCACTGAAACTTCTAGTGATCCGATTAAAATCGCAGGAATCTTCTCAGCATCTGGTGGAGCAGCTGCTCTTGGAGAATCAGAAATGCAAACGCTTAAAATGGTAGTTGAACAAAAAAATGCAGAAGGTGGCATTAACGGTCAACAGATCGAATTAGTAACTTATGATGATAAGTCTGACCAAAATGAAGCAATTCTTGCCATGAAAAAAGCATTAACACAAGATAAAGTTTCAATTGTTATCGGTGGTACTATTAGCGGTAACTCATTAGCGATGTTACCTCTAGCAGAACAAAATAAAGTACCTTACATTTCAGTTGCTGCAAGTAAACAAATTCATGTAGGTGAAGACGGCAAAGCACGTGAATGGGTATTCAAAATGCCTCAAGACGATCAACAAGCTGTAGAACGTATTTTACAATACTTAAAAGATAAAGATTTAACAAAAGTTGCATGGTTAAACGTTGCGAACTCTTATGGAACAGGTGGACATGATGAGTTTGTGAAAAACGCACCAAAATACGGGGTAGAATCAGTGCTTGAAGATGAATTCGAAGCGAAAGTCACAGACGCAAAACCACTATTAACACGTGTGAAAAAAGCAAATCCAGATGCGATTATCGTATGGGGGACTGTACAAGAATCAGCAGTTGTTATAAAAAATATTCGTGAATTAGCGTTAGATATGCCAGTCCTTGCTAGTCATGGTATTGCAACAAACCAATTTATCGAAGTAGCTGGTGCTGCAGCAAATGATGTGGTGTTGCCAACAGGTAAATTATTAGTTACTGATAGTTTAGAAGATTCAAATCCACAGAAGGAATTATTAGTGGCATATAACGAAGCTTACACAGCTAAATACAATAAGCCAGCAAGTACATTCGGTGCATATGCAGCAGATGCTTTCACAATTGCATCAAAAGCAATTGAAGCAAAAGGTAGTGATAGCGTGGCTATTCGTGATTATATCGAGAAGGACCTAGGTGAATTTGTAGGTCTTACAGGTACCTTTACCATTACCGCTGACAACCATATGGGATTAAGCCCAGATAGTTTCGCAATGGTTCGTATTGTAGATGGGAAATGGACGTTAGAAGACTAATAGAAAACAATAAAAGTTCTATGAACAGTGATGTCTTCCCATCACTGTTCATTCATTATCAGTTTGATAACCTTGGGACGAAATGGAGTGAACAACATCATGGAAACATTTTCTCAAATGTTGCAATTACTATTTTCTGGTTTAACAATAGGAGCTATTTATGCATTAATTGCGGTAGGATTCGTTGTAATTTATAACGTAACAGGCATTCTTAACTTTGCACAAGGTGAATTTGCCATGTTTGGTGCTTTAATCAGTATCTCGCTTGTAAAAGCAAATGTACCTTTATGGTTAGCCATTATTTTAAGTATTGTCATCGTGGCAGCAATCGGTGGTGTATTTGAACGAACAGCGATTCATACTGCTCGCAAATCTTCTATGACAACCTTAATTATTATTACAATCGGCGTATCGATTGCCTTCCGTGGAATTGCTATTTTAATTTGGGGAACGCAAGCTCAAACATTACCACCATTTACGGATAATACACCTATCCAATTTTTAGATGCTGTTTTACTTCCACAAAACTTATGGGCAATAGGCCTTTCAATCGTTATTTTAATAATCATGATGTATTTCTTCAACTATACATTTACAGGAAAATCTTTAACAGCTTGTGTGGTCAATCCTTTTGCCGCTCGTTTAATGGGCATCAACCCAAACAAAATGTCACTACTAGCTGTTGTTGTAAGTGCTGCCGTAGGTGCTTTAGCAGGCACGGTAATCGCTCCAATTTCAGGCGCTTCCTATGATATGGGCATGATGCTCGGTATTAAAGCGTTCGTCGCAGCAGTTGTTGGTGGATTAACAAATGCTCCAGCTGCGATTGCCGGTGCTTTTTTAATCGGCATTATTGAAGCGTTTACAGAAGGATTATGGTCATCTGGTTTAAAAGATGTAGTGAGCTTCTCGTTACTATTATTAATTTTGTTTGTGAAACCAGAAGGTCTATTTGCTAAAGCCTCAGGAAAACGTGTATAAGGGAGACTAAAGCTATGAACAAAAAACATCTAAAGCTCATTTATAACAACAGCCTAGTCGGACCTGGCATTTTCTTTGCATTGTTATTTTGTATCCCATTTGTGGGATCTACGTATATACTTGCCATTCTTACGATGATTGGATTTTATGCATTAGTATGTATCGGTTTAACAATGCTAACAGGCTACGCTGGTCAAATTTCATTAGGACACGCAGCCTTTTATGGCATCGGCGCTTACACATCAGCGTATATGACAGCAACACACAGTTTATCGCCTTGGTTAGCGATTATAGTAGGTGCGCTGATTTCAGCACTTGTTGCACTACTCATCGGTATTCCAACATTTAAGTTAAAAGGTTACTATTTAGCATTAGCTACATTAGGATTCGGTATTATTGTCTATACAGCATTTAAAGAGTTAACTTCCATCACAGGGGGCTCTAATGGATTCTTTGGCATCCCGCCTATTAGCTTATTCGGCTTTGAATTCATCACAGAACGAAGTTATTTCTATCTCATTTGGATATTTGTTTTTATAGCACTCATTTTCGCGCGTAATATTATTCACTCGCGAATCGGACGTGGTTTACGCTCAATCGAAGGTAGTGAGATTGCAGCAGATGCTGTGGGTGTGAACTTAATGAAATATAAACTACAAATCTTTGTGATAAGTGCTATTTTCACATCAATTTCTGGATCGTTATTAGCACACTACGTATCATTTATTAATCCAGATTTATTTACAGCAAATACGTCAATCTATCTATTAATCATGGTTATCATCGGAGGTTTAAGCAATATTTGGGGTGCTATTATTGGCGCAGCTACGTATGTTTTACTAGGGGAACTATTAAAACACTATATACCATTACTTTTACCTAATGTCGGAGGGGAGTTTGAAATCGTCTTCTTCGGTTTATTACTCGTCTTAACGTTAATTTATATGCCGAATGGTTTAGTGCCACAATTTGAGAAAATACTCGCGAAATTTAAAAAGAAGGATAATGCTACACCAGTGGCTTTAACCATCGAAACCCGAGCTACAGGAGGGAAAACAAATGGCTAACAAAGAACTCATCTTAAGTGTAGAAAACTTAACGAAAGTATTTGGGGGTGTAGTCGCTGTAGACAATGTTTCCTTTACTATCAACAAAGGGGAAATATTCGCTGTAATTGGCCCAAACGGTGCTGGGAAAACAACGCTCTTCAATATGATTACAGGCGTATTACCGAGTTCATCGGGAAACGTGTATTTCCAAGGTAAACGCTTAACACGTAAAAAGCCTTATCAAATTGCACAGGCTGGCGTGACAAGAACATTTCAAAACTTAGAAGTGTTTGACAATATGACAGTTATTGAAAATGTAATGACCGGCGCACATATTACCATGAAAACAAACATCTTAACGGCCGGTATACGCTTACCAAGCGTTGTCAACGAAGAAGTAAACACAATGGAAAGGGCATTACAGTGTTTAAAAGACGTGGGGATTGCTGAATTCGCCTATGAAATGTCCGATAAATTGCCCTACGGCAGTCAGCGGCTTCTTGAAATTGCACGTGCAGCCATTTCAAAGCCTCAACTTATTTTATTAGATGAGCCAATGGCGGGTCTCAACGCTGAAGAATCAAGACAATTAGTGGACGTTATTTTGAAAATGCGTGCAAATGGCATGACATTTTTATTTGTGGAACATGACATGGAAACCGTTATGTCTATTTCAGATCGTTTAGTCGTTGTGGACAATGGTGTGAAAATCGGAGAAGGTACGCCTGAAGAGATTTACCAAAATCCACTAGTTGTGGCTGCATACTTGGGTGATGATGAGGAAGAAGGTGTAGCATATGCTTAAAGTCGAAAACTTACATACCCACCATGGGTATTTACACGTCCTTAACGGCATTAATTTCGAATTATTAGAGGGTGAATTACTATCAATTGTCGGTTCAAACGGTGCCGGTAAAAGCACCCTACTCGGGACTTTAGCTGGTGTTTATACACCAAGTGAAGGGAAAATCGAATACAAGGGATTTAATATCACTAGAGACGGTGTACAAAAGACAGTCTCTAAAGGGATTTGTTTAGTACCTGAACGAAGACAAATCTTTTCTTCTTTATCTGTAAAAGATAATCTGATGCTTGGTTCTTATCATCGTTATAGAAAAGATAAGAAAACCGTTCATCGTGACTATGAGGAAATCGTAGAACTATTCCCCCGCTTAAAGCAAATGCTCAATCGTCCTGGTGGTTTACTGTCTGGCGGCGAACAGCAAATGGTAGCTATCGGAAGAGGGTTGATGGCTAATCCTAAAGTATTAATGCTAGACGAGCCGTCGTTAGGACTTGCTCCATTAATCGTGAAAGATATTATGAATATTTTACGTAGACTATGTGATGAACGCGGTGCAACGATTATTTTGGTGGAACAGAACGTAAAAGCTGCGTTAAAAGTTGCTGACCGTGCCTGTGTATTAGCACATGGCCAAATGACCATCACAGGTACAGCTAAAGAATTATTAAATGATCCAAAGGTACAAGAAGCGTACTTTGGCAAACCTCAAGCTAAATCATTAACAGTAGCAAACGTATAAGACAGACAATCTTAAAACCCTCCCTAGTCACGTATAACCTTTTACGTAACTAGGGAGGGTTTTAGCACTCAAAAAAAATGTGTATGGAACCTATTTAGGTCTCGTACACATCTTCTATCTATTCAATCGACAAGTATTTTGTAGCGTGCTTCTTCTTACACACCAACAATGCCATTCCACTTTTGTTTACCTCATTACTCTTGACCGATAAAATTTTCATTTTTTCGATAAACCATCGCTTCCATTGTCGCGCATAATTCATCGTTACTCCAAACATCAATACGATACCAAGCTAACCGACGTGTCTTTTTTACTTCACGAGCTTCAGCTGTTAGTACGTGATCCGCTAAACCCGCACTCAGGTAATTTATCGTATTCGTCACACCAACAGCTGTCTTCCCATAAGAATTACTCGCCACCGCAAAAACATAGTCGGCTAATGAAAAAATAATACCCCCGTGTACCGTACCATGCGTGTTGAGCATATGAGTTGTTGGAGAGAGTGTTGCTTTTGCATATCCTGCTTTTAATTCTACTAATTCCATCCCTAAATAATTTGCGTATGGTTCATTTTTTAAAACTTCAAAAATAGCGTCATAATATTGTTCATGTTGCTGCGCTTCTGTTAACGACAATACAACTCCCCCTTTAATCCGCTCAATCTTATAAAGACTATGAGCGAGCATCTTTTTCAACAGAAATTTTCAATACTAAAAAAATACGAAAGAAACAAAAGTGAAATACAAAATCACTTTAACACCCACTTCCCTAAAAGTAAATAAATCAACAGTATTTAAATTGCACCCAAAAGAGAAATACCGTGTATTTAACAGATATTAATTGATTGAATCATATTTTTAAAAGAAAATAGCGTTTAGAATGCTATTTTAGTAGGTATTTATTAAACAAAAGCATAAATAAGAAATAATCCGTTATAAACAACGAATAAATACCTCGAAGAAGATAAAACGAAATATATTGACAATTCAGTTAAATCTGGTTATCTTAAGATAAAGTTACAGTTTATATTCTTTCGTTATTTATTTGTTATATAAATAACAGGTTGTCTAATGACCATCTGTTATAGCTTAAGGGGGGCTAGAGGATGTATCATCCAGAAGTGGAAACAGCAGCAAGAGGAGAAATGGAAAAGATTCAACTGGCACGTTTAAAAGAAACAATCGAAAAAGTTTACAACAACACGCCTTTTTACAAAGAACAATTTGATCAGTTAGGCATTACGCCAGCTGATATTCAAAGTTTAGAAGATATTCATAAATTACCATTTACTAAAAAAACAAATTTACGTGAAAACTATCCATTTGGGCTATTTGCAGTACCGATGGATGATGTAGTGCGTATACATGGTTCTTCGGGAACTAGTGGGAAACCGACAATTGTCGGCTATACAAAAAATGATATCGAAATGTGGTCGGGACTTTTAGCTCGCGCTATTGTTGCCGCAGGGGGACGCAAATCAGATATTTTCCATAACGCTTATGGATATGGCCTTTTCACAGGAGGAATTGGTCTACACTACGGAGCTGAAAAATTAGGCGCAGCAGTGGTTCCCATTTCAGGTGGTAATACCGAACGCCAAATTACATTAATTGAAGACTTTAAACCTCGAGGTCTTGTTGGTACACCTTCATATATTTTAACCATCGCTGAAAAAATGGAAGAGATGGGTATTGATCCCGAAACAAATGGGATTGAATATGGAATATTTGGTGCTGAACCTTGGTCAGAGGAAATGCGCCGTGCACTAGAAGATAAGTTAAAAATCAAAGCCATGGATATTTACGGTTTAAGCGAAGTTATGGGTCCTGGTGTATCAATCGAATGTTACGAAGCACAGGACGGTTTACATATTGCCGAAGATCATTTCTTTGTTGAGATTATTGATCCAGAAACATTAGAGCCGGTTGCCGATGGTGAGGACGGTGAACTAGTCATTACAAGTTTAACGAAGGAAGCGCTACCAATAATTCGGTACCGTACTGGTGATATTACATCGCTAACGCGTGAAAAATGTATATGTGGACGAACAACAATGCGTATGGCACGTGTTAAAGGACGTACAGATGATATGTTGATTATTCGCGGGGTAAATGTTTTCCCATCAGAGATTGAACGTGAGTTATTACAAATTGAAGGCTTAGCACCACACTATCAAATCCATTTATTAAAAAATCGTAATATGGATGAGATTGAGATACACGTTGAGTTAACACCTAGGTTATATGAACAAGTAGAGGGCGATCTAAGCCATCCACTGATTCAAAAACTGACAAAAAAAATTAAACATGATTTAAAAAATGCATGCTTAATTTCTGTTAACCTTGTCATCGAAAAAGTAGGTGCTGTTCCACGCTCTGAAGGAAAGGCGACTCGTATTATCGATAGAAGAAACGAGCAAATGGAGGTGCTTCAATGATTGATCATGAACAGATTAAAGACGTAACGATTATTGGCGGAGGTCCTGTTGGCATGTTCGCTGCCTTTTATGGTGGTATGCGTGGCATGAGTGTGAAAATTATCGAAAGCCTACCTCAACTAGGTGGCCAACTAGCTGCGCTTTATCCAGAGAAGTACATTTACGATATTGCGGGTTTTCCTAAAATACGCGCGCAAGATCTTATCCATAACTTAAAAGAACAAATGAATACATTTCCAGTAGATGTCTGTACGAATGAGTCTGTACAAACCATTGACAAAGATGAACATGGTATTTTCAAACTTGTCACGACAGCTGGCACTCATTACTCTCGTACAATTCTTATCACTGCTGGGAACGGTGCTTTCAAAGTCCGTACACTCGAATTCAATGGGGAAGAAAAGTATGCAGAACGTAACTTACATTACTTCATTAATGACCTCAATGCATTTAAAGATCGTAATGTCATGGTTTTCGGAGGCGGCGACTCAGCTGTAGACTGGGCTATGATGTTAGAACCTATTGCTAAAAAGGTATCACTTGTACACAGACGCGATAAATTCCGCGCACATGAACATAGCGTAGACAATTTAATGCAGTCTTCTGTCGAGGTGATTACACCTTATGTACCAGAGGAATTAATAGGGGAAGATAACATTACACATGTCAAATTAAAACATGCGAAAGACGAAACAATCGAGCCAATTTATGGAGTAGATGATGTTATCGTAAACTTCGGCTTTGTCTCGTCATTAGGCGCAATTAAAGACTGGGGCTTAGAAATTAGCAAAAACTCCATTGTAGTCAATTCTCGAATGGAAACGAATATCCCAGGTATATACGCTGCTGGTGACATTTGTACGTATGAGGGGAAAGTGAAGTTAATTGTTAGTGGTTTCGGAGAAGCACCAACAGCAATTAGTAACGCGAAAGTCTACATTGATCCAACATCTAAAGTACAACCGTTGCATAGTACGAGTTTAATGGAAGAAAAAAAGAAACAGCATACATGATGCAAACAGATTTTTGAAAGGAATAAACAACTATGGCGAAATTCACAAGAGTAGATCAAAGTACGTGTATTGCATGCGGTGCATGTGGCGCATCAGCTCCAGAGATTTTTGATTATAACGATGAAGGTATCGCATATGTTATTTTAGACGATAACGCAGGATGCCAAGAAATACCTGAAGATTTATACGATGATTTAGAGGATGCAATGGAAGGCTGCCCAACAGAATCTATTAAAGTAGCAACTAACTCAGAAGACTTACTGAATGAATGATTTTTTTTGCTTTTCAACATAACAAAAACCAAACGGTTATTGAAAATAGGTTATACAAGGAGGCTTTTATGATGAGTGTAGCAACACAATTGTCTGAACAAGAATTACAAGAGCAGTTTGAGGCACGTATTGCCGCTGGAGAGAAAATCGAAGTAGATGACTGGATGCCAGAAGAATACCGTCTAGCACTAATTAAATTAATTTCTATGCATGGTATTAGTGAAATCATGGGTGCATTACCTGAAAAAGAATGGGTTCCAAAAGCACCAACTTTATACCGGAAACTCGGCATTATGGCGAAAGTGCAAGATGAGATGGGACATGGGCAATTATTACTGCGCGTAGCCGAAGACTTATTAAAACCATACGGCAAAAACCGCGGTGATATAATGATTGATTTATTCGAAGGTCGTTTAAAGTTCCATAACGTATTTCATATGGCAACAAAATCATGGGCAGATGCAGGCTTAATCGGATGGCTTGTCGATGGTTCTGCCATTATTTCACAAACAAATATGCTAGGCGCCTCTTACGGCCCTTACGCACGTGCATTACAACGTATTTGTGCGGAAGAAGTATTCCACGCACAACACGGTGAAGCAATTATCATGGCACTAGCAGAAGGCACAGCTGAACAACGTGAGCTTGTCCAAGACGCACTCAATCGCTGGTGGGAATCATTAATGTTCTTCTTCGGTCCAGAATCAAAAGAAACAACGGGTTCAAGTAAACAAGACGTGACGATTAAATACAAAATTCGCGTGTTATCAAATGAAGAATTACGTCAAAGCTTCTTAACGAAATATGTCCCGCGTATTCAATCGTTAGGATTATCAGTGCCAGATCCAACATTACACTTTGATGAAGCACAAAAAAAATGGATTTACGCACAACCAAACTGGGAATATTTCAAAAAAATCCAACGCAATGAAGGACCTTGCTCACAAGAACGATTAACACTTCGTCGTTCATCTTATGAAAATAATGCTTGGGTACGTGAAGCGCTAACTGCACTAGCAAATTAACTCTTTTAAGAGAGGGGTATTACCGTGGAAAAACAATCTTTCTACCAAGAATTCGAAGTATTCAGTAAACGAACACAAACATCACATTTCCAACACCAATTTAGTCTACTAGCACCAAACGAGGAAATCGCATTGATTATGGCACAGGAAAACTTTATGCGCCGTGAACCAGTCGTAGACATTTGGGTAGTAAATCGAAAACATTTACATGGCTTAACACAAGACAGCAAACAAGCTCTACAACGCCTAGACAATAAAGATTATCGTACAACAAAAGGCTACGGTTACTTAAAGAAAAAATGGCGTCACTATGAGCAAGTAATGCTAGATGAAAAAGAAATTCTCTCTTGGGCTGGAGGAGGTAAAAAAGATGACTAACGAAGTAACGCCTGAATTTAAAAAAGCTGTAACGATCCTGCTATATCAATTAGCAGATGATGATTATCTATTCTCTTATCGTGGCTCAGAATGGCTTGGGTTAGCACCTCACATCGAAGAAGATGTAGCTTTCTCATCCATTACACAAGATACAATGGGGCACGCAAAACTATACTACACACTGTTAGAAGAACTTGGTGAAGGCAATACAGATTCTTTAGCGCAGCTTCGACCAAAAGAAGAACGTAGAAATAGCCTACTTGTTGAACGTCCAAACGGTGAAGGCTACTACAAAGAAGCACCCAATTATGACTGGGGTTATGCGGTTGCACGTAACTTCATCTATTCAACAGCAAAAAAAGCAAAAATTGAAGCTTTAAAAGCTAGCAGCTATGGTCCAATCCAAGAAATAGCTACAAAGATTAGTGCCGAGCTATATTACCACCAAATGCACTGGACAGCTTGGTTTACTCAATTATTTACAGCAACAGAAGATTCACGAACACGTATGATTGCAGCATTTGAAGAGGTAATCAAAGATGCAGGTGATGTATTCTCATTCGGCGAAGTAGCACCGCGCCTGGCAACATTTGATTTAATCGAATCCGAAGAAGCCTTAAAAGAACGCTGGTTTGCGATTATTAAACCAACATTTGAATCCATAAAAATCGCTTTACCAGTACTACCAACACCTACAATCAATGGCCGTAATGGTCAACATACAGATGATTTAACATCAGCGATTGAGACCATGTCAGAAGTCTATCGTTCTGATTTAGCAGCAAGTTGGTAATGTCAATTTACAAAGGAGGGTGACTATGACAACTACTGAATTGCACGAGGCGCTCATCTATGAAGTACTTGATACAGTGAAAGATCCTGAAATCGATACGGTAAGCATTATTGATCTTGGCATGATTGAGCGTGTTCAAATTAATGATGGCTCTGTACGTATTGAAGTGCTACCAACATTTTCAGGATGTCCTGCACTGACAATCATTCAACAAAATATCGAAAGAGCGATTTCTCAATTAGAAAACGTTCGTGAAGTAGCTGTCGTTTTTATTAATAATCCTACTTGGACTTCCGATCGTGTAACAGTAAAAGGGCGAGAGGGCTTAAAGCAATTCGGCATAGCCCCTCCACCTCGATTTTTAAAAGAAGACGGTTCTTGGCATGTAGATTGCCCCTACTGTGGTTCTACGTATGTCACGATTGAAAATATATTTGGTCCCACAGCATGCCGCAGTATTTTATATTGCAAGAGCTGTAAAAACCCGTTTGAGGCAATGAAATTAATTTCTACTTCAATGTAGACAAAGGAGCGTATTCAACTATGGCTAAATTAGTCGCATTATATAAACACCCTGCAGATAAGGCAGCATTTGACGAGCACTATGAAAAGGTACACACACCAATTACAGCAAAAATTCCAGGCTTACGTGAAATGAAAATTACAAAGTTCAGTTCAACACCGATGGGCACAGATTCACCTTATTATTTAATGTGCGAGATGACATATGATAGCGCGGAAGATTTAAAAAATGGACTACGTTCCCCAGAGGGCAAAGCATCAGGAAAAGATTTAATGAGCTTTGCGAGCGACATTGTCACACTTATTATCGGTGAAGAAGCGTAATGACAGCATTCACATTTATTGAAGTAACGATTGACAACGGGGTTGGGTATATCTATTTGAACCGTCCTCGCCAATATAACTCATTAAATCGTGCAATGGTACGCGAAATTATGTATGCGATGGAACAATTTGACCGTGACGACTACGTACAAGTGATTGTCGTAGCAGGGCATGGAAAAGCTTTTTCATCGGGTGCAGATATCGACGAAATGGCTACAGACAATACTGTCCATTTAGAGTTACTAAATCAATTCGCTGACTGGGATCGTATCGCGCAAGTTAAAAAGCCTATTATCGGTAGTGTCAAGGGGTTCGTGTTCGGTGGTGGCTTTGAATTAGCACTTTGTTGTGATTTATTAATTGCAGCGGAAGGCACTGAATTTAGTTTCCCTGAAATTAACCTCGGTGTTATGCCTGGCGCAGGTGGTACACAACGTCTCACTAAATTAGTCGGACGTACAAAGGCATTAGAATGGATTTGGAGTGCCGCCCGCATTACGGCCGAAGAAGCACTCACACATGGCATTATCAACAAAATTGTCCAACCAGAAATATTAGTAGAAGAAACACAGAAAGTTGCGGAAATGCTCACAAAAAAACCAGCACTCGCTGTACGCCTTATTAAAGAGTCCGTCAACAAAGCTGTGGACTACTCACTTTATGAAGGCATGCAGTTTGAACGTAAAAATTTCTATCTATTATTCTCTTCAGAAGATCAAAAAGAAGGCATGCAAGCATTCGTTGAAAAACGTCAACCGAACTTTAAGGGGAGATAATTATGTTTGAAACTATTCAATATGAACTAAAAGAATCTGTGGCATATATTTCGTTAAATCGTCCTGACACATTAAATGCATTTACATCACAAATGAATCACGAAATTCGTACTGCTGTGAAGCAAGCGACTGCAGATCATACAGTACGTTGCATTGTGTTACGTGGTGAAGGACGTGCATTTTGTTCCGGTCAAGACCTGTCTGTAATCGACGAAAATATGAAACTCGGTGATATTTTAACAGACCATTATGGCCCAATGGTGCAACAAATACATAGCTGCGAAAAACCAATTATCGCAGCTGTGAAAGGTGCCGCAGCTGGTGCTGGCTTTAGCTTAGCCCTTGCCGCAGATTTTCGTATTATGGCGGAGAGCTCTTTCTTTATGAATGCTTTCATTCATGTAGGATTAATCCCTGATTCTGGGAACTTATACTACTTAAAACAGTTAGTAGGAAACGCCAAAGCACTTGAAATTTCTATACTTGGGCAACGTATTAAACCAGACGAAGCCAAACAATTAGGCTTAGCAAATGCTGTCTACAACAATGACACTTTTGAAGATGACGTCCATGCATTTGCCCAACAAATTGTACAACTGCCAACAAAGGCAATTGGCCTTATTAAACGTAATATCAAGGCCGCAGAACACCTCAAGTTTGAAGACTTCCTTACGTATGAAGCACAAAGCCAAAGTATTGCCGGTGCTACAGAGGATCATCAAGAAGGTATGAAAGCATTTACAGAAAAAAGACAGCCTCAATTTAGTGGACAATAAGAAGGAGTGAATGACAATGACACAACAAGTACAAGAGCAAGTATCAGTGAAGCGTGATTTTTACCATTTAATTATTAATGGTGAAAAAGTTGAAAGCAGTAATGGTGGGACATTCCAAACGATTAACCCTGCAACAGGTGAAGTCGTTGCAACCGTCGCAAAAGCATCACAAGAAGATGCCTCGCGCGCAGTACAAGCGGCGCGCGAGGCTTTTGATCACGGTAAATGGAAACAATACCCTATTAATCGCCGTGCACAAGTACTCAACAAGATTGCTGCCATCATGCGTTCACGCTTCAATGAAATTGTAGAACTTGAAATGCTTGATACAGGAAAATCACTTGGCACTGCACAAGGTCAAGTACACCAAGCAATCGAAGACTTCGAGTTTTATGCAGGTGCAATCGTCGGTCACCGTGGCACAGTGAACAACTTACCAGGTCAATTCCATAACTACACAGAGAAAGAGCCTGTCGGTGTATGTGCTCAGATTGTTCCTTGGAACTATCCACTAATGATGACCGCATGGAAAATTGCCCCAGCTATCGCTGTTGGCTGTTCCGTTATTGTCAAACCAGCTTCTTTAACACCTTTAACTGCCATTATTTTAGGCGAAATATGCATAGAAGCAGGCGTTCCGGCGGGTGTTGTGAACATCATTCCAGGCTCAGGTAAAGATGTAGGGAATTACTTAGTGGAACATAAACAAGTCGACAAAGTAGCCTTCACAGGTTCTACACCTGTCGGCAAAGGCATTATGGAAAAAGCCTCTCAAACGTTAAAACGTGTCACATTAGAGCTTGGTGGAAAGTCACCAAATTTAGTGTTCGAAGATGCAGATATTGATGCTGCAGTAGATGGTTCACTATACGGTATTTTCTATAACTCAGGTCAATCATGTGAAGCACGTTCACGCTTATACGTGCACAAAGACATTTACGATGAGTTTTTAGAAAAGTTTGTCGCAAAAACAAAAGCGATTAAACTAGGCGATCCCTTCGATAAGGGCACACATATGGGCGCAATTATCGACTTAGATCAACTAAATGTCATCGACGGCTATGTACAATCTGCCATTGAAGAAGGCGCGACAATTTTAGCAGGTGGAAAAGTTGCGACAGTTGAAGGCTTTGAAAATGGTTTCTGGTACGAACCAACTATTATTGCAGATGTGAACCACTCTATGAAAGTTGTACGTGAAGAAATCTTTGGTCCAGTGGTAGTTGTAATGCCATTTAGTGATGAAAAAGAAGCGATTCGTTTAGCAAATGATTCAGAATTCGGCTTAGGCTCAGCGGTTTGGTCAAAAGACGGTGCACGTGCTACACGTATTGCAAATCAAATCCAAGCTGGAATCGTAATGGTTAACTGCCCATTCTCTGCAATGCCAGGTACACCATTTGGTGGCTATAAGCAATCTGGTTTCGGTCGTGAACTATGTATCGAAACATTAGATTTATATACAGAAACAAAGAGTATCATTTCATATTATGGTAGCCGTCCACTAAATCCCCTAGGCGTCTAACCATTATTACAAACCATATGCGATGAGACATCCCCACTCTTCGTATATGGTTTTCACAACAAGGAGGTAGCTTTCATGAAAAAAGTCATTGTCATCGGATCAGGTGTTATGGGTCGCGGAATTGCTTATGTGAGCGCTATCGGCGGTTTTGAAACAGCGATTATCGATATTAACGAGCAGGCGTTACAAAATGCTCAAAAAGAAATTACGTCTATTTTTGAAAAATCCGTTCTACGTGGAAAATTAACAGCGCAAGATGCGGAAGACGCGACGTTACGTTTAGCTTATGTGACAGACTTAGCGACTGTCGCAAAAAATGCGGACTTAATCATTGAAGCTGTACCAGAGAAAAAGGACATTAAAAGAGCCGTATTTGAGCAGATGGAACAGTTTGCATCCCCACACTGTTTATTTGCGACAAATACTTCAACAATGAGCCCAACAGAAATTGCTTCCTATGCGAAGCGACCTGAAAAAACAATCGCAATGCACTTTTTCAACCCTGTACATAAAATGGAACTGGTTGAAATTATCAGAGGTCTTGAAACTAACGATGAGACAGCACAAACAATTCGCGAAATTGCGGAACAAATGGGTAAACAAACCGTTGTCATTAACGAATTTCCAGGTTTCGTTACAAGTCGCATTAGTGCACTTGTTGGCAACGAAGCATTTTACATGTTACAAGAAGGTTTAGGCACACCCGAAGATATTGATAAAGCGATTAAACTTGGCTTGAATTACCCAATGGGTCCATTCGAACTTGTCGATTTGGTTGGTCTTGATGCTCGCCTTAATAATTTACGTTATTTACATGAAAAGCTCGGTGAAAAATACCGACCAGCTCCACTACTCGAACAATATGTACAAGCTGGGCGTTTAGGTCGGAAGAGTGGAAAAGGCGTTTATGACTATACAGAGCAAAAAGAGGTGGTAAAAAAATGAGTGAAGTCGTAATTGTAGATGCAGTGCGTACACCTATTGGTCGCTATAAAGGTGCATTAAAATCCGTGCGTCCTGACGATCTAGCTGCCATTGTTATTAAAGCGCTGGTAGAACGGAACCCACACGTACCAACCGATCAAATTGAAGATGTTATTTTTGGAAATGCCAACCAAGCCGGCGAAGACAATCGAAATGTCGCACGTATGGCAGCATTACTCGCAGAACTACCTATTGAAGTTGGCGGAACAACAATTAACCGTCTATGCGGTTCCGGTATGGATGCGATTCATTTCGCAGCCCGTGCCATTAAAAGTGGCGAAGGCGATATTTTTATTGCAGGTGGTACAGAAAGCATGACGCGTGCACCATTTGTCATGGGGAAACCTGAAGTGGATTATCCACGCGGCGATCTAAAGATGTTTGATACGACCATCGGCTGGCGTTTTACAAACCCCAAATTACAAGCGATGTACGGCGCTGATACTATGCCTCAGACTGCTGAAAACGTAGCACAGCGCTTTAACATTAGTCGTGAGGAACAAGATGCATTTGCGTTAGAGAGCCAGCAACGTGCGAAAAAGGCAATTGAAGCAAATCGTTTTGCCGAAGAAATCGTACCCGTACGTATCAAAGATAAAAAAGGAAATGAAATTATCGTTGAAACAGATGAACATCCACGTCCAGATACAACATTAGAGGCACTCGCTAAACTAAAACCTATTTTTGAAAACGGTACGGTTACAGCTGGTAATGCTTCTGGTGTGAACGACGGCGCATCTGCACTATTACTTATGAGCGCTGAAAAGGCAAAAGAACTTGGTATTAAACCTTTAGCTCGTTATGTAACAGGTGCTGTTGCAGGATTAGCACCATCTGTTATGGGATTAGGGCCCATTTATTCTTCACGAAAAGCACTACAGCGTGCGGGGTTAACTACAAAAGATATCGGTCTTTATGAACTAAATGAGGCATTTGCTTCACAAGCATTAGAATCGATAAAACAACTTGAACTAGACCCAACAACAGTAAACGTAAATGGCGGCGCTATAGCATTTGGCCACCCACTTGGTGCGAGCGGAGCCCGCATTATCACAACATTATTGTACGAAATGAAAAAGCAAAACGTCCATTACGGACTGGCTTCTATGTGTATCGGTGTTGGTCAGGGTATCGCGACAATTATCGAAAATATCGAAGCATAAATAAAAAACGGCACAATGATTGTGCCGTTTTTTTTTAATAGACTACTAAAAAGGGAGAGTTTGCAAATGGAAAGTATATCATTTAGAATAGAAAATTATATTGCTTATGTAACAGTAAATCGTCCAGAGGTGTTAAATTGTTTCAACTATGAAACACTAGCACAGTTGCAACAAGTTGTAGATGAATTATATATAAATGAAAAGGTCCGCGCTGTTATTTTTACAGGTGCAGGCGAAAAAGCATTTAGTGCAGGTGCAGATTTAAAAGAACGAAAAACATTAACAACACAAGAAGTACGTCGGAACGTACGAGCAATCCGTGATGTATTTAATAGTATTGCAAACTTACCACAACCGACCATTGCCGGAGTCAATGGACATGCATTAGGGGGTGGCTTTGAATGGCTATTAGCCTGTGATTTTGCAATTGCTGTTGATGAGGCAATACTTGGATTAACGGAAACGAGTTGGGCAATTATTCCTGGTGCGGGCGGTACTCAAAGACTGCCACGTCTAATCGGTGAAATGAAGGCTAAGGAAATGATTTTAACTGCAGCAAAAATCACAGCTACAGAAGCGATGGCACTAGGTATCATTTTAAAAACGGTGCCACGTGAAACATTACTAACAGAATGTGAAGCACTCGCAACACGTATTATGCAAAATGGACCTGTAGCCGTCCGTCAAGCAAAATATGCTATTACACAAGGCATGAATACCGATTTACAAACGGGTCTTGCAATTGAATCGAAGGCATATGAGTTAGTCATTCCGACAGAAGATCGCCTCGAAGCCTTACAAGCATTCAGTGAAAAACGTCAACCTGCATTCCAAGGAAAATAAGCAAGAAAGTCGAGGGATAAAATGGGCGCAAATACACAATCGATGATTTTTACGCTCTATGGTGATTATATTATGCGCTATGGTTCGAAAATTTGGATTGGTAGCTTAATTCGACTATTGAAGGAATTCGGTCACACTGAGCAAAATGTACGTGTTTCCGTATCAAGAATGGTGAAGCAAGGCTGGCTACAATCCGAAAAAAAAGGAAATCGTAGTTATTATTTTTTAACAAAACGCGGCGAAAAGCGAATGCGAGAAGCTGCCAACCGAATTTTCAAACTAAAGCCAACGAATTGGGATCAAAAATGGCGTCTACTGATGTACACGATTCCAGAAGACAAACGCCAAGTTCGAGATGAACTTCGTAAAGAGCTTCTATGGAGTGGATTTGGCTCTTTTTCTAATGGATGTTGGATCTCTCCCAATAATTTAGAAGAAGAAGTTAAACTCCTTATTCAAAAATATAACATCGCTGATCATGTAGATTTTTTCACTGCCGAATATATCGGTCCACATGACCATGAAACACTTATTAAAAAAAGCTGGTCTTTGGGTGAAATTGAAGCTCGTTATGAGGAGTTTATGAATCAATATAGCAAGCAATATATTGTACATCAAAGTGCCATCTCTAGAAATGAAATGTCAGATGCGGAGTGTTTTGTAGAGCGTACAAATCTCGTCCATGAATATCGTAAATTCTTATTTATCGATCCAGGGCTTCCGCAAGAATTATTACCGTCTATGTGGAGTGGAAATAGTGCTGCGTTGTTATTCCAAGAATATTATAACTTACTAGAAGCTCCCGCCTATCAATTCTTTGAAGAAATTTTCCATGCTGATAATAAATAAAACATTAAAAGAGCTTATCCGTAAAAATGGATAGGCTCTTTTAATGTTAAAGTACCATTACAGAAGACGTTATTTTCGCGATACACTGCTCATTTTGAGACACTGTCGCCTCCACATAACATGTTTTCCGCCCTTTTTTCACAATCGTTGATTTAATCACAGCAGTCCCAATGTAAAGTGGTCTCAAAAATGTTGTCTGCAAATTAATCGTTGCAAAACCTTGTTTATTCTCTAATATAGAGGCCATTGAATAGGCCATTGTAATATCTGCTGCGGAAGTAATATATCCACCCATTACCACTTGATGCCCATTTAAAAATCGTTCATCAATCTCCCATGAACAAATAGCCTCTCCTTCAACAGCTGAGATCACTTTAATACATAGTGTTTGATCACACGCAGGTGGTTCCACTATCCCATTAATAACATCATTTAAATCAATCCTAGTCATGATGGGCCTCCCCCTTATTGAGACTGAAAAGTATTAAGTAATGTACGATTTAGACATTGCTGTGCATCCGTCATCATCTTTTCAATAAGTGTGGCAACAGTCGGTAAGTCTTGAATCACTCCTGCAATTTGCCCACTATTCATAAAACCACCTTGTTCATTGCCCTCAAGAGCGCCTTTAATATGATACGTTTCGGATGTACGTTCTTGATAATCCGCTAGCGTTATTCCGTTTGCTTCGTCTGCCAAAAGCGCTGATGCATACGGTGATTGTAATACACGGCGTACTTGTCCAACCGAGCGACCAAGAATAACTGTCTCTACATCGGTCGCATCAAGTAATCGTTGTTTATATGTCTTATGTACAGGCATTTCCTGCGTCGCAATAAAACGCGTCCCCATTTGTACACCCGATGCCCCAAGCATAAGCGCTGCTGCCAATCCCCGTCCATCACCAATACCCCCTGCTGCCACAACCGGAATAGAAACAGCATCCACTACTTGTGGAATCAGCGTAAATGTTGTCAGTTCTAAACTTGAATTAATGCCTGCAGCCTCATATCCTTCCACAACAAGTACATCAGCTCCGCCTTGTTCCGCCTTGCTAGCATGTTTGACGGATGCTACAACCGCAATCACACAAATATGATGGGCATGTAGCTTCTCAATAAATGGTGCCGGATTCCCTGCAGATAAAGAAACGACCGGTACTTTATGTGCTATAGCTAGTTGCAATAACTCTTTCGTATATGGGTTCACATTAATCGGAACATTAATAGCAAATGGTTTCCGCGTGAGTTGTTTTGTCGCCACGATGCGTTCCTCTACTTCCGCTGGTGTCATTGTCCCACAGCCAATCGTCCCCAATCCACCTGCATTCGACACAGCAGCTACGAGTATAGGACTGCTAATATTCCCCATACCACCTTGAATAATTGGATATTGAATCTCTAAAACAGAACATAAATGATTCAAAAAATACACCTCCCGTTTAAAATGTGTTATACTAAATTTTAACAAAATAATCAGATAAATGAAAGGGTGGATTTTATGGAGATCACATACGGTACAAAAAAACCAGCAGTACATACATCTGTATTTCAAGCGCCTGGTACGTATATTATTGGAGATGTAACAATTGGCGAACAATCATCTATTTGGTTTAATGCGGTATTACGTGGAGATGAAGATACGATTACCATCGGAAAACGCTGTAGTATTCAAGATAACGCAACCATTCATCTATATGAAGGCGCACCAGTCGTTGTTGAAGATGACGTAACAGTTGGCCATCAAGTGGTCTTGCACGGTTGTAAAATCGGTCGCCGTTCAATTGTTGGCATGGGTTCAGTCATTTTAGATCATGCTGACATTGGGGAGGAATGCATTATCGGTGCTAATACACTCATTACCCAAGGCGCAAAAATTCCACCCCGTTCATTAGTCGTCGGCTCGCCTGGAAAAGTCGTGCGTCAGCTACAAGACAAAGACCTTGAGTTAATCCAATTATCAATCGACACGTACGTCCAAAAAGGAAAAGAATTTAAAGAAATATTAGCCGATTAAATTCAACTCGTAAAAATCCATGAGAACACTCGGTTCATCTGAGTGTTTTTGTATGCCATGACCGCAACGCTCACTATATTCTATTCATTTCTATTATTTTTTCATTTTTTCCATCCTATTATAGACTTTCCTATTCTCTTCCCTACTTAAAAATCCAAAGAGCTCTCAGACACTTTTTAAATCGAGTTGACAAGTGAATCCTCGTCTCGATTCGTCTAAGAGCTCTTTTATTGTGCTCTTTTTTAAGAAAACTAGCATAAAACAACACGCAATAGAATAGAGAAAAATAGAGAAGCAAAAATACTTCATGCCATAGCATAGAAAAGAATTGAAAAATTTTGCAAAGAATAGGAGAGCGTAGCGTACACAAGAGCTACTCGCTAATGATAGAAAATTGATTAATCAATTATAATCGATTATTATTGATCTATACAAATAATCGATTGAGGGGTTGATTCGATGGAATGGAAAGAATCACTTACATTAGAGTGGAAACGCGAAGTAACCGAGGCCATCAAAAAAGAAGTCATTGCTTTTGCGAATACCATGGGGGGCGACCTCTATATCGGAATCGATGATGATGGACAGACAATTGGTCTTGAGAATGCACACAAATGCCTAGAAGCTGTATCGAGCATGATTAAAGATAGTATTAAGCCTGATATCTTAGCCCATACACGTTTAGAGGTCCTACAGCGCGATCAAAAAGATATCATTAAAATTCAGGTTTCACAAGGAAGTCGTAAACCATACCACCTTGCGAGTAAAGGCATGAAGCCCTCTGGTGTCTTTGTTCGTTATGGTACTTCTGTCAGTAACGCCTCTGACGAAGCAATTCGTCAAATGCTTATGGAATCAGACGGCTCCAATTTTGAAACAATGCGTAGTCTCAACCAATCCCTTACATTCAATACCGCTCAAACTTTCTTTGAAAGGATTCAATTAAAATTTGGTCCTGAACAGCAGCGTACACTAGGTCTATTAACCGATGATAGCTATTATACAAACTTAGGTTACCTATTCTCCGATCAGTGTGAACATACAATTAAATGTGCACGTTACAAAGGAACGGATAAACTGGAATTCCAAGATCGTAAAGAGTTTGATGGCTCTATTTTGGAACAAGTAGAGGCTGTATATGAGTACCTAAACTTATATAATGCCAAATCTTCTACATTTGAGGGATTACAACGTGTAGAGCAAGAAGAATATCCCTCTTTTGCGATACGTGAAGCGCTAATAAATGCGGTCGTACACCGAGATTATAGCTTTAGTGGCAGCATCCTCATTCACCTTTTCACAGACCGTATCGAAATCGTTTCTGTTGGTGGTTTAGTCAAAGGCTTAACACTTGAAGATATTGAGCTCGGTATTTCTCAGAGCCGTAATCCAAAGCTCGCCAATGTATTTTACCGGATGAAATGGATTGAAAGTTATGGAACTGGCTTACAACGAATAAAAGAAAGTTATAAACATTCAGTAGAAGAGCCATATTGGAAAGTAAGTCCAAATGCCTTTGCCGTGACGTTACCCAAACTGCAAGTCGTTCCACCCTTACAACAGGATGACCAAATTGAAAACTGGTTGAGTGATCAGGAAACGTTTACTGCAAGAGAACTGGAAGAATATTTGAACCGTAGCAAAGGCACTGTCCGTAAAATAATTGAATCGCTTATTAAAGAGCATCGTATTATTCGAGTTGGCAATGGTCCATCTACAAAATATGTCGTAAAAAAATAATTTATCTCAACACTTAAGAGCTCAGACAAATCGAGTTACCGGGGCATCCACCCCCATCTCGATTTATCTGAGCTTTTTTTAAGAAATCTAGCATAAAACAGAGCGCCATAGAATAGAGAAAAATAGAGAAGCAAAATAGTACATGCAATAGCGCAGAAAAGAATTGAAAAATTTTGCGAAGAATAGGAGAGCATAGCATATGGAACAGACGATTTCAATAGAAAAGCGTATACAAGAGGTGCTCACAAATGATCCATTATTTCAAGTAATCCAAGAAACACCAGCTGAGCAACATTTTTTATCCGAGCCATATTTACTCGAACTAATTGAAAAAAAATACTACTCCACGCCCGAAGTTGCAGGCTGGTTTGACGTAACCGATGCACAGCTCCGTTACTACATTAAACCATTTGAAGAATATCTCTTCGATGGACAAGCCACAAATCCAACAACAGCGACTGTCATTCGCTTAGACTTCAAAGCCATTTTGAAGCTGCGCATGATCCTACTATTAAAAGATGAGTACCGTGTAAAAGGCTTAAAACAACTTTTACGCATCAATGAAGATGGCCATATTATCAAACAAGTACCGACTCAAGAAAACTTACCCGACACAACTCACGACAAACGCTTAGATACCCTAAGCCAAGCATTCGCACAAATCATGCACACCGGATTATTCCAAATGGAACAAGATGAAGAGACTGAAGAAATGAAGCTCACGTTAAACGAGGATTTTCTCCATCAGAAAATCAAAGCACTTCCTTCCGAATCTTCGCAAGAAATTGAAAAGCTTCAATCGAAAACGGAACAGCTCGAGCAAAAAAATCAGGAACTAGCCGAAAAAGTAGAGGAGATTCTCACATCAAACAAAGAAGACATCGCCATCAGAATCCGAGAAAAACATATTGAACAAAGCGTCCTAAATAGCCTTGAAAACGAGGCCCTAAAGCAATATGTAGCCACAAAAGGATGGCAACTCTTCGGAAAACTTTTCCGTTCTTCTCACATCGAAATCGAGAAAAAGCAGTATATCGCAGCTTATATAGAAGAACATTTTTCTGAGCGATTAAAAGAAGAACTTCATCAGTACCATGAGCGATTGGTGGAGTGATGGGGAAACTCTGACGTAACATCGCTGGCCTCTTATGAATATGAAAATACTCCCTCAATAGATAAACAGCTTTGTCTACCTAGTAGGGAGTATTTTACAAGTTGGTTTTTAATTTAATTTTGTTTTTGCATATCCGTAATGAAAATTCGGTCACCAGTAAGCTGATTGGAATCATATAGTTCTACATAAATCGGCTGATCGACAAATGTTGCACCAGAGAAATTCATCACACCTGTTCTATTATCTTCTGTCGTTTGTGTTTGCCAATGATAAACTGTGCCAGCTTCGTTGACGAGTGCCATCCTTGAATTCTCATCTAGCGTATAACCACTAAAATATACAGTAGTAGAAATGGGCGTTGTGACAATGCTGTCAATCACAATACTTTGCCCGTTTGGTAAAGCCACTTGTTGATTCAGTTTCTTCACGATCGTCTGCTCCTGAACAGCTAATTGTGCAGCCTTAACTTCAAAAATCCAAGGCTCAGCAACACTTTCACCAAAAGGAGGCTCGCCGCTAGGTGTTAGCATACGGTCGTAGGAAAGTTGGATCGACACGAGCTCATCTTTAATTGGACCCTCGAGTTGGATTTCGTTATAAACGAGATACATATTATTGTTTTGCTCAATCGACTGTGCACTATTGCTTACTTTTTCAACTATTTGCCCATTTATTTTAATAGAAGGCACTAATTGATGACGATATGAGAAAGTCGAGTCCTCTGCAAGCTCCAAAGTTGCGCTAACTAATACTTTATCGTAATCCACAATGATTTCGTTTAATGTTAAATCTCCGAACCCAGTTGACATCGTTTGCCCAATCGTATTTTTATATGGTGTCCAGTCTACTTCATTTGACTGATTCCAGTTTTCTAAAAGACCAGCGACGAAAGGGATATTCGCGATTGATTGCTGATTGAAAGCGACAAGACTAATCGCTAATACGGCTGCCGCAGCAACTGAGCTACCTAGGTATCGGCGCTTTTTTTGCGGTAGTTTCTTTAAAGCACGGCGCTTGATTTGCTTGCGCTCGACTTTTGTTAACCACTGATCTTCAAATTCAGTTAAATCCATTTCGATATCATTAAAATCTTTATACATGCTCATTTCTACACCTCATCTTTTAAAAATAATGTGCGTAATTTTTTACGGCTACGTGATAATTTATTGTGCACCCACGATTCTTTTGCCTCATATTGCTCGGCGATTGTTTTCGTTTCGACACCTTCAAAGTAATACTGCTTGAAAATGTGCTGCTCCTGCAGTGGTAGTTGGGCGAGTAAGGTTCCCCAGTCGAGTGATAGTTTCTGCTGGTGGGACAACTGCTCTGATAGCTCGACCATTTCTTGCTGACGCTGTATTTTTCGCAGAGCATCAATCGCTTTAAACTTCGCAATGACAGCGATCCAGTTTTTAAATGTATTTTTTGTGTAGTCAAAATCGTCAATGTGGTACCAAATGGACACGACGATATCCGCCATACATTCTTCAATCTCTTGAGGTCTGCCAGCGATATATTTACGAACAATCGCTTGTAGTAGCCCGCCATATTGTTCGAGTAGCATCGTTATACCTTGCTCTTGCTGCTGCTTTATCGCTTGTATTATTTTGTCATCCATCGTACACCTCATATTTCGTACTAAACGTTATTTCGCGAAAATTCCGTTCACTGTTATATTCGTTGCATATCTTAAAACCTATCATACCGTTTTGATTTTTTATTCAAAAAAATAAAGGCACTTCACCAAAATCTGTACTTGATAGCACATTCCACTACAGGCGGACTCTTTCTGCGGAGACAAACCGTGGGCTTCCTCGTCGTTTTCCGTTCCATGCGCTTACTTCGTTTTTAAATCAAGTACATGTTTCGATATTGCATAAAAAATTTATGCGAATATTCACCTTGAACATTAAGACAGAAGTTGTTCCCTGAAAATCAGTGCTAAGGTTGGTGCATTAAAAGCGTCCTAAACGCCTTGAAAACAAAGCCCTAACGCAATACGCAGCAACAAAAGGATGGCAACTCTTCGGAAAACTTTTCCGTTCTACTCAAATCGAAATTGAGAAGAAACAGTATATCGCTACCTATATAGAAGAACACTTCCCTGAAAAACAAAAGTAAGAACTTCACAATTACCACGAGCGATTGGTCGAGTAAATCATCTCATATCCTGAATCACAAAACGCTTCCAGTTGAGAGAAAGCGTTTTTTCTATATAATTTATGAAATATTCAAATTACAAGAAGGGTTTTTAAGTTAACTAATAAGGAGTGATAATAATAGCAGATCGTACACTAGGATTCAAAGTAACCGATGAAGTACACGAAGGATTTAACGGAGCTCGAACTACATAAAAAGGACTTGATGCTAACTGGATAGCACCAAGCCCATTCTTCTATAAAGATTATCGTGGAAACTGGTTATTTAAATAATGTAGCTGTATCTACCATACTACATTACTTCCATTCATCTTCATCTGGATCATAGCGGAGTCCATATTCTACATCAGGCTCTATTTCATGATAATCATCATGAAAATCATATACCTCCGCCTCCAAGTCCCTTTTCATACTCTCCATTAAGATACCAGATGTATCTCCCACTGGATAAGGGGTTGCATTCCCATGGGATACAACGGCATCACTCCTCCACTTATTGGTAACATCCACCGAGAATCCATGATAAGGTGCGCTTTTTTGTCCACCATGTACTTGTGCAACATAACCAAATAGCTTTACACCACTATCTAATATAGTTGCAATTTTTTCAGATTCACTTTTGGGAATATAGCCTACCTTAGAGCCATATTGATTCATTAATGCAACAGCGTATGGATCATGTGGGTTGTTTTTTTCACGTACTATACGGATTTTTGCGCCTTTTTGAAGCGCACGAACTAGATTTTGTCGGTTATCCTTTGTGACTCCTGCTGCCTTATATGTATATGTAAATGTTCCCTGTGACACTAGCTTCGTCTTACTATCACTCTTCAAGGATGTTTGCTCATTTTTTTGAACAAGTAGTTCTTGAAGATTTTTATTCTCTTTTTGGAGGGATGCAATTTGAGCAGTTATTTCTTTTAATTTCAAGGACAGCTCTAGAGTTTGATCTTGTTCAACCCGTTTTCTTAGCACTTCATTTTCCGATTTTAGCTTTTCATAACTGTTTTTATATTCATCTTCCTTCAAAGACAGGTCATTCAATTGCTTTGCTAGACGCTTATTTGTCTGCTGTACTTCACATAACTGCTTACTAAGTCTCTCATTTTCTTCCATTACCTTCTTGGATTTTAAAAAAAACATGGTAACGCTCCATTCCTTAGTAGAAATTGAAATAAAGAAAATAAATCCCAATCCCAAAATCTCTTATTTTAATAAAAATATATCATAGCTTACCGTTGAAAACCCTCGTTTTTTTCTAAAAATAAACTATAATGGTGAAATTGATAACAAGACCTTTATACATAACTACATAGCTCCTAAACACTTAACCTACTAACCCAAAACTATCGTAACCCCATTCGTAAAGAAGCTCGCCATCATGAAATTCATCATGGCGAGCTTTCCTATCTCTCACAGTATTCCTTCTATTACAGGGCCCGTCAGATTTATGCGGATTTACAACCGTAGCAAAAAAATATCCTCATACGATGGTTTGGGAACTATAATTAAATAATTTAACTATCAGGTATTGTTTGAATATATCCAGAAGTACAGAATACTACTAATAATATTTTGTGTGTTAAATTTAGCTTTCTCTTCAACAGAAGCTCTCTAAATTAAGTCTTTATTTTTCATATATGATTTACGCAATGATATATATTGAATTCCAAATAAAAATACGCCCGCTATTGCTAAAAATATAAAAAAATCTAACTGACTTTCTCTACTATCAAAAAACGAGACACTTCCGATTAAATAAAAAAAGATGGATAAAACAAAATAAATTACAACAAAACCTATACTTTTTTTTCGTAACAACTTTACTTCTTTTTTATATTCTTTTTCTGTACTAATCTCTGTGTACTCAATACCAGAAAAAATGTAACGTACCCCTACATAAAGAATGATACTGAATACGCAAATAACTAGCATTAATTTAGATGTCATCGGGAAAAATAATTGACTAATCATCATTAAAGCTAAAACAAGCACAACTTGTACAACAGCAGCTTCTGCTAAAAAAATCAACATTTGACGCTCTTTATATTCGTCATCAGGTAAGAGAATTTTTAACCAAGTTTTCATTTTATTCAACCTCCCAAAATAAACCATCTAATGTTTGCCCTAGTTCTTTTGCAATTGCTATACACAGACTTAATGTTGGATTATAATCGCCTTTTTCAATTAAACCAATTGTTTGTCTTGTGACCCCGACTTTTTTAGCGAGTTGCTCCTGTGTCACCCCTTTTTTCATACGCACAAATTTCACGTTATTTTTCATATTACGCCTCCGATGCAATATATACATTGCAAATGTTAACTATATATTACATTCTGTTTTATAAATTTGCAATAAACTTATAAAATTTTTGAGAAAGAGGTAACGACCTAATTACGAATGTATACTGAAAACAAAAAATCCCCAAATCAAAGCTTGGTAACATTTCAAACAGCGACAAGTACTGTTAAATCAGTATTTGTCGCTGTTTATATTAGAAAATAACGCTCTGAGACGCTGTGAGAAATTATTTTAAAGAGGACTGTTCGATCCACTTGTTCTGAATGGCTGTAACATATAAATAGACTCCCAATGAAATGTTACCAAAGAATGCTTCGGGGGCGTTTTCGAAATTTAACTAACGGCACAGTTCAATTTAAGAAGGAGTTATTATTAAACTGATAGAATAGTATAAAGATGCTATTAAGAAAAGGGGGATTTTAAACTTGCTACCTTTACTTATCTAGAAAATAACGGAAGGAATGTTATAATGGCAGTTACTTATTGGACAGGAAAAAATCTTACACTACGAGCTATTCAACCTAAAGATATCATAATATTCGAATTATTAGATGATGAAATTCTACGAAATATGGATTCGATTCATTTTCCTCGCTCAGCTGATAAAATGACAGAATGGGTAGAAGAACAATTATCTGAAGAAGATGATGTATTCCGTTTTGTTGCAGTAGATAGAGATAATAATATTGTTGGTATGATTGAAACATTTGATTGTGATTTAAAAAATGGTATCTTTGATTATTATTTAGCTGTATTTGAGCCGTACAGAGGTAAAGGATACGCAAAAGAAATGATTCTTATGGTTCTTCGCTTCTTCTTTTCAGAGCGTGCTTATCAAAAAGTAAATACAACCGTTTATTCTTTCAATGAACCATCCATGCGCTTACATGAAAAGTTAGGTTTTATGAAAGAGGGGCAACTAAGAAAAATCATTTTTACTAAAGGTGCTTATTATGATGGTATTTGCTATGGAATGACAAGACAAGAATTTGACATGAATCATGCAGAATATCACTAGGGTGCTTTAGTGCAACTAGGATTTATAACGTATACATACATAAATTGAATAACGTTCCCAAACGCAAGCTTGGTAACATTTCAAACAGCGACAAACACAGTTAAATCGGCGTTTGTCGCTGTTTTTTATAGAAAATAACACTCTGAGACGCTGCGAAAAATAATTTTAAAGAAGACTGTTCGATCCACTTGTTCTGAATGGCGGTAACATATAAATTGAATCTCAATGAAAGTTTACCAAAGGACGCTTTGGTAACTATATTTAATTTTTGGTACTATTGTTTTGTGTAAAAAAATTACATATGCATTATTGATTTTTATACTTGCTAAGTGGGGTGTTAATAAAATGTTTCCAATACTAACAACAGATAGATTAGTTTTAAGAGAAATTTTACAGCAAGATGCCCAAGATATTTATTCTTACTTTTCAAATGAACGCGTAACAAAGTATTATGGAATGAATACGTTTAAAAGCATAGAAGAAGCTAAAAATTTGATTCACTCATTTTCTTCAAACTTTTCCCAAAGAAGAGGGATTCGTTGGGCAATCGAAAGAAAAGACACAAAAGGTTTAATAGGAACAATAGGGTTTAACTTATGGTCACCTGCGCATAAACGTGCCGAAATTGGCTATGAAATTCATCCCGACTTTTGGAGAGCAGGGTACACTTCAGAAGCTTTAAATAGGATAGTTGAATATGGCTTTAATGAATTAGAATTAACAAGAATTGGTGCTGTGGTATTCCTAGAAAATAGTGCTTCTAATCAATTATTATTGAAAAATGGATTTGAAAAAGAGGGTATTTTAAAGAAATATATGTATCAAAATAATGTAGCTTACGATGTTAACATTTTTTCAAAAGTAAAATAACAACTTGTATTTCACTAAAAATATTATTCATTTCAATACAAAATAATGTTCCCAAATTAAAGTTTGGACATACATCAAAAAGCCACGAAATGTTGTGATATCAACGTTTGAACTGCACCTCCAATTTGTTAGATTGTGTTTAACAATTGGGGTGCAGTTCAGTTTCGTGGCTTTTTCCTATGAACATTATTTATACAGCTTTTTATGCAGGGGGCGCAAACACTTGATACATCAACATTTATACGATTAGGGCTTGCTGTCTAGTTTGCATAAAATCATGTATATTTTTTAGCGTTGTAAATTCCTTTTTTTCTGGCTCTAGAATTGGCGAAGCCGTTCCTAATAATAGTATTTTCACCAACTTTGATGCCCCCTAATTAATTATTTATCATCGTGGGACACAACGCAGAAGTTAACAGGTCCTTCTTCCGCATTCTTATCAAGTGCCGTACCTGTTACTAATTTTTTTTGTGGGTCTACTCCATCAATTATTGTCACCTTTCCTGTTCCTTCCGCGACAAAAGCACCCGGTACTCGGAATTTTGTGACATCCACTTTTTCAATCGATACTTCTTGTTGTGGGCCTACTTGTGGCACCCACTCATATGGTACGCGATAAGCCCGGTATACCATGTTTGTGGCGTGACGCGGAGAAATTTGATTGAAGTACGGATTGATAAATTCCCACACAACTTCATGCTCGGCTGTCACTTCAAAAATACGACCATCAGAACCTTGTGTAATTAATGTATTACCATTCGGCAGACGTTGCGCAGAACTAATATAGGGACTATAAAACTTTGAGCCGTCTGTAAATAAGTTATGACCTGCCTCATCGGGTGTATATTGCCATGTGATTTCTAACGTAATAGGATTAAATTGCACAATACGTGAATAATCACGCACTGCGTTACGTAACCCGAATGGAGACGCTGGATTTGGAGCACCGTAACCAGCAGCACCACCATTATCATAAACAAGTAAATCCCCTTCACCTGGCAAACCTTTCGGAATAAGGTGGAAATGGTGCTGCCCGATAATCCAACCTAACTTGCGTAACTTTTCATCGGTATCGAAGTTAGGACCTATTTGCCACACAATCTCTCCTGTTTTTTTACTAATAATCGCTAAAATGTTAGTATTACGCGCATCGAATATAATATTGTCGGGGTGAAAACGCTCATCACCTTCGTCATACCATTTATTCGGTCCTAAAGTGGAGATACTATTAATATGCATCCAGTCTCCTCCACCAGCTGGCACGACTGATGGATTACGGAATAATACGTTTTTTGCATCTTCGTCAAAGTCAAACTCATCAAAGTGATCACTTGCTCGCCACGACCATAAAATATTACCTTCCCAATCCACTTCAATTATTTTGTCATCCAATAATCTTTTATCAGAAATTTTCGCATTATCAACATCTTCATGGACTAGTAATAGTGTCGTACCACTATCAACAAGCGGTTTTTCAAATGGTCCATAATAACCAACTGATGAACCTTGGCGTTGATAATCATGATGCTGGCGAGCCATATATCGCGCCTCTTGCCCTGGATCTTCGATAAACTCTGTTCTATCAAATTGCCAAACAATATTCCCATCCCAATCGACTTGAACTAAATCAACCTGGTCTTGATAACCAAATTGACTTGGTCGTACTCCTGTTGAACCAAGTACAAAACCCCCTGGTAAAATCTTATTTGGGAAGCCAGAAAGACCTGCCCAGAGCTGCACTTCATCACCATTCATATTAATAAGCAAAGCACCTTTCCCTGATGGATAAATCGTTAAACCATTGTACGCTTTTTCTTTGTTATAGACTGTTACACCAGTCGGAAATACTGTTGGATGTCCCAATTCAAATTCCTCTTTTCTAATTATTAAAATTTATGCTACGACTTTATAGCGAGCTAATAATTTGCGACCGGCATAAGCAAATAAACGATCCATTAAAAAGCCCATTAAACCTAATACAACTAATCCAACGAAAATCCAGTCCGTTTTGAAATACAATCGTGCATTCCAAATCATGAAACCAATCCCTTCATTGGCAGCAACCATTTCTGCCCCAACAATCGCCATAAACGACGAACCCATCGCTAGTTTTGCTCCAGTGAATATATATGGAACCGTTGCCGGTATCACAACATAAATCAATGTTTGGAACTTCGATGCCCCCATACTTTGTGCGGAACGTATTTTATCGTTCGATATGGAAAGCACACCGGTTAATGTATTAATCGTAATAACGAAAAATGTTGCATAAACGATTAAAAAGATTTTTGACTGTTCACCAATACCAAACCACAACATGAATAATGTAATAAATGCAAGTGGCGGAATAAATCGAACGAAGTTAATAACAGGCTCTAATAATGTTCGTACCCAAGCATTTGTACCAATTAACAAACCGATTGGCACAGCAATGAGCAGCCCTAATGTCCATCCTGCTAACACACGTGCAAAGCTATATGCCATGTAAATAAACAGCGTGCCATCACTCGCAATTTCAATTGCTCCCTGTAATGTTAGAAGTGGACTTGGTAAAAACATTGGATCTGAAAATAGCGATGCAATTTGCCATATAGCTAAAATAGATAGCCAACCAATAACTCCCGACTTTAAAATCACTTTTCCAAGACTCTTTTTATGCATAGCCTTACTTCGCTTACTTACGGTTTCTATTTTTGCGATGGCCATATGAAGCCCCCTTACCAATTTTCTTAAATTTCGAAATTTTCAAAGTACGATTGCACTTTTTTATAGTAGTCGTTAAAGGCAATACTCGTAATATCCCGTGGATAAGGTAAATCCACTTCGTAAGATGTCGTAATTTTCGATGATGGCCCGACTGACATAATGCCAATTTTTTGCCCTAAAATAATCGCCTCTTGAATATCATGTGTAACAAAAATGACCGTCTTATTCGTTTCTCGCCAAATGCGGATCAATTCATTTTGCATTGTGCGACGTGTCATGGCATCAAGTGCTCCAAACGGTTCATCCATTAATAAAATTTCTGGCTCATTTGCTAAAACACGAGCTAGCTGGACACGCTGTTTCATTCCACCCGATAAATTGTCTGGAAACTTTTGTCCATGTCCTGTTAACCCTGTCAAATGAATAAAGGAATTGGAGCGTTTTTTTCGCTCATCTGTAGTCACTTTTTTCATCTTTAGGCCAAATGAAACATTCTCTTCTACTGTGAGCCATGGAAAGAGTGCTGAATCTGCAGACTGAAAAACAAATCCACGTCCATCTCTCCCTTCTTTTGAAGCACGAATTTGTAAATCTCCTTCCGATAGTTCTAAAAATCCTGCAATAATATTGAGTAAAGTAGATTTTCCACAACCACTTGGCCCTAGTAAAATATAAAATTCACCTTTTTTTATAGTTAAATCTACATTTTCTAATACATATGTTGGTTGCTCTTCATCGACTTGAAAGGTTTTCGCACCATTTTTTAAAACAATCGCATCTTCTACAATCGACAACTGTACTCCTCCTATTCGTTATATGTTACCTGCTTTGGAATCACTTCTTTTGCTGGCGCTAAAAACAACTTCGATTTCAAATCATAATCTTCTTTCAACATCCCTTTATCTAGTAGATATTGCTTCATCGTTTCTAAATGTCTATAATCTTGTTCCGTAAATCCTAGTGTAAAATTCTGTCTCTCTAAATCACGATGTACATCTTCTTTTGTGATTTTCAACTCTTTATACGCAATATCTGCTGTGCCATCTGGATTACTTTTCACATATTCAATCCCTTCACGAATACCTGAAATAAATTGAGCAATTAACACTTCATTTTGCTCTGCAAATTGGCGATCAACCACAAGATAAGAAGCAATATTTAACCCTTCTACAGTGCTTAACTTATCCAACGTGTGCACCCCTTCAATCGATTTAAACTTTTCTAATAAAGCGCCAGATGCTAACACTGCATCAATATCACCTTTTTTCACACCTACAATCGCTTCATCTGGTGTACTATACGGCACAAATTTCACATCATCCTCAGAGATATTTAAATGCTCCAAGTAACGTGACCAATGATATTCACCTACAGTACCTTTAGCTACACCAATTTTTTTACCAGCTAAATCATTAGCCTCCTTCACTTCTTGGCTAGCTAACACCTCTGTGAAATCAAGTACATTTACATTTTCAGCACTACCAGTTAAAGAAGATACAACAACGAAATCTCCTTTATTTAAAGAATTCAGTAATGCATAATCTGCCGCTAAGCCTGTATCTGCTTGTTCTGTTAACATGGCATTCACTGTATCAATCCCATATGCAAAGTTTGATAAGGATACCTCTATACCATGTTCTTTAAAATAACCTTCTGTATTCGCAGCCCTTATTTGAAATGACCCCCCTGCCGCTGTATCAATCGCAGCACGAATAGGAGCTGTACCTTCTACTGATGAGTTATTCTCTTTAGCAGATTCATTTCCACATGCAACTAAAAAAATTGTTAATACTATAAATGCTAAAACTTGTTGATACCATTTTTTCATTTCCATTCCCCTCCAACATAATCCATACTATTCTTAGTTTAATAGTCGAATTTAAAATAAAATTTTTTTTGTGTCTATTCCCACTAGACAAATCCCCTCTCCTACAAGTCATGCTGAACTCAAAACAAAAAGGCACTAAAAACGCATATCCTTCACATTGAAGGGTTTCACGTTTTTAGTGCCTTTAGATCTCTAATCAGCAACTTTTTTGATTACATTTCTTCGTTAATGGTTAACCATTTCTCACTTAGAAGTAAGTAATTACACTCTAAAACAAACAATACCTATTAGTCAAGTATGTTTTTAAATTGTTAAGTTCGATTTTTTCAAAGAATCTATTGTTAATCAGGTGAATTAAGAACCAAATTCGTAGTAATCCTACTAATATGGGCGCGGCCAGCTTAGCGCTGAATTTTTGTCAAATCGCTCTTTTAATCAAATAATAAATGTCATCTAACAATCCATATATTCCCTGAATTATACTTTACTAAATAAGAATAGGAGGTGACTAAAGTATGTTTGAAATGTGTATGATCGCTATCACTGTATGGGTTTGTGCCACGGTTGTGAATGTAATTGAGTAACAAGTTGCTTGCACTTATTAATCAATAAATGTCAATTAAAGTTAATTTAGCTAATAACTAACTTATTAGTAAGCTATATTATATAATTGTTAGTAGAAAGGAGGTGAGTGAGTTTTGAACAACCACAAATCAAATATCCTATTGACGTTCATGAAACAGGATGAGAAGGGAGATTTCAAAAAAGCTTCTGTAACTTTAGCCAATGTTCGATTAGGTTTAACTGCAGCTGAAATTATGCAGGTAGCGACGGCTTTTGCCTCTCTAATCATGCATACGTTGGACGATGTCGAACTTGTACAATATTCATATGTCACGGGGTAAATAGGTTGATTTTTTATAAAGGGAGGTGAGTGATGATGAGTAATGCGACTACTCGAAATGTGGTAGTGATGGAGTTTCTAGACATGTTCGGGAAAACAAAGTCTATTCGTGTATCGGATCCAAAACCAGATTTAACAGCTGCGACTGTTGAAGCTGCGATGGAACTGATCAATGATTTAAATGTATTTAACGTCATTAGCCAAGGTGGTCCGGCTAAGATTAAAGGCGCTAAGACTGTACAGACGGTTACAACTGACTTCGGCATCGTAGTTGGTTAAAAAACTTTACGGCCAGGTGAGAACCCCCATTCTTGCCTGGTCATTTTAAAACCAAAATAGGAGAGGTGGATGCTTTGAAAAAAAAATGCTTAAAGATAGCAACACTTGCCCATACGATTTATAAAAGATGCGAGTGTTGTAACCGCGTAAAAGATATTTACTTTAAAATGAGCGTGCTCGATGCTGCAGAAGCAAATTATTTAGTGGGTGACTTAGATCTCTGTAAAACATGCGGCCAAAACTTAGGAGATATCTTAACGATTCGCGTTAGCACCGAAAACGTGCTTACCGATTTTAAGTTTGAAACAACATGATGGAAAGTATCGTACCTTATCTGGATTACGGCTTTTCATTTGTCATCTCGATCTATCTTTTAATACGCATGGAAAAGAAGATTGAAGCACTCACAGAGAGCATTAATAAACTCAACGCCGAGAAATAAAGCGAAAATTTTCACCCACGAGTTGGCTCATTTGTCAGAATTAATATACAACATATTATTAAATAAGTGCAAGGAGGCGATTTTGGTTTGAGTTTGACGGTCAAATACTTGAGACATCTGCATTTAGAGGGAAAAGCTGAAAATACGATTGACACTTATAAGTACCATTTAATCGAGTTTTTAGTGTGGATTAGTGATCAAAAACACGAACTTTTTGACGTAACACCGGCGCATCTGATTGATTTTAAAGAGTACTTATTGAAGAATGGAAAATCAAAACGTACCGTCAATGCGATCATTTCTTGCGTGCGTGGCTATTTCGATTTTCTGATTTTAAACGAAGTCGTAAAAGTAAATCCGGTATCTAAATTGTTGACAATCAAAGTGGCCGAATATCGTCAAAACCGACTGACAGATGAGCAACTCAATGATTTTTTTCACTTTATTGATAGCTTGCAAGTAAATGTGCGCGCTGCATTTTATTTAATGTATTCAACTGGCGCTCGAGTCAGTGAAGTATCTCATTTAACAAAAGAGGACTTCCTAATACGGGATGATAAGTTGTTTGTGAATATTCAAGATGCGAAATACGATAGCGATCGATTGATTCCTGTTTTAAATCTAAACTCGGTTGAAGTCTTAATGAGTTATTTAAAAACGCTCGATTTATCGAGTGCACCAGCGTTTCGCGTTAGCAAACGTACACTACAGCGCTACGCAGCGAATTTTGCCGCAGAATACGGTATACATTTTAGCTGCCATGTTCTGCGTCATACTTTTGCAACATTACTTTTAGAAAATGGTGTGCCGATTGAAAAAATACAGTATTTACTTGGCCATCGATCCGTGGCCATCACAAGGCATTATACGCAGTCAGCATTTATCAATGTAAATGACTTAGATCCGTCTGTTTTGTAGCAGGCTTTATCATATATAGACATTAGTGTCGGATAATCTGAGAAGGAAGGGGGATGAGATGCTTATTTTGTTTGATTATGGGCATGGCGGAAAGGACCCTGGCGCTGTGTATAATGGGCGCCGTGAGGCTGATGATGTGTTGCTATTAGGACAAGCGTAGCGAAGCGTTTACGGACTGTTGGGGTGGTCATTGATGAAACGCGTACAACCAATACAACTTTGTCACTTGATCAACGAGTGAAGATGGAATGGAAAAAGACGTATGATTTCTTTATTTCGTTTCATCGAAATGCGTTTAAGCCGGAGATTGGGACCGGTGCTGAGGTGTATGTTTATAAAACGGCGAATGTTAAATCGAAGTCATTAGCAGCGAAGATCCAAAATGCTTTAGTGCGTGTTGGGTTTCGGGATCGCGGGGTGAAAGAGGCTGAATATTATGTATTGAAGCATACGAAAGCGCCTGCGTTGTTGCTAGAGGTTGGGTTTATTGATAATAGTGCCGATAATAAGCTGTATGATGCGAAGTTTGAGGCGATTGTTGATGGGATTGCGAATGCAGTGCTTGATGTGGTTGGGGTGAAGAAGAACAATAGTTGTCCAACTTGTGGGCAAAAGGTAGGTATATAAGAAAGAATTAAAAGATAGCTGTCAGTTTAAAACTGAAGTTGCCTTTTGTATGAAAAGAGCCTATCCTTTAATCTTTTTCAATATACAGGAAAAAACACTAAACAAACGGGCGTCATTCTTTGTTCAAGAATAGCGCCCTACTGGTGAGGATAATACATTTCATTTTAACTCTATAACTACGACCTTATAAACAGGCACTGATTAATCTTTTAAAAAATAATTATTTTAGGTTGGGTTACCGCAATACCAAAATTCTGACTATCTCGAGCTTATTCAGTTAGCCACTTTTTCGCATTTTCTAGCGGATCATTCGTTTCAACTTCTGGCGGAACTGGGTCATCATAAAACATTCTTCCGTCTAATGTTTTATTGTACGCAACTGTAACGTTAATCTTTGCACCATCATATAAAGGAAGTGTCATATTTGCAGAGGCATATCCCGCAGTTGATTGACCAAATGTTTTTGCATGAGGTTGCCCCATAAATGCCATTAAAACAGCTTCCCCAGAGCTTGCTGTTCGATTATCGATTAATACAGCAACCGGTATATTGAGTTTAAAAGGTGAGATGTCTGTTGAAATTTGGGCACCACCTCCAATGGATTTTCCGTCTTCTAATTTGACAGCCGTTCCATTTTCTAAAAATTCAAAATGCAAAAGATCTCCATCTTTTAAAAGTGGAGAAACCGCAGTTATCATCGGTCCCATGTCTCCACCACTATTCCCACGAAGATCAATAATAGCGCCTTTTACGTCATCGTTGTTCTTAATTTTTTGTAGAACCGTTTCAGCATATTGTTTTCCGCTCGCAACAGCGTCTCCATGATGTGGTAACTTTATAATCAGCACATCATCTTCACGCGTGACTGTAGGCATTTCATTTTGTACAGACAGGTTTTGTTGATCTTCTTTAGTCAGTAAAAATGAATGCTTTCCGCCTCCGACTTGTAAAGCCTCTTCAATGAGAGGATATGTATCTTCATAAACAGAAACCTTTTCCATCTCCTTTTCAAGCTTTTCTTTCTCCTTTTTCCACTTTTCATCTTTCGTATAATAGCCATTTAACTCAATCATGTCGAGTGCTACTTTTCCGTATTTTGTCGCAGTTGGAGGAGTAATATATATTGGTTTGCCGAATTGTGCACCAACAACTGGGCCAAATTGATAAACTAGAAAAATACCTACTATTACAAAAACACCTAAGAGTATCGTAAACCATTTAATGATTTTCAACGTCATCGCTTCTTTCTTTTGAAAATAGTTTCATTTTGTTTTTTTAAGGTTCCTATCCTATAATTCAAAGTCAATTCTGCCTATACCAAACGAAATAACAGCACTTTGAACTGTTATATCTAAAAATAATGTAGAAATCGATGTGGGTCATGTAACTTTCTTCCACATACATAATGATTTTTCAAATTACAATTTCGTAGTTATACAACAGAAGATTCTTCTTTCATTTACATTGTATCAATTTTTTCCATACTCTTTTTTGATATATCTTGCGGAGTAATCGTTTATTCTCATTATTTTTATTTAAACCTAGTAACTTTTCCTAAATTTGAATGTAGGGAAAGTTATATAAAAAGGATTTGCATTTCCTCCCCTAAAATAGGGAAATTAGAAAAAACAATTGTTAACCATGACACAAATTGCAAAGCAAATGGAGATCGATCCTAAAGAAGAGATTACGGAAACATGTTGCGAGGTAACTAAGGGGCGTCTTGAAGCAGATGATAGGATGTTAATAGGACAAGCCGTAGCAACGCGTTTACGGGCTGCTGGGGCGGCAATCGATAAGACACGCTGCTGTGTAGCTTGAGCAACGAGAAAGATGGAATTATAGAAGACGTATGATTTCTTTATGTCGATTTACCGGAATGCGTTTAAGCTGTAAGTAGGGGCCGTGCCGAAGTGTATGTTTACCGATCTTAGAATACGAAGTCAAAACCTTTAGCTGCTAAGATTCAGAAGGAGCTAGGCAATGTTGGGTTTCATGATTGTGGAGAAAAGAAGCTGACTTTTCTGTGGTGAAGCATACGCGTGCACCCATGTTACTGTTAGGGATCGGGTTTACCGATAATAAGTTGTTTGAGGCGATTGTTGATGGGACTGCAAATGCGGTACTTAATGTGGCTGGGGTGAAGAAGGACAATAGATGTCCAACTTGTGGGCAGAAGATTTCCTAGAAGAAAAGGTAACTGTTAGTTAGCTGCAGTTACCTTTTCTATTCTCTTTTAAATGCTAGATTGATATTATTAAAAACAGAAAGTATTTAAATAATCAGAGGTGGCATAATGAAACCATGGAATTTTATTGGTCCCACGGCAGTTTTGTTAAGTCGAACAACTAAAAATACATTATCTAAAGTTAATCGAGTTATCGAAAAGCAAACTACAAAAGTCAATCCACAACTAGGGAACCGCGTAAGAAATTTTAACGAAACCGTTGAAAATGTACATGATACTGTAAATAATTTTTTCGATGCAAATGATCCAATAAATGTTACAAAAAGAGTTTTAAATTCTAGCACAAATAATTTTAATTTAGGTGATCACTTATACGTTCAACGAATTGGCTATACACACCACGGAATATATATTGGAAATAACACAGTTATTCACTACATGAGGGTAGAGGGAGTAACATTTAATTCACTTAAGGATTTTGCTCAAGACGCAAAAGTTCATAAAAAAAATAGTCCAAAGAAATATTCGAATGCTGAAATAATAGTTCGTGCTCGTAGTAGAATAGGAGAAAAAAATTATAAATTATTCGACAATAATTGCGAAAATTTTGCTAGATGGTGTAGAGATGGTAGAATTCAATAAAAGTAAAAATAACTAAAAACCCTTTACATATTATACAAAAGGCAACTGTCAGTTTTATACTGATGTTGCCTTTTGTATTAGTAGCTGCTCCACTTCAGTTTTCAAGGCTTGATCGGCATAACAAAGGGCTAGATCTTCACTAGCTGTTGCCAGTATGACATCGCTAAAATATGCATCAAGTTTTCCCCAGCGCGCGATGCGGATTCCTTTTTTTAGAGCACTCGTTTACGATTATAATAATCATGCCGTAAATCCTTTAATAATTGTTCAACTATACTCAAGTAGAGTTTTTCATTTCTAACATTTCTAGCGTTGCGAAATCATTCTGTAATGAACGAATGGCTGGATCTAATAGGGCCCCATATTTATGCGGATTTACAACACTAAGAAATATACACGATTTTATGCAAAGTGAAGAATAAACCAAACAAGGAAAAATACTGCTACATCAACCGTTTACGCCACCTGTATAAAAAGACGTATAAACAATGTTCATCAGAAAAGCCACGAAACTGAAGTGACCCCTAAAAGTTAGACACGGTTATTTCGCTTAGGTAGCTTGGGTAAACTGAGTTCGGTATTGTACCGGACTCAGTTTTAATTTTGCCTTAATTCGTTTCGTGTTGTAATACGTAATATAGTTTTCAAGTTCCATTTTAAAATGCTCAACACTTTCGAACTCCTTTAAATAAAGGAATTCCGATTTCAAAATCCCAAAGAAATTCTCCATCACAGAGTTGTCGTAACAGTTTCCTTTACGAGACATACTCTGCACAATTCCTCTTGATTGAAGTCTTTTACGATACTTTTCCATTTGATAGTGCCAGCCCTGATCTGAATGCATGAGTAGCTGGTGGTCCTCTGGTAAGTATTCTAAAGCTTTTTCTAACATATCAGAAACTAGTGAATAGGTCTGCCTTGAACCAATTGTATACGTAATAATTTCACCATTAAATAAATCTAAAACAGGCGATAAATAAAGCTTCTCTCCGAATAATTTAAATTCTGTAATATCCGTTACCCATTTTTCATTTGGTGTTTCCGCTGTAAAGTTGCGGTCTAAAATATTTAGCGCAATTTTCCCCACCGAGCCTTTATATGATTTATATTTTTTCATACGCACTAAGCACTTTAAGCCTAGCTCTTTCATGATGCGTTGAACCTTCTTGTGATTCACTTTTCGACCACGATTCGCTAGCTCATCACGAATGCGACGGTAGCCGTAACGACCTTCATATTCATCATAAATCGCTTTGATTTCTGCTTTTAAATCGGCATCTGGATCCGGCAAATCTAACTTTTTTGCCATATCATAAAATGTGCTACGCGGAATTCCTGCATACGTCACAAGTGCTTTCACCGAATATTTATGCCTTAATTCACAAATGACTTTTACTTTGTCTTTCGTGGTGATTTTCCCTTTTCTTGAACTAAGGCATTCAACTTTTTTAAATACTCATTTTCCATTTCAAGCTGCCTGATACGTGCTTGAAGTGCTTCTGTAGAGCCTTCTACTAGGTACTTGTTCGGTTGTTTATTAGATTCTTTTTTCATGGATGAACGCCCCTTTTTCTTTGACTGAAGGGCATCCACACCATATGTTTCGAGTTGTTTCTTCCATACAATAATTGATGAAGGTGCAGGTATATTAAAAATAGCTGCAGTTTCAATCGTAGATGTACCAGATTCAGTCATGTATTTAAGTACGTCTAGTTTAAACCGTTGTGTATAATTTGTACATTGTTTAATAAATGCGTTCACACCATTATATTCGAACTGTTTCACCCATTTCTGAATTGCTTTATGATTTACACCAATTGATTTTCCTATTGTTCGATAACTCTCATTGTCATTTAAATATCGAGCAACTGCTTGTAATTTTTCTTCTGCACTAAATTTAGCCATAGAAAAACTGCACCTCCAATTGTTAGATTGTGTCTAACAATTGGGGTGCAGTTCAAACGTTTATTTCACAACATTCGTGGCTTATTAAAGTGCGCCCAAACTTTTATTTGGGAACGTTATTAAGTTTATTTATGTATACATTATAAATCATTGTTGCACTAAAGCACACGTTAGTTTAAGTATACTTCTTCACAAACTTTCCATTGTCATATTTCTTTTTTTACTGGAATGCTGCCCCGTTACTACCATAAGAAGATCAACAGAAAAGGACATTAATCCTTCTTGGATCAATGCCCCTGTTTGTTTAAGTACAATACTTCCACAAACTAAATATTTTTAAACTTTCAATATAATTTTTTGACTGAAAATAGCTATTTAGTTTAGTTATTATAACTGATTTTTTCTTTTATCAATTAGTAATAAAAGTGACAACACCACCACACTAAATACCACTATAAACAGAAATGACAAGTATAGAGTCATGAATCCACCAAATGTCTCATCAAACATTAAAAGAGCGACTTCTTGGTCATTGCCTCCCGTGGAAATATATCTACCCACTTCAAGAAAAACAATATGGAAGATAATATTCATCCATATTGTTCCTGTATACTTTCTATATAGCTGTAGGGCAATTCCAAAAGTGAAGAGCAATATAATATAGTCTATAGTTATTGCAAATGGCGCACTAAAGAATATTGACTGCATTGCAATCACCGTAATCGGAAGACAAATGAAGATTAACGGTTGCAAAATCAATGAGATGATGAAGCGAAATTTCTTATGTAGCTCATCAAATATTAGTCCACGCATAAAGACTTCTTCTGGAAATGCCTCATACATAAATGCCGTCACTGTATTGATTAAAACGGAAATTATAACATTTGTTGTTAAGTTCAAGCTTACGTTCTCAATTCCACCAAATAAATAAGCTGTTAAAATTCCTGATACGAGTAAAATAAAGGGCAATGCAATTCCGATGATCAACTTAGATGATGAATTTACACGCTTGAAGCCAATATTTTTAAGTACTTCTGAATTTTTTCTCTTAAGTATATAAAGTACAAAAAGTGTTAACCCAGTGAAAATCACTCCTGATAAAAGCATACCTATTTGTCGGTTCATACCTTGAGTTTCTATAAAATATTGTCCGACATTACCCGATACAAAGACAAATAATGAGACGAGTATAAAGTACAAAAGCAAACGACTAATACTAAATTTCAATGAATTCAATTGAATGCTCCTTTTTTATTATTTTTCGCCCAGCCATGTCAAACTGGAAAACCAGTAAATTCGCCATTAAGATGCCAAATAAACTGAACCCACGCATTGTATCGATGAAGGTAACACGGTTTGTTGTCATCGCATTTTACCTCATTCTTTTCCCAGGGTGGAACTTTAAAAATCAATATAAGTAAAAATTAACATTATTTGATTAATATTCCTATACACCTTGAGTCTAAATTAATATCCGTCTTAAGCCTTAGTGATACACACAACGAGGCCAAACTGTACATTACTTTTATTCAACTATATTGTTGCTTCGGGTTTGGCTATCTTCTATCTGGCCCGATTGTTGAATAATGAAAATGCACCCAAAGCGTCGTTTGGTAAAATTTCATTGAGATTCTATTTATATGTTACCGCCATTCAGAACAAGTGGATCGAACAGTCTTCTTTAAAATTATTTTTCGCAGCGTCTCAGAGTGTTATTTTCTATAGTGAACAGTTCGTTAAGGTGCATTCCATATAAAAGCACGCACTATGAGTGGACCAATTACTGTAAATAATAGAACAAAAGCATTTCCAAAAATACCCATGTTTCTTGTAACACCTTTATTGCCAAACCACGAAAGAATAAACCCAATAATTGAACCACCTATCATTAAAGGAAAGATTACTTCATCTGTAACTAAATCAATTCCGTTTAAAAATAAAATATAAACCACTAAATCAAATCCACATATTATTACCGATATAACGTTGAAATAATTTTTCAATTTTCGTACTCCCCCCTTATTACCATTATCATATTCCTTGTTCAACTAAACAGCCGTTAATTGAAGTATAACCTTCCCAAAGCGTCCTTTGGTAACATTTCATTGAGAGTCTATTTATATGTTACAGCCATTCAGAACAAGTGAATCGAACAGTCCTCTTTAAAATAATTTCTCACAGCTTCTCAGAGCGTTATTTTCTAATAAAAACAGCGACAAACACTGATTTAACAGTGCTTGTCGCTGTTTGAAATGTTACCAAGCTTTGATTTGGGAACGTTATTTTGTATATGTTTGTATATGTTTGTATAACTTAAATAAATGTATCAATCGAACTTGATGTTGGTTTTACTTGTTGCTGTGCTTCTGCTTTTAATGCTCGCCAGGCTTCTGTATAAATCGCATTAAATTCACTTTCACGATTACGTTCTTCTCGTGTACCAATTGCATGCCAACCATTATGGGGCGAATAGGTAGAAGTAATATTCCCCTTCGCATCCTTTACCTCTAAATAACTCACATTTCCACGCTGCATGAATGGTAATTGCCTTAACATTTGTGCTATCGAGCCTTTACGATCAGGTGATACTACAGATACAAAACTCTTCTTTAATGTCCTATAAGAAGAATTATTATGCCCACCAAATTTGTCATTTTCAAAATCTTTTTTAGCTTGTGCAATAATTGCTTCCTTATATTTTTCTTCACCCATCGCTGGAGCTGATTTTGTCGACATCGAATTTATCCCTAAAAAACTTGGCATTGAAATAGATGTTAGTTTATTTTCAACATCTAACAATTTTAATGTACCACTACTGATAGTTGGAAATCTCATTTTTGCACCTCCCATTTATGAAAGAACAAATAAACTAGTTTCACTATTTTTACTAACTAATAGCTAAGCGAACCCCAAGGGGCAGAAGTATAATTGTCCATATCATCTGTTGAAGATGATACAGCAAGTGTTGTAGATGTTGTGAACGAAAACATCATTACTACCACAAACAGAAAACTAAATAATTTCGTAAATTTCATTTCAATTATCCACCTATGTAAAATAATCGGGGTTTCTTCTCAAAAAAATACTAATATTTTTAATATTAGTATTTTTTTACAACTAACCCTTTTTATATCGGGTGAGCAATCAATATTTTTAGTTAAAAATTATAGAACGCTCATTATGCCTGTGAAATAGATGTTCTTCTAACGTTCCAAAAACTTTCAAATGCTACTTTAAATTAAAAATAACTCCATCTTTTTTGACGATACCCCTTCCCCATAAAACCTTATACACTTCCATACAAAACGATTTTACATAACAACAGAATCAGGCAGTAGTAACAAGGTTTTATCCCTTGTTACTACTGCCTTTTTCGTTTTAAAAGTCGTTTATTATGTATGCAGAATTTTATAATATACAAATCCTTCAGTATCAATAACTCTTACAACTACTCATACTAAAGTTATCTTTTGTATGAGCAGTTGCTCCACTTCAGTTTTCAAGGCTTGATTGGCATAACAAAGGGCTAGATCTTCCCAGCTGTTGCCAGTATTACATCGCTAAAATATTCATCAAGTTTTACCCAGCGCGCGATGCGGATTCCTTTTTTTTAGAGCACTCGTTTGCGATTATAATAATCATGCCGTAAATCCTTTAATAATTGTTCAACTATACTCAAGTAGAGTTTTTTCATTTCTAACATTTCTAGCGTTGCGAAATCATTCTGTAATGAACGAATGGCTAATCTAATAGGGGCCCCATATTTATACGGATTTACAACACTAAGAAATATACACGATTTTATGCAAAGTGAAGAATAAACCAAACGAGTAAAAATACTGCTACATCAACCGTTTACGCCACCTGTATAAAAAAACGTATAAACATTGTTCATCAGAAAATCCACGAAACGTTTATTTTACAACATTCGTGGATTTTTGGTGTGTTTCCAAATTTTCATCTGGGAACGTTTATTAGGTTTAGTTTGTATGCTTTATAAATCATTGCTACATTAAAGTTCGTTTGCTCACCTCTTTTTTCACAATCTTTAAAAGTTAAATTAGACAAACTAACTTGACATTTTCATGAATATGAATTATTTTATATTCATGAATAAAAAATTTTTAATATTCATTGAAAATGGTGATCTTCGAAAGGAGTATTTAATGGCAAAGAATTTTACAGAAGAAGATATTCAATTGCTTAAAGAAAAGCTACGAGAATCCTGCGCAAATGGTTGGAAAACGAAAGGCTATAAATTAACTAACATCGCTTTTCTTACGAAGGAAGTCGGAATATCAACAGGTTCTTTTTACAGATTATATGAAACAAAAGAGGAGCTTTTTCTAGAAGTGCTATTGATGATTCAAGTTCAATTGAAAGAACAATGGAACTCTATTATGCAGACTAACCCAGGCATTGAAGGTTTTAAAACAGCTATGAAATGGCTTTTTGAAGAATATGTAAAATACCCTAAATTGTATGATTTCAGCAATCCAGATTACGTATTATTTTTAAACAAGCTACCACAAGCAGAAATTGAAAGCTTCAGAGAAAATGATAAAGACTTTCTCAATAATGCTATAGAGCATTCAAGTTTAAAGCTAAAAATCTCAAAAGAACAAGCATATGGAATCTTTAGTACATTATTATTTACTGCAACAATGGAAAAGGACTTTGGTAATAACAAGAAAGAAATATTTGGCTTTTTGCTTGATAATTCAATCTATCAAATTTTTGAAATTAATAAGGAGGTAAATAACTAATGGATCAATTATTATCAGATATCTTCTTTATCAATTCTCTACATAGCTCCGTAGCAACATTTAACTACATGTCACTAGCTCTTGCATTTATAGTGTTTGTAGTTGGTTTATATTGTATCGCCAAAAAGAAGAAATATGGAATGTATATTTTAGTTTCTAGTTTACTACTACTGGTTAATCCAGCTATTAGTATTATCTTATAAATTCATTCACAAAGGGGGAAGTAAAAATGATTAAACGATTAGATGCAACATTGACAAAGGTAAATAAGTTAGCTGGAGTTAACATGAATATTCCAAAAGCAACTAAATCAAAACTGAAACTTAGTAGATACTTCACAACTACCTTAGGAGTAGGAGGATTAACGTTAGGAATTATTGTACCCTCGACACCTTTATTAGTTTTAGGAGCAATAAGTACTTTAAGTTCTATTGCAACAACGATTGAAATAAGAAAATTTTAGAATACATTTTAAAATATTTTAGCATCTCTAATTTATTTTTAGGGGTGCTATTAAATTCCAAAAAAGCTGTCACAAAAGTTCCTTTTAGCAGAAGTTTCCTCTTGTAACAGCTCCAGTTACTATATATTACTTAGTGCTTGTTTCTACTTGCTTAGCCTCTGTCACTGTTTCGGTATTTAAAGTTGGTTCAGTACCTTCTGTTTGCTTTGCTTCTTTTTCAAGCTGAACAATTAGTTCATCTGGGAACTACTAAATCCAATGATTAAATCCGTGTTAAGCAAAAACATTATACATCCCCATACATTATATGGTTAACATATTGAAAGAAAAAGGAAGCCTAGGATGCGCTCCTAACTTCCTCTTTCTTTCAATATACAATTACTTCAACAAATGCCCCTCGTCAGCCATCTATGAAGCACCAAAATCAGCACTTCACCACAGCAAATGAAAGATTATTACGTTCTTTCATGGACGTTTAATAAAAAAAGCTACCAAATTGGCAGCTCATTGTAAAATAGCATTTTAATTAATTAAAATCTTTTTTGTATAATCTGAACGCATTGATTGCCCCTACAAGGAATACAATCGCTTGGAATAATAATAAGAACTGGCGGAAATAGTGGATATTACTGTCAACTAATGAGATAAACAAACCAGTCATAATCAATTGAGTAGTAAACATACTAGAAATGATTTTTAAATATATGGCATTCGTTCTTTCGTCGGGTCTACCAAATTTCTTTCCTACAAAAAATAGAACCAGCAAAGAACCAATATAAATAAAAGTCATAACCCCTACAAAAATATTAAAATTTCCTACGCTTTCAAGCATCCATCTGTCTAATACATCAATCATTGTTATCTTCCTCTCCTACATATGAAAATATTTCATTAATATCTACTTCAAAAAAATTTGCGATTCTATAAGCTAACACTAAAGATGGTGAGTAATTATTCTTTTCCATCACAAAAATAGTTTGTTTGGAGACGCCAACTGCATCTGCCAGATCCTTTTGAGACATCCTCTTTAACACTCTAAACTCATATACCTTGTTTACGATTGAATCACCAAAGCTCTCTTTCACAAGACCGCCTCCCTATATTTAACATAATAAACCATAACTATCAAAAAGTAAAGTTTAATTATATATTTTATAATAAATATTTTATAAAATTAGTGTTTGTATTTATTTTTTATAACTAACACTTACTTTCTTATCAAAAAAAGTGCCTCTCTTCCCTTTGTGCAGAAGGGAAAAGAAGCACCGAAATCAGCACTTCACCACAGCAAATGAAAGATTATTACGTTCTTTCATGGACGTTTAATAAAAAAAGCTACCAAATTGGCAGCTCATTGTAAATAGCATTTTAATTAATTAAAATCTTTTTTGTATAGTCTGAACGCATTGATTGCCCCTACAAGGAATACAATCGCTTGGAATAATAATAAGAACTGGCGGAAATAATGGATATCACTATCAACTAATGAAATAAACACAGCAGTTACAATCAATTGGGTAGTAAACATACTAGAAATGATTTTTAAATATATGGCATTCGTTCTTTCGTCGGGTCTACCAAATTTCTTTCCTACAAAAAATAGAACCAGCAAAGAACCGATATAAATAAATGTCATAACCCCTACAAAAATATTAAAATTTCCTACGCTTTCAAGCATCCATCTGTCTAATACATCAATCATTGTTATCTTCCTCTCCTACATATGAAAATATTTCATTAATATCTACTTCAAAAAAATTTGCGATTCTATAAGCTAACACTAAAGATGGTGAGTAATTATTCTTTTCCATCACAAAAATAGTTTGTTTGGAGACGCCAACTGCATCTGCCA